>DFHD01000115.1:0-45138 GCA_002372545.1 Lachnospiraceae bacterium UBA3732 | reverse complement strand
CCGGATCGCGAACATTTGAGGAGTTCGCGAGAGGAGACCTTGGCACCGGAAGCCCCATAAACCTAAATCACCCGGACGCCGCCAACAGGACGGATCCCCATCACATGACAGGCTCCCTCACCAAACAGCCCATCCATAGCCGCCCGGTACCGTTCCACAGCATCCTTCCTTACAAAAGCCTGAATCGTTCCGGCAAAACCGCCGCCGTGAACCCTGGCCGCTCCGTCATCTCCCAGCACCATATCGCTGACAGCAAGAGCGATCGACACATTCTGATGCGTCACATCATGGTTGGTATACACATTCTGCAGATAGCAGAAGGAGGATTTTGCCGATGCCCGGAACACCTGCAGGAAGCCGGCAAGATCACCCTTTTTGATCGCCTCGGCTTCCGCCACGGCCCGTCCGTTTTCTTCCACGAAGTGCAGTGCCCTGAGCGCCGCCCGGTCGCCGCATGCCTCCCGGACCCTTCCCAGTCCAGACATAAGCTCCTCCTTCGGCACATCCCGAAGATATTCTTTTCCAAAAACCGCTGCCGCCGCTTTCATTTCCGCCGGTACGGCCGCATAATCCGCAGTCAGATCCGCATGGCTTCCCTTCGTATCGGTAATGCAGAGACTGTAGCCCATCCGATCCAGATCCAGCTCCACCTTCCGGATCACCGGGTTTTCCGGATCCAGAAAATCGATCTGGCAAAGAGCGCCTACAGAACAGGCCATCTGATCCATCAGGCCGCAGGGCTTTCCAAAATAAACATTTTCCGCATACTGCCCGATCTTCGCAATTTCCACCGCATCCAACTCGGCCTCATTAAACATTCCCCAGAGAATATCTCCCACGAGAGTCTCAAACGCCGCCGAGGAGGAAAGGCCGGAGCCCCCCAGCACATCGCTGGTCACGTAGGCATCCATGCCGCCCACACGAAGGTCCTTCTGTTTCAGGCCTGCCGCAACGCCGCGGATCAGCGCCGCTGTCGTTCCCTCCTCTTCGGGAACCGGTTCTCCTGTCGAAAGGGAGATCTCGATCATGGGATATCCCTCGGAAAGCACCCGGATCATATCATCCGTCCGGGGCGAGGCCACCGCTATGGCATCCGCTGTAATGGAAGCTGCCAACACATTTCCATGCTGATGGTCCGTATGATTTCCGCCCACCTCGGTCCGGCCCGGAGCGCTGTAGATCTCTGCCTCCCGGCCCTCTCCAAAGGTTTCTTCAAAGGCGACGACAGCCGCAAGGTACCTTTTTCTCTGCTCTTCCAAGGCCTCCGCACCGTAAAGTGCCTGCAGGGTATTATCTATTTCTCCTGCCTGCAGAATTTCCTTTATCCTCATCGTGTTCATCATACCATTCCCTCTTCTCTCATGCCTGTTTCACACATATCTTTGCTTATTATTTCATGCAGGTCTTCATGCAGTGCACATCTTTATCCTGCCGCCTGAAGCATGCTTTCTCAGCCACATATAGAAGCCTCACCTCCGCCGGTCATCAAAGGCATTATGCACCCCGGTTCACCCTTCGGCTGATCTTCTGCCTGTACATCCGGTCATCCGCCTCCTGTACCAGCCGTTCCAGGTCATCCCTTTCCTCCGGCCCGGCGATCACATATCCGGCGCTGACGCTGAATTCCACGGGAATATTCTTTTCCTTCTGCATCATGAGCAGCTCTTCCCGGATACGTCCCAGCTTTCTTCTCAACTCGGACTCATCCGTTTCCCGGGAAAGGACCAGAAATTCATCTCCGCCCAGCCGGAAGCACATGGTATCCTCTGTCGTAAAGCGCCGCAAAAGATCCGCCACACAAAGGATCGCATAATCTCCTGCTTCATGCCCGCAGGAATCATTGATCTCCTTCAGCCGGTCGAGATCCATATAGATGACAGAGGCCCCGGAATATTCATCCAGCAGCTTCTGGTAAAACCGTTCCGCAAACTCCTCATAGCCCGTCCGGTTATACAGTCTGGTCATGGAATCATGGTTATACAGGATGCTGAGCGCTTTATTCAGATTGGCCATCCTTCTCTTATTATACAACTGTTCCATGCCTGTGGAAAGGGCATGAACCACGGCAAAGACGAACTGATGTTCCATCAAATAAACCGCGTTCTCGACCGCCAGATATCCCACGCATCTTCCCCGGAAATGGATCGGCAGGAACAGGAAGGTCTGTCCCTTCTTCTCCGTATTAAAGAAGGGAAACAGGCCGGAAACATGCCCGCCCCCAACGGACCTCAGCCTGCCGTTTTCATAGGCCAGCATCACGTCCATCTCCGACGGCCATGCATCACGGAGAAGGCTTTCATCCATTTCCTGGGAACGCCGTTCAAAATCAAAGGCATCTCTTTCCCGGTCCAGCAGGGAAAAGCTCTTATCCACCACCAGATGCATGCTGTCGCAGTGGAAGGAGGGGATGCTGTCCGGAATGGCCTGCATCAGCTCCTGTATGGTTGCGGCCTGCATCATGCGGGACTCAAGAGCCAGCTTATTCGCTTCAAAATAGGATTCCTCCGCACTCCAGAGGATATTCTCCTTCATCTTCTTTCGCATATCGCTGGCATGCCGGATCCGGCATCCGCAGCTTTCCCAGAGGATGGTCCGGCTCCTGGTAAATCTTTCCTGCTCCGGCTGATATCCGTTCCAGATATCCATGAGGAGCGACATGCTCTCATACCCTGCATCCTCCCGGGTAAAGCTCACGGTTGTGATCCGCGGAGTATAATACCGGGATTTATCCAGGTCATCAAACCCGGTGATGAGAAAGTCATCGGGTGCTATCCTGCCCTGACGTTCCGCCTCTGACAGTACGCCCACAGCGATATTATCATTGGCGCAGACGATGGCATCCGGAAGCGCATTCCGGCTCTCGTACAGCTGCCGGAAACCATGCACGCCTGTATTATGATCAAAATCCTCATAATAAAAAGCGGTATCTTCTCCGGGGATCTTCTTCTCTGTCAGAAAATCCAGGATGGCACTCTCCCTCTCCCGGTTCTCAAAATTATCCTCCGGCCCCATAATGAACCAGAATCGGCGGCAGTCATGGCTGACCCAAAGGTGCTGCAGGATCTCCCGCATGGCCAGCTTATTATTGATGCCCACGCTGTAAAGACCCGGGAACCGGTTATTCAGCGCCACTGCCGGGACGCCGGAGCTTCGGATCCTGTCCAGTGTTTCCCGAAGAACGCCCTGATCCGCCGTATTGTTCAGATCCACCAGAATGCCGTCAAATTCCGTAAGGTCGGGAAGCCGGAAAATATTATGCTCGCCCCGGTTATATTCCGTATCCTGACTCCAGTTCGCTGAGGCGTTAAAAATATACAGACTTATATCCTCGCCGGTCTCATTAATTTTTTTCAGGATGCCGGAGGGCCATGCATAGGTAAACGCCCTTTTCCAGCTTTCCATCAGAAGCGCAACTCGTTTCATTCTCCTTCGCCTCCCTCCGGACGATCGATTCCCGTCAAAAATCCCGGATGACTTCCAGTGCCGGCAGGGCGTTGCCCTCATAATCAAACAGTGCCTGATTGGCCCATTCGTTTCCTCCCGGTCCTTTTTCTCCGGTATACCGAAGAGCTGCCTCTGTAGCCCAGCCGCAGCCGGGTACCGGGATCCATCCGGGTTCCCAGTAAAAGAAACCGCTGCCGCCTTCTACTGCCCGGATCCTCTGCATGACATCCTGCATAAAATCCGCCTGCCCCTTCGGCGTCATGGGATAAGCCAGATCCTTCACCAGCTCCGGCCGGGTCGCCATACCCATCAGTTCGGATGCATCGCCGCCCTCATACCGCCGGTAATCTTCCATGGAAAAGCCCATGGAGACCTCTGCCACAATGATCTTCTTTCCAAAACGCCTGGCCATGTCTTCCATGTTGGCCGAAAGGCCTTCCAGTGAACCATGCCAGAAGGGGTAATAGGAGTGTCCGATGATCTCAAAGGGTTCGCATCGCTTCATGAATTCCGTGAACCACTCCACGTACATTTCATTGAAGCCGCCGTTATCCAGATGCACCATGATCTCTGTATCCGGCTTCACTGCCCGGACGCCGCGGATCCCGGCGTTCACAAAACGGGCGATGGCATCAAAGGCCGGCTTCCTACCCAAAGGCCAAAGGAGTCCGTTGGTGATCTCGTTTCCGGGCTGCACCATATCCGGCAGCACGCCATGGCTTTCCATTTCCCGCATCACCTTCACGGTGTAATCATACACAGCCTGCTCCAGCTGTTCCTCGTTCATGCCTCTCCAGGCTTTGGGGACATTCTGTTTTCCGGGATCTGCCCAGAAATCGCTGTAATGAAAGTCGAGCAGGATCTTCATGCCTCTGTCCTTCGCCCGTTTCGCCAGAGAAAGCAGCTTGGGAAGGTCATTTGTGCCTGCTCCGTATGGGTTTCCTTCCTCGTCATAGGGGTCGTTCCAAAGCCGCAGCCGGACATAGTTTGCGCCGTACCGGCTGAGGATCTCCAGAAGGTCGCCTTCTTCTCCGTGATCATAATATTTTGCACCGCATGCCTCCTCCTCGATCAGAGTGGAGATATCCATGCCCTTGATAAATTCGCTCATTTCACTCACCTGTTTTTGTTATACTGTATCTGTTCGCAATACGCGGAGGTAACATGCCGAAAACCCGATGCTTTCCTGATCAAATTCCATTTTGTTCATACGCTTTTTTCCGGCAGAGTTCCAGACTCCGAAGGAGGGTGCGGGCTGCATACACTGCAACCGAAACAATAGGCCGATTTTCGCTGAAATCGAACGGAAAGCTTCGTGAAAGCTCCCCAGCGGGAATGTCTGAAGAAGCACGCCTTCCCTTCGCTCCCGCTATCGTGCGATTCATGTCCGGTTACGATATTCTAAGTGAAGAACAGGCTTCCGGTTGAGGTCTGCGGATCGCGAACATTTGAGCAGTTCGCGAGAGCAGACTTCAACAACAGGAAGCCATTATCTCCTTTAGTCGAAATCCGTAATCCTGTCGTACATCGCACGGTAGCGGAAGCGGATCATTTCATTTTTCTCCAGCACATCCTCCTCGGTTCCCGTATACTGGCACCGGATGCAATAGTACTCCTTTTTGTCCTTGTCATAGAACATATCAATATCCAGATCCCTCAGGAAACAGGAGGGACATCTGTAATTTAATTTGCCTTTTCCACCTTGAGCCATGTTGAAGCTACCTCCTTCTCCCTGATCTTCTTGGTATAACCCAGTGTAAACATGGGGGAGAATGCATAGCCCTCCCGAATGTAAGCCTCTCCGTCCTCAGCATCGGTACGGAGGGAAACCTTTGTTTCAATGGCCGGGATCACGGCCTCAGCCTTCCTTGCGCCGGAAACAGACGCCTCGCGGCACTTATAAGCATAATCGATCTTCTTTTCCTCCGGACCATCCGTTACAGTAAGGGTGATGCCCGTCATGTCCTCCGGATATTCCGTTGTGCCGTAGCAGGCCACCATGTATTCGTTCAGCGTAACCTCGGCGTCGGGATTGCTCATCTCCAGAATCTCTCTCTGAATCTCAATCTCGGAGGAGCCCTCCTTAAAGATAACCTTTGTCTGCAGCTTCAGAGTGAGATCATAGAATTCAATATCCACCGGATCAAGTGTCAGCGTTCTTACTCCGTTCTCCTCCGAGAAGGATGCATGAGTCCGGCACTGGCAAAGATCCACTTCCTCGCCGTTATAGGAAAGCTTTGCGCTCCTGACTGTACCCTCGCCTGCGTAATGGGTGAAGTACCCGGCACGGTATTTTTCCTGGATCAGGAATGGATAGGACGCATCCTGCACATGAGGCGTTCCAATACCTACCTCCCATCTGAGCTTTGCCGCATAGGGTCTCAGGTCCACAATGGCGCCGCCCTGATCCATATTCACACATGCGCGCATATAAGGATCGGTATACCAGAATAGCTGTTTCTTTGAGCCGTACAGAATGTCCTTCCAAAGCGCGCACTCCGGCTCGGTGTAATGCTTCTTTTTCCGGTAATAATCGGCGAATTCCGCCATAGTCATATCAATGAGCTGGCCTTCCTTCTTCAGCTTTCCATAGTAAGCCATGCCGTCCTCATAGGACTTCTTCAGCAGCTCATAGGGCTGCTCCCAGCGGCCCATCTTGTTCAGCCAGCCCGGTCCCACAAACATCATGTTATACGAATAACCATTGTTGTATTTTGCCAGATGCCTGTACTGGTCGATCAGGTTGTAAAGATAGGGGTACTCCCAGGTCTTTGTGTCGTAGATCATGCCCCGGAGAACATTCTGGGGATGAGTGCCGAAGTTGGAGCCGTTGCCGTCGTAGCAGGCCAGCAGATCACGGGAAAGATGGGGGATCGCCACGATTCCGCTATCCTCTTCTTCGTTTGCCGCCGGCGCGTGGGTATTCTGCTTTGACGGGATCCAGGGCGCCCACGGTCCGCCGTCAAACAGGGTATACCAGGAATTGTTGCAGGTATGGTAAGCCTTGGGACCCTCCTCCCAGCAGGTGGCCACCGCACACTTCACCATGGGATACTTTTCCTTGATGTAATTCGTTAAGTCAGCATCCATATAGTAGGAGCCGGTAGATTCCGGATAGAAGCCGAAGCGTTCATGGAACTTGCCGAACACATCGTCAACAATTGCCTTCTTATCCTCCATATCAAACATCCAGATGCAGAAGTCCTTGGTCTTATATTTTTCACGGAACTCCTTGCAGGGCAGGCCAAGAAGGGAAAGGGCAATCTCATCTCCGTAGGTCTCATGATCCTTCTTTGCCAGCTCCACGGCCTCATCGTTGAAAAGAGAGGCGTAAGTCATCTGAATGGTCGTCTTCAGTCCGTTCTTATGAGCAGTCTCCTGCTGGAACCTGAAGATATCCAGGGATTCCGTCAGGAGCGTTTTCCGGCCGATATCCTCGGCCTTGCCGTGGCCGGTGACCTTCTCCGCATACTCGGGAACCATCTCCGGCCGGTGAATGATATTCACTACAAATGTGTTTTCCATTATTCTAATCTCCTCATTAACCCTTAACCGCACCGCCTGTAACGCCGGCAACATAGTACTTCTGCATGATCACGAACAGGATCGCGATGGGTATGGATACCAGCAGACCGCCTGCGCAGAAGATGGAGAAATACTCATTGACAAGGGATCTGTTCAGCATGTTGTAAAGGCCAATGGCTACCGTCCAGTCACTGGAGATACCGGAGTTCAGCATCAGCTTGGCCAGAACGAAATCTCCCCAGGGGATCAGGAAGGAGCTGATGATCTGGTAAACCACGATGGGCTTACAAAGAGGAAGCACAACCTTCCAGAAAATCTTGGCCTCCGAAGCGCCCTCCACTCTGGCCGCCTCGCGCAGCGATGCAGGAATGGTATCCATAAAGCCCTTCACGATAAGGTATCCCAGACCGCTTCCCGCAGAATACACGATGATCATGCCCAGATGGCTGTTGGTGAGGCCGATGGACTTCATGACGAAGTATACGGCTACCATGGAAAGAACTCCGGGGAACATGTTCAGGATCAGGGAGAAGGTCATGATCTGCTTTCTGCCCTTAAACCGCATGCAGGAAAACGCGTAGCTGACCATCAGTACAAAGATGGTGGAAATGATGCAGGTAAAGATGGCGATCACCAGTGTATTGGTGAACCACTTGGTATACTGCACCACGGAATCCGGATGGAACAGGACTGTCTTAAAGTTCTGTATAGACCAGGACTCCGGGAAGAAATGGGACTTGTTGATGCCCTTATATCCCGAGAAGGAGGTTACCACCAGCCAGAGAATGGGGATCAGCCAGACAACCACCAGGAATACCAGCAGAATATGTGAGACGATTGATGATATGATTCTTTTCTTCTTCATTATTGGTATTCCTCCTCTCTATCTCCTGCGATCAGCTTCGAGAACGATATGATGGTAAAGGCTGCGCAGATGATGAATACAATGAGACCGATGACCGAAGCCATCTTGTAATCGTAATACTCGTTCGTCAGCCGGAACAGCCAGGTAACCAGAAGGTCGACCTCCTTTGCGTGGGCGCTGGCCATGGACTGGTCCGCCGTAATATACACGTTTTGCGTCAACAGATAGATGACGTTGAAGTTATTGATGTTCTTGACAAAGTCTGTAATGAGCGCCGGTCCCTGGATGAACAGGATATACGGCATGGTGATCTTCCAGAAGATCTTCCAGTTGCTGGCACCGTCGATCCGTGCGCTTTCCAGCTGATCCTGGGGGATATTCATCAGAACGCCTGTAGCGATCAGCATCTGGTATGGAACGCCGACCCAGATATTGATCAGAATGATCATGAACTTTGCCCAGTGCGGATCCGTCAGGAACGGAATATAATTGATTCCCTTGCTGACGAGGCCTATGCTCTTCAGCCAGTCTGTCACGCCCAGATTGGAGCAGATGGTGTTTACGATACCGTTATCCGCAAAGAAGTTCCGCACCAGAAGCAGAGTAACGAACTGCGGAACGGCGATGGCGATGATGAACAGTGTCCTCCACATCTTGGGCCACTTTGTGGTCTTCTTGTTGATGAGCATGGCCAGAAGTACACCGCCGATAAAGGTGGTGAGTGTGGCCAGAACTGCCCAGGTCAGAGTCCAGCCCAGAATCTTCCGGAAGGCATAGCCGAAGGAATTTCCGATACCGGACTTAAAGAGCTTGATAAAATTGGAGAACCCTACCCAGCTCAGCAGTTTGTTGGGGGGCATGTGATTCTGGTCGTAATCGGTGAATGCGATGGCCACCAGTACAAAGATGGGAATGACATTCATCAGGATAACGCCGATCGTCGGCAGGGACAGCAGCGTAATGTGGAACTTCTTGCCGGTAATGGCACGGAGCTGCTCCTCTGTCGTGGCGATATGCAGCTTTTCCTCTTCCATCCTCTGCAGTTCATAAACCGCCTTCATATTGTGAATGTAGAATAGAATAAATACGAAGATGGCGAAGAGGGCGATAATGGAATTCAGCAGGATCAGGAAGGAATTATCATAATCGTTCACTGTCTGCTGCATGGTGAGGGGATCGAAGACCGCCTCACGTTCAACCGTTCCGAGGGTTCCGAACTTGGCCAGATTGGGCGCCGCATAGAAGATGCATACGATGACGAAGGAAATCTCCAGAAGCGTGACGACAATGCTCTTCAGCCACTGTTTTCTGGCCGCATAGCCCACACCCATAAAGAGAAGCGAGCTTTTTACAGCCGCATCACCCTTTACCACCGCTGTCCCGAAATCACCAAAGTATCTTCCGATTGCCCGAAGCGGATGATGTTTTCTCTCTTTCTTTTTTTCTTCTTCCATAGTGTCTCTCCATCTGATTCTGAAAAAACAGCCCCATATACCACTTCAAGAGATAGCATATGGGGCGTTTCAGATATTATTTACTTCGACCCGAACTTAATGATCAGTTCGCAGGTGCTGTGATAGCCTTTACGGCATTGTCAAGCAGTGTCTGGATATCTGTTCCGTCAGGATTGCCGGAGATCAGAGTAAGGCCGAGGGTTGCTGCGGGATCCCAGTAGTTTCCGCCTACTCTCTGTGTTGTTGCGTATGCGGACTGTGCTGCCAGAGCTGCGATAGCCGGATCACTCTGAACCTCGCTGGAGGATGCTGCTACTATGTTGGAGGGTCCGAGGCTTCTTGCTGTGAAGCGCTGTATCTGGCTCTCTTCGTTGGTCAGGAACTCTGCCAGGAGCATGGACCAGCCGATCTGCTTGGAATGAGAATTAACGCCGATGAACTTATATCCTGCAAAGGAGGACATCTGAACCTGCTTACCTGCTACAGTATAGGTGGGGAGCTTGGTTGCTGCGTAGTTGTCGCCCCATGCTTCCTTGATGGAACCGGAATTCCAGGTACCGGAAACAGCTGCTGCCAGCTTTCCGTCCTTAACGCCGGTAACTACGTCGGAATCTTCCTTCAGATCGATGAATGTTCCGGTCTTGCCAAGGTCGATGATTGCCTGCGCTACATCCTTGCCGCCTTCTGCGTTCCAGTCACAGATTGTGTTTACGCCGTCATCTGCCAGATCTGCGCTGAGGCCTGCGCCCTTGAAGAAGGAATAATTGTACCAGCCGTTGGAAACCATCATACCGATCTTCTTGCCCTTGGAGCTTGCAACCTCGATCATCTTATCCAGAGACTGAACATCCTCCTCGGTGAAGACTGACTTATCGTAGTACATGAAGTAGCCGTTGTCTGCCGTCATGGGATATGCATACAGCTTGCCGTTCATGGATGCTGCTTCAACAGAGCCGGGGTTGTTTGCTGTCTTAACGTCAAAGGTATAGGTCTGAACCACTTCGTTCAGTGCGCCTGCATTTACCAGTTCGTTCAGCTGATCGTCAGCAAATGCGAAGATATCTGCTGCAGCTTCCACGTCTGTCAGGACGGTGTCCTTTGCGTCTGCCTCGGAGCAGGCACCCAGCTTGATATCGAAGGTCACATCCTTATACTGTGCCTTGAAGTCATCGATCCTCTTCTGTGTAAAATCCTGATCCTCTTCAGAAGCCCATACGGTAAGAGCAACTGTTCCGCTGGTATTCTTGATCAGGTTGTCGATTGCTTCCTGATTGCCGGATGATGAGCTGCTGGAAGAATCTGTGCTTCCGCTGTCGGAAGACTTGGATTCCTCTTTCTTTCCGCATCCCACAAGACCTGCTGCCATTGTTGCCGCAAGAGCAACTGACAGAATCTGCTTTTTCTTCATGTTCTCTCCTCCTTAAACGTGAGTTTGCTTTGTTGTTAGGTTTATTTTTTGGGTTTTTTTGTTTGCAATTATTTGCGCATTTCTGCGCAATCGGTTGTTCACTAATGACAGATTAACACAGGATGACATCGATGTCAACCTGTTTTTTATTTTTTTGCAATTCATGTTACTATTCACAGTTCATGATATTAAAGCCCCAGAACCGGCTGCTTGCAGACGCGTTTGGGGCTTTAATATCATGAAGACTGCGAAGCAGGAACCTCAAAAACATGAGGAAAGCGTCTGCGAAGCAGACAGTAGAGCGCGAAGCGCGGACTTTCCGAATGCTTTTTGAGGTTACTGTGAATAGTAACCATCAATCTCTATTCACAGGAGCGCGAAGCAGGAACCTCAAAAACATGAGGAAAGCGTCTGCGAAGCAGACAGTAGAGCGCGAAGCGCGGACTTTCCGAATGCTTTTTGAGGTTACTGTGAATAGTAACCATCAATCTCTATTCACAGGACTGCGAAGCAGGAACCTCAGAAACATGAGGAAAGCGTCTGCGAAGCAGACAGTAGAGCGCGAAGCGCGGACTTTCCGAATGCTTTTTGAGGTTACTGTGAATAGTAACCATCAATCTCTATTCACAAAACTGCGAAGCAGGAACCTCAGAAACATGAGGAAAGGGTCTGCGAAGCAGACAGTAGAGCGCGAAGCGCGGACTTTCCGAATGCTTTTTGAGGTTACTGTGTGGAGGCCTTCAGCAGAACGTCATATCCCAGAAGAACCTTTCCCTCCACGTTTTCTCCCCTGATTATGGAGAACAGTGTTTTTGCGGCTACTCCGCCCAGCTCCTTGGGATCGTAGCTGAGAGCCGTGATCGCCGGCTGGTTGTTTTCCAGCAGCATACTGTTATAGAAGGAAGCCAGCTTCACTCTGCCGGGAATGTCGATCTCATCCCGTTTCAGCTTGCCCAGAACGCTGCGGCAGATTCCGTCATCCATACAAATGATGCATTCCGCCCCCAGACTGAGGACGTCATCCGTTGCGCGTTCGATTGCCTTCTCATCCTCCAGATCCAGACGTACAAGCCGTTTATCCTCCCGGATTCCCTGCTCGGAAAGGCCCTTTTGAAAGCCTTTATAACGGGTCTGGTTGACCACATGACGCATGCTTCCGCCAATCAGTGCCATTCTCCTTACGCCCTTCATAGCCAGAATGCTGGTAAGCTCGCAGCATGCGCGGATATGATCATTATCAATCTGAACCACATCATCCTCTTCCGTGCTTCCGATCACCACGAAGGGAAGGCTGTGTTCCTTCAGCAGCCGGATATTCGGGTCGTTGGTCAGCGTCCGGCTGAGAATAACACCATCCACCTTCCGGTTTGTCACGATTCTGATCAGAGGCGATGCATTATCGCTGTATGCGAAGGTGGTCAGAATGTCATAATCCTCCTTCAGCGAAATCTCCGAAATTCCCACAAGACACCTCTGGAAAAAAGGAAGATCCGATGCCACGTAGTCTGCAGGCATGACCCAGCAGATATTGTAGGTTCTGGAGTTTGCCAGCCCCTTGGCTATGGGATTCGGCTTATAATTATGCTCGTCTATATAACGAAGGACCCTCTCCCGGGTCTGGGCTCCTATCCGTCCCTTTCCGGAGATTGCCCGGGAAACCGTGGTTTTGGAAATATTAAGCGCTTCCGCCACATCCGAAATGGTAATGATCCCCTGATTATTCTTTTCCTCTGATAACATATCCCGTTCTCCTGTAAATCCGAACCGGTTTCCATGGAAATCGTTCATATCCGGCACAAGATGCAGAAAAAGCTTGCATGCTCCGCACCCCTGTGCTACAATATCTCCAATTTTGAGCAACCGCTTGCTCAAAATCATCCTAACACGCGTACAACCCATTGTCAAGCTGATTGCGGAGGTTTATATGAATTTAAAAAATTTTCTATTCGGTGCGGCCTATTACGCGGAATACATGCCCTGTCCCCGTACGGCAGAGGATATGCGGCTGATCAAACAGGCGGGGATGAATGTCATCCGGATCGCAGAATCCACCTGGAGTACCTGGGAACCCAGAGAAAATGAATTTGATTTTTCAACGCTTCACGAAATGCTGAATGCCGCAGAAACAGAGGGTTTGCAGGTCATCATCGGAACGCCCACCTATGCTATTCCCTCATGGCTGGAAAAGAAATATCCGGAGATCATGGCAGAAAACAGTACCGGCCGTCTTCCCTACGGACACCGCCAGCTTTTCGATCTGACTAATCCGGATTACCTCCGGTATGCAGAGCGGATCATCCGCCGGCTGATGGAGGAATGCGCCGGTCATCCCTCGGTGATCGGGTTCCAGCTGGACAACGAAACTCACACTGCGGGAGACCTTTCACCGGACAACCAGAAGCGGTTTGTTGCGCAACTTCGCGAAAAATATCCGGATATCCGCGAGTTTAACCGGGAGTTCGGTCTGGATTACTGGAGCAACCGCGTAGATGACTGGGACGCCTTTCCGGATGTCCGCGGCACGATCAACGGCAGCCTCTCCGCCGCATATAAGCGCTATCTCCGGGAGGAGGTTACCAAATTCCTGCACTGGCAGGCCGGAATCGTCCGGGAGTACATGCGTCCCGGCCAGATGATCACACATAATTTTGATTATTCCTGGGAAGAATGCTCCGTCGGCCTTCAGCCCCTTGTGGATCAGAAGGAAGCCGCGGAATGCATGGATATTGCAGGCTGTGATGTTTATCACCGCATGCAGGATGATCTGGACGGCGCAACCATAGCCTTCGGCGGCGCAGTTGCGCGCTCTCTGAAAAAAGACAATTATATTGTATTGGAGACCGAAGCGCAGGGACGCGTCGGCTGGCTTCCCTATCCCGGCCAGCTCCGGCTTTCCGCCTACAGCCATCTGGCTAACGGCGCATCCGGCATACTCTACTGGAACTGGCATTCCATCCATAACGCCATCGAATCCTACTGGAAGGGCGTTCTGAGCCATGATCTCACCCCCGGGGCGATTTACGAAGAGCTCTCGTCCTTCCGCAGGGAAATGCAGCCCCTGGAAAAGAAGCTGATCAATCTGAAAAAGGAAAACCGCGCCGCCATTCTTGTTAACCGCCAGAGCCTGGTCGGGCTGGATGAATTTCCGGTCAGCGATGCAGAGCCTGACCGTTACAGCTATAACCATCTTCTCCGGCAGATGGCTGATGCCTGCCACAGGCTGAATCTCGAATATGATCTGGTCTATCCGGAGGATGAGCTTTCCGGCTACAGCCTTCTGATGGCGCCCTCCCTTTATTCAGCCGATGAAGAGCTGATCGGTAAGCTCCGCAAATATGTATCTGACGGCGGACATCTTTTCATGACCTGCCGGAGCTGCTTCGCGGATGATGAGCTGAAGATCTATCATGACGCCCAGCCCCATGGCCTGACCGATGTATTCGGCATGACCTATGACCGCTTTACCATCCCGAGGAATGTCGGCCTGCGGCTCATTTCCGCTTCGGACGGGGACAGCCTTAAGCCCGAAGATAAGAACATGGGAAGAGCCGAAGATATCATTTTCCCGACAGAGGGCTGGATGGAGCTGCTCCGCCCAGCCACTGCGGAAACGAAAGCAGTATATGACCACCCCGTGTGGAAGAATGCTGCCCTGTGTCAGAACCGCTTCGGCAATGGTACTGCCACCTATCTTGGCTGCATCACGGATCTTGCCGGACTCACAGCCATTATAAAGGATCTTGCCGTCAAAGCCGGAATCTCTCTTTATGCTGCTTTTCCGCTGATCCGGAAGACCGGCATAAACAGCGAAGGGAACCGGATCACCTATTATCTGAACTACTCTTCAGCCGCCTCCGCCTTCCTTTACGAAGGAAATGGAGGAAAGATACTTCTGGACAGTCCCTCCTCCGGTCAGGAGCATTCCGGCGCTCCTGCATCCATACAAAAGGGCGACAGCATCACTGTCGCCCCCTGGGATCTGATCATTATTGAGGAGAAGCCGTAAATCCGGAACGCCTCATCTCTATGAGGCGGATTCCATCTCCGTTATATGCTTTACTGCGGCAAGGGCGGCCACTGCGCCGTCCGATGCTGCGGTAGCCAGCTGACGTACCTCCTTTGTACGGACATCACCCGCGGCGAAAATACCCGGCTCCGAAGTCCTGCAGCTTTCATCGGCTATGATATAGCCCTTTTCATCCACAGAAACCATTTCCCGGAATACCCCCGCATCCGGCTCCTGGCCGATGGCTACAAAGAGGCCGGAAACCGGAAGGGATGTCTTTTCACCCGTTCGGGTATCGGTCATCACCACTCCCGTAAGCTTTTCCGCGCCTTCCAGCTCCGTGACCGTCCTGTTGAGCAGAAATGTCACATTTTCCTTTTTCCGGAGCGCCTCCAACTGTCCGGGTTCGCCCCGGAAGCCTTCCCGCCGGTGGATCAGATACACATGGCTGCAATATTGGGAAAGAAACATCGCATCCTCCAGCGCCGTATTTCCGCCGCCCTGCACAGCCACCTCTTTTCCCTTGAAAAACGCACCGTCACAGGTTGCGCAATAGGATATTCCTCTGCCCAGCAGCTCATCCTCTCCGGAAATCCCCAGATGCCTGTTCCTTGCTCCCGTTGCGATGATCAACGCGCTTCCGGCATATTCCTCGCCGGACGCTCCCTTCAGGATGAACCCGCCGGCCGTTTTTTCCACACCGATCCCGCGGTCAAAAACCACCTCAGCCCCGAGGCCTGCCGCCTGGCCGTAGAGCGCTGTAGCAAAATCAAAGCCGGAAATCTTCTGTATGCCGGGATAATTCTCCACCTCCGGCGTATTGATGATCTGGCCGCCGTAAGTGTTTCCCTCCAGAACGATCGCCTTTTTCCCGCTCCTCTGGACATAGATTGCCGCGCTGAGTCCCGCCGGACCCGCACCGGCGATTAATACATCTGCCTGTTTCATGAGTTTTATCTCCCTATCTTACTTCAGCTTTCTTACGGCTGCTGACCGGAACGCCGGCTGATGACCGGCACCGGCCGCGCAGGTTAGGCATACCCCTGCGCCTCTAATTCAGGAAAGAGAGAATAACAGGCTTCGGGCCGAAGCCTACGTGACGCTTCACTTCCTCACCGTTTTCAAAAAGGATCACACAGGGAATGCTGCTGATCCCGTATTTCATCAAAAGTTCTTCCGCTTCATCCGCATTCACGCCATAGAAACGGATATCCTTCACTTCTTCGGAAACCTCCTCCAGTACAGGAGAAAGCATTCTGCAAGGACCGCACCAGGATGCCCAGAAATCTACAACCGCTTTTCCTTCCGCCTTGAGAACTTCGCCTTCAAATTCATCTATACCAATCTGCTTTACCATAATGACAGCCTCCTTTATTCTTTGATTGCCTGTTATAATTTGATTGTGCAAAATTTATTTGTGTACATGATAACAGATAACCTGCATACTGTCAAGCCCTTTCATTCGCTTATGCTCGAAACCGCTTTCATTCACCCTATGTCTGCAGAGCGCATTCTCAGCCGCATTTAAAAAAGCAGTCTGCTTTTCCTGATCGCACCGAAGTGTCAGATTGTATCAGGCGCGTGGCAAAGATCACTCATCCTCAAACGACAGTCTTCTGGTGACCGTGTCAAAATCGGTGAAGTAAGACATATTCGCCACCCGGTTGGACTGCCCGTTCACCGTGACCACAAAACAGTTCTTCCTCGCCGCATCGTAATAGAAATAGCTGGTGGACGAGCCGCCCATCAGGTCATTGGCTACAACAAATACGCCGTCCGACTTAAAGGTCATCTTCTTTTCCACATCCTTCTGCGGATCCTTGATGCCGATGTCAAAAAACTTATAATCCTGGCTGGACGTGCTGACACCAACCTGCTTTCCGTCAATATAGACAATATCCAGACCCTTGCCGGAACGGACAGTTACCTTGCCTCCCGAATACTGCTGGATCTTGGGTGCCTTTTCATCGTTCTGCTCAAATGTGATCTTCAGCTTTGAGCCGATTTCCTTTTCCGACAGAGAAAGATACTTGGTAATGTCCTCCCCGCTGCTGTAGAGAAAACGCTTTATGCCGAAAAAGAGTCCGCCCAGAACCAGCAGGAGCACAATAAACCCGATGATCTTATGGATCAGCTTTCTGTTCGGATCTATCACCTTGACATCCGATGAGCCGATGCCGCCCACATGCTTGATCGGCGGAAGATTGGACAGATCCGGTCCGGCATTTCCGCCCGGTTCATCATCGAAAGCATACTTTCTCTCGCCGGAGTCTATTCCGGCGTTAAAATCATTTTCCTTCTTCAGCTCATTCTTCAGTTCATTCTCCGGCTTTTCCGGTCCATCATCATGTTTTAACTGGAGTGCCATACTTTTCTCCCTTCCATTTCTTTATAAACCGGTCAGATGACCAATGGACTCATATTCCGGCAGGCCGTTCCGGAAAGCAACCGGAACCTCGCCCTCGATCAGCGGCCGCATATAGGCCATCAGCTTTTCTCCCACATCATTCCCCTCCGGACTGATCCAGTCAGCGGGAATGCTTTTTTCCAGATTGGCGATCTCCGAAAGCTCCGCCATATTAAAGCTGATCTCATATGGCGCATCGGAAACTCTTTCCAGAGCGGACATAAAACCGGTATTTCCCTCCAGCACATAACCTACCGCTGCCCTGCCGAGCTGCTCCGACTCGCGGAGATCCGCCGCCGAGGAAATGTGTGCGGCGCAACGCTGCAGGATATTCAGCTCCACGGAGCGGCATTTCACACCCAGCTCCTTCTTCACCAGCTGCTCCAGCGTCTTTCCCACGCCGGAAAGCTGGGCATGACTGAAAAGATCATTGACCGCATCGGACGAGGTAATGTAATTTCCCTTCTCATCCCGGATTCCCTCGGAAACCGCCACTACGATATTATGCTTCTTCTCCAGCTGTTTTTTCAGATCCTCCAGAAATTTCGTTCCGGAAAAGGGAACCTCCGGAAGATAAATCAGCTGGGGCGCATCGTTATATTCATTTCTGGCCAGGGCTGCAGCGGCCGTGAGCCAGCCCGCATTTCTTCCCATGATCTCCACGATGGTCACACAGGGCTTCCGGTACACATAGGTATCATGTGCGATCTCCAGCATAGTAGCCGCAATATACTTAGCAGCGGAGCCATACCCCGGCGTATGATCGATATGCACAAGATCGTTATCTATGGTCTTCGGCACGCCGGCAAAGCGGATGCTGCTCCCCTTTTCCTTTCCGTAGGCGGCGAGCTTCGCAATAGTATCCATGGAATCGTTTCCGCCAATATAAAAGAAGGCTTCTGTCTCATACTTTTCCAGAACCGCGAAGACCTTCTCATATACAGAAGGATCCTCCTCCGGAGAGGGCATGCGGAAACGGCATGATCCAAGATAGCTTGACGGCGTACCATAGAGCCTTTTCCACGCCTCGCTCTCTGCCGGAAAACGGCTTCCCAGCTCCACCAGCTTTTCATCGATCACGCCGGTGATCCCGTAAACCGCGCCATATATCCGGTCGATCTTACCGCTTTCCGCTGCTCCGCGGATCACCCCCGCAAGAGAGGCGTTGATCGCGGCTGTCGGGCCGCCGGACTGGGCAACGATTACATTTTTCATTCTGTTTTTCCCTCCTGGTTATATAAAAATTAACAAAACTGAGCATTTACTTATAGCCAGACAGAGTTATAATCCTGTCATAAGTCAGTTATAGCCTGACTTCACCCCCGCGGTTACAGAAATCAACAGAAAAGGAGATCGATCATGAAACGAGTCTTAACCATCCAGGATATCAGCTGTCTGGGAAAATGCTCCATCACAGTAGCCCTTCCCATCATTTCCGCCATGGGTGTGGAAACGGTAATCCTGCCGACAGCAGTTCTTTCCACGCATACCATGTTCAAAAACTTTACGGTAAAGGATCTTTCCGACCAGCTCCTTCCCATCACCGATCACTGGAAATCCCAGAATGTACACTTTGACGCCATCTACACCGGCTACCTGGGTACAGCCGAGGAAATCGAGATTGCCAAAACCATCTTCCATGAATTCGGCGGTAAGGATACAAAAATCTATATTGACCCCGTCATGGCGGATAACGGAAAGCTCTATCCGGCCTTCGATGAAGCCTATGCAAAGCTGAATGCCGGCCTTTGCGGCGAGGCAGATGTGATCATGCCGAACATCACCGAGGCCTGCTTCATGACCGGAACGGAATATAAGGAAACCTACGACGAGGCATACATCGAGCTTCTCATCAGCCGGCTGGCAAAGCTTGGCGCTAAGACCGTCGTACTGACCGGCGTTTCCCTTTCCGAAGGAAAGACCGGCGTTTACGGCCTGGATACCGTTACCGGTGAAAAGATCATTTACCAGAATGACCATGTGGATGCCGCTTACCACGGTACAGGCGATATTTTTGCCAGCACTGTTGTGGGCGCTGCAACAAGGGGGCTTTCTCTTGCGGACGCCTTCCGGATTGCGGCAGATTATACTGCCGAAACCATCCGCGTAACCCTGAAGAACCCGGCTGAGCCCTGGTACGGCGTGGACTTTGAGACCACCCTTCCGTTACTGATCCGCGAGATAGAAAACGCGTAAACCGGGGATATTCCCTTTTTCCGGATGCAGCCGCAGAAATCTATTCAGCCTTTTGGAAATGAATGCCGCTCTTATTCTCTTTTCTTGCCAGATAAAGCGCTTCATCCGCCATCCGGAAGATACTGCTTGCATTATCTCCATTCTTTCCGAAGGCTACGCCTGCGCTGATCCGGATCTCCGGAACATCCTCCGCTCCGTTCTTCATCTCCACCGTGAGCCGTTCATATTTCTCTCTGATCAGCTCCTTCAGCTCATTCCCGACATGCATCATGATAATGGCAAAGGCGTCATCGCCCACACGGCACACATAATCCGTGGACCGGAACAGATTGAGCAGCGACGTAGCCGCATACTTCAGCGCCCGGTCTGCTGTCTCTGCGCCTCCGGTCTCGCGGATTTCCTTATAATTGTCCATATCTATGAGAAGCAGTGCGGCCGTCTCCATATCCACATTTTTCAGCAGATAATCGTAGCCTCTCCGGTTGTAAAGCCCGGTCAGGTCATCATGCGTTGTCTCGTAGGTCAGCTTTTCCCGTTTTTCCTTGTTGGTCTGGAAGATCAGGTTATAGGTTTTCGCCAGGAAGCGTACCTCGTAGGCACCCTCCGGCTCAACCTCCTTCTCACCCCTTATGGATTCGATCGCATTCCGGAGCGGCTTGATCATAAGGATAAAGGTCAGGAAAACAACAAGCAGAAGAATGACGATCAGTATAACGGTAAGGGCATGCTCCACAAATACCTGCGCCTCAAAATTGCTTTCCGCATTTGCTTCCTTACGCATCATTTCCGTATTCAGCCTGTTCACGCACTCCGTGATATGACTGGAAATCGCTTCCTTTTTTTCTCTGTATTCCTCGCCAAACAGCAGCTTTCCTGCCTGGTCCTGCTTTTCCCCGGGCGTTTTATCCAGATCGAACTCTGTCAGTCCTGCCTTCTGAACATCCTCCGGATAAAGCGAAAGGTCATCGCCGGCGGCCTCGGCCATAAGACGGGCGGCGTAGATTTCCGTTTCCATCAGTGTCTGGGATTCGGCCATAGCCTCCTTCAATTCCTGCACGGTCTTTTCATTCAGGTCGCATTTTTCCAGATAATCAATGGCTTTTTCCCTGCGCCTCGTTTCATTCACTTCCCGGAAATACAGCTCCAGATACTCCCTCTCTCCTGTCATGACGAAGCAGCGGATCTGCTCTGTCAGATAATCGGAAGCCCGCTGCATATCATAGGATTTTTCCACGAAAGCGATCCTGTCCCTGGTAACCTCCTGAGCTTCATCATACAGCCGGTTTGTCCGATTCATGGCGTAAAACAGCATGCCGGATGCGATCAGCGCCAGCACCAGCAGGATCCTGTTCATTTTTCTTACCGATACACCGCGTTCCCTCAGCTTTTTCATACAGCTTCCTTTCTTTTGTCATTTACAGTTCAATGGCAATATCATAGACCTCGGGATTCAGTTCTTTAATGCGTTCCATATGCTCGTTCATCAGATCGATGTTATTATCATAATCCTGATGATAATATTTCAGCAGATTAAAGTAGGCCCAGGCTGAGCTCTTTTCCGGATATTTCACCGCCTTATAAAAGTACTCCCTGCCCAGCTCGGCGTTCGTATACTCCCTCAGGTGAACCGTTCCGTTCGTCCCCCGCACCTCACCGGTCCGGTAAAACAGTCCCAGGCGGTTAGCCGCATAGGGTTCAAAACGGTCAGCAGAGCTCTTCAGCCAGCGGAGATACCGGTCCACAACCGCCGGGATCTCCTCTGTTTTTCCCGCCTCCGAAAGCTCCACGATCCGTTCTGCTTCGCTGGCCGCCAGATTGTTGCAGGCATATGCATATCCGGCATCCGCCGCCGCTTCGTAATATGCCACCGACGCCTGCTTCATCTCCTCGGGGGAGGCAAAGGACAGCGATTCATTTACCGCCTCGTAAAGCTCCTGTTCCCTCGATGCTTCCTTCAGGATCCGGCCCATCAGGTTCAGCGCCCCGGGCACCTGGCTCTTTGCCAGACAGGCTCTGGTCAGCTCCGCCGCCATGCCAAAGCGCTTCGCCAGAGGAAGCGCATCCAGAACAGGATTCGTTTCTCCATCCTTCAGATCCGATTCTCTTTTATAATTCATGAGATAGTAGGCCACCATCCAGTAAGCCTGCGGATAGGCCGGCCCCTTCTGTCTCCACTCTCCGTTTTCCATCACCGTAAGGCCGGATGCCGCCATGTACAGATTGAAGGCCTCCGTCTGGGCATGGGGAACATGAATCTTTTTATAGAAGATCATATCTCCATACAGCTTGGTACAGACCAGGTTTCCCTTTTCGGCCATGTAGATGACCTCTCTCTCCGCCGAGCGGGAGGATACCCCGGCTCTGGCCACGACCTCTTCGGTATATGTATTCAGATCATTCAGATAGCTTTCATCCCAGATCATACTGATCAGCATATTTTCCAGCTCCTTTCGGATTATAGTCTAACAATTCTATTATAAATAAAAAGCTCTGCGAAAACAACATGAAAAGCGCAAAGCTTCTGCCGTTTCCCACCAAAAAACGGTAGTAAAAAAACGCATTTCATGCTATATTGTCTTTATAGTCGGAATTGTAACCTTGGTAAAAGGCCGCCAATGCGGCCGGGCGGCAGGACTCAAGTACGCCGGCAGCGTACCTGAAAGAAAGAGAGGGCTTTATGGAACAGAAAATGACCGAACAGGAATTTGTCGCAACCTTTGATGAGGCTGCTGCCAACCACCATCTCATGGTATTCTACCAGCCCCAGATCAACCATGCCACAGGCCGTATGGTGGGTGCAGAAGCCCTGCTCCGCTGGCGTCATCCTGCCAAAGGCATGCAGTTTCCCTCGGACTTTATTCCCGTGCTGGAAAAGAATAATCTGATCTACCAGGCGGATCTTTTTGTGTTTGAAGAGGTATGCCGTCTGCTCCGTAAACTGATCAACGAGGGAGACATGGTTGTACCCATATCCGTCAATATGTCCCGCTACGATATTTACGGCCACAGCTATGTGGCAGATATTGAGGAAATCCGTAAAAAGTACGATATCCCGGTCAAATATATCCACGTCGAGATCACGGAATCCTCCGCTATCGGCGGCAAGGATCTGATCATTCAGGTTATGGATGACCTGCACCGTGTCGGCTATCTGGTGGAGATGGATGACTTTGGAAGCGGCTACTCCTCCCTCGGCGTTCTGAAGGATCTTCCTGTAGACATGATGAAACTGGATATGCGGTTTCTGCAGGGAAACATCGGCGGAAGGGGCGGCACCATCATCAATTCCATCGTACAGATGTGCAAGTGGCTGAATACGCCCGTCATTGCAGAGGGCGTGGAAACCCAGGATATCGCCGATTTCATGAAGACCATCGGCTGCAAGTATGTGCAGGGATACCTCTATTCCAGGCCGCTCCCCGAGGATGAGTTCCTCGCCTTCCTCGCAAGCGTCGATCATGAACCGCTCAGCGCATCCTCCGGCATGGTAGATGCCATGAACAATATGAATTTCTGGAATCCGGATTCTCTGGAAAACCTGATCTTCAGTAATTTTGTGGGACCGGCCGCTGTCTTTGTTTATGAAAACGGAAATGTGGAGATCCTCCGGGTAAACGAGAAGTACCTGAAGGAGATTGGCATGAGCCGGACCGAGCAGGAGATCCTGGACGACAATCCCTGGGATAACCATACTGCCGAAAGCCGGGACACTTATCGTCATGCCATCGAAAAGGCCATTAAGACCGGTGAAGAGGTTACCTGCGAAAACTGGAGGACTGTCTGCTCCGATATCTGCGGTGAAAATAAGATCTGCGTCAGAAGCACGCTCCGTCTCATCGGGCAGGCCAGCGATCAGTATCTGATCTACGCCATGGTGCAGAATATCACGGCCGAAAAGGAACGCTTCATGCTGGCTGAGCAGGACGAAAACCGCTTCAAGGCTGCCTTTGAACACGCCAATGTGTATGCCTGGGAATATACCATCGCTACACACGAGATGCGTCCCTGCTTCCGCTGTATGCGGGATCTCGGTCTTCCGCCGATCGTCAAGAATTATCCGGATACGGCTATCGAGGCCGGCATTTTCCCGCCCGAGGTAGCGGATATGTACCGGGCTCTGATCAGGGATATCGATAACGGACGGGATAACATCGATGTGATCATTCCGCTTACGGTAGGAAGAGTTCCCTTCCATGTCCGCTACACGACTGAGTTTGATGAAAACGGAAAACCGCTCAAGGCTTACGGCTCCGCCACTCTGGTTGTCGATCAGAAGGATGCCGAATAGAGGGTGACTGAAAGTGCCGGACTATAGTTTAAATCCGCTTCCGATGAACTGGGCGATCTCGCGTCCGGCGCTGTCTGTAACATCCACATTGATCACGATGGTCCTTCCCCCGTTCTTCTTCACCCGGGCCCGGGCATACAGGGTATCCCCCTTCGGCATACTGAGATAGTTTATGCTGACCTGCTGAGCCACTGTCGGCCGGTGAATCTGATTGGAGAGCACGGCAAAGGCAAGATCCGCCAATGTAAAAATCGCGCCGCCCATGACCCCTCCATTGGCATTTTTATGAATATCCGAAAGCACCATGCTGCAGGAAGCCTCTTCCCCGGAAAGGCTATCCAGCTTAGCTCCCGCCATGCCGGCAAACCGGTCTCCCTTAAAATATTCCTGCGCCTCCTCAAGGCTGCTGAACGTACTCATTTTCTCTCCTTTCCCGTAGACGGATTTATGATCACTCAGGATGCAGGCATTCACATAATCTATTCTCCATATATCCTGCATGCTGAACAGGCACATCACTTATCCTCTTTGCCTGCCTGTTCCTTATCTCACCTGCCTGAATGCTATGGTATCATTAACCGAAAAGACGAAGCTTTCCGGGGAGGATCGACATCCGGATCTTCTTTACATCACCCAGGTATTCCCCATCCGCATGAAGCACCATGGGCTTTTCCGCCGTCAGGATCAGCTGCTCGGTATCGAAGAGCATAAAGCCCTTCTTTCCGTTATGCTTTCCCTTGATCAGAGAAGGAAACAGCATAAAGGCCCGTCCCCTGGATATGCCGTCGGCAAGACACACAGAAAGCTTTCCGTCATCCGGTCTGGCATCGGGGCACATGGGTACGCCTCCGCCCTCTGCCCTGAGATTCATGCCTGCCAGAAAGATGAGGTCCCGCATCTGATAGGACCTGTTTCCGAGAGTGATCCTCATGGAATACTTTTTCATACTGAAAAGCGTCTCCACCGTCATCAGTTCATAGCTGAGACTGCCAAGATGCAGAAAATTCAGCAGTTTTTTCTGCCCGGACTGCTGAACCTTTTTACAAACAATGGCATCAAGTCCAATGCCGGAGCTGATGCCAAAAAGCCTGTCCGTTCCGTTTTCCGCCATTACCCGGCCGATATCCACCCTGCGTTCCGGCCGGTCAATGGAGGAAAGAAGGGAAAGCATGGCATCCTCCGCAGTACCGGGAAGTCCCAGCCCCGTAACGAAATCATTGGCCGACCCGATGGGGATCACGCCCAGCAGGACCCGCTCAAAATCTGAAATACCATTCAGTACCTCGTTGATGGTTCCGTCTCCGCCCGCCACGATCAGCCGGATCTCCCGGTCCGGAAGCGAAGTGATCTTTCGGGCGAGCTTCTCCGCATGCCCCGGATATTTCGTTTCGTATGCCTTGAAGGCTACATTTCTTTCCAGAAGAATTCTTTTTACGGCCTTCCATTTTTTGGCTCCGCGGCCGCTGCCGCCCTGTTTATTTACGATAAAATAAAACATATTTTATTCCTTCTGTCCGTCACTTTCTCCGGGCTTATCCTTCTTCTTATTTCCGGCAGACTTATTCTCTTTTGTATCCTTACCGTCCTTGCTTTCTTTATCTTTACTATTTTTTTCTTTGTTATCTTTTTCTTTACTTTCTTTTTCTTTACTATCTTTTTCTTTGCTATCTTTATTTTTACTATCTTTCTCTTTATTTTCTTTGTCTTTGTTTTCTTTGTCTTTGCTTACTTTATCTTTGCTTACTTTATCTTTGTTTTCTTTATCTTTGTTTTCTTTCTCTTTGCTGTCTTTATCTCTGCTCTCTTTGCTGTCTTTGGGCTTCCCTTCTTTGGACTTTTCGTCCTTTTTCTTTGCTTCTTTTTCTTTTCCTTCTTTTTCTTTTCCTTCTTTGGCTTTTGCTTCTTTGTTTTTTTCTTCTTTAACCTCTTTTGCCTTTTCGTCTTTTGTTTCTTTTGTCTCTTTCGTATCTTTTGCCTTTGCTCTGTCTTTATCCCTGCTGTCTTTATTCTTATTGTCTTTTTCCTGTTTATTCTCCGCCTGCTTCTTGTCTTCTTTCTCATCCGGCTCCTCATCCGCAGGATGGGCGACTGTCATCTTCTGTACCGGTTCAAGGAAACGGTTGCGGTAATACAGCTCCAGGGCCTGATATTCCTCCTGGTTCCGGTCGGAGGCATGTCCATGCATGTCATCAAAGCTCCGGTCGCCGCTAATCCTCTTTGCTACATGCAGCGAAACATTCGAAGCGTGGCCGGCGATCCGCTCGTAGGCGCTGACCAGCTCGTAGAGAACCGCTCCGCCCTCTGCGCCGCAGTCTCCCGCACGAAGACGCTCCACGTGACGGGAACGGATCAGCTGTTCCATTTCCTCTATGGTATCCGCCGCAGGCTCGATCTTAACCGCGCAGGAAAGATCATCGTTGATAAAGGCGTCGAGAACAGTATCCAGAACATAACCGCAGGCCTCCGAGATATAACGGATCTCCTGCTTACCGCTATCCGAAAAGACAATATCCTTTTCCTGCATATGTCTGGCTGCCCAGGCGATCTTCATGCAGTAATCGCCCATTCGTTCAAAATCGCCGATACTGTTCAGGATTTCCATCATTTCGCGCTTATTGTCCGGCGTCAGACGTTTTCTGTCAATCCGCACGATATATGCGGAAAGAGCAGTCTCACAGCGGTCAATAAAGCCTTCATTCTTTTCCAGCCGGTCGAAGGCCGCCTGGTCATAACCGGAGAGAAGGCCGTTGGCCAGCTTATAGTTTTCACGAAGCCGTTCGCCCATGGAACGGATCAGACCGGTACATTGTCTCAGCGCAAGGCCGGGTGTAGCCAGGAAGATATCCTCCAGCTTCCGGATCTCCGCATCCTCCTCCGGCTCCTCTACCTTCTTTTCCCGGACGATCATATCCGCCAGCTTTTCCATCTGACCGGCAAAGGGCAGAAGGATCAGCGATGTCACCAGGTTAAATGTCAGGTGCACATTGGCGATATTTCCGCGGTTCACGGTCTTCTCCAGCATGGGAAGCCCTACGGTATAGGCCACGCCGTAGATTACCGCAGAGAAAAGAACTGCACCGATGATATTGAACAGCACATAGGAAAGAGACACTTTCTTGGCCTTCTTATCCGCGCCGATAGCGCCCAGAATTATGGGCATACATTTGCCGATATTCTGGCCGATGATAATGGGAATGGCAATACCATAGGTAATGCTTCCTGTAGCGGAAAGCGCCTGCAGGATGCCGACAGAAGCGCTGGAGCTCTGGATCACAGCGGTCAGCGCAAGACCGGTAAGAATACCGAGGATCGGGTTGCTGAAGGATGTAAACAGCTTCTGGAAGGACTCGCTGTCCTTCAGGGGACTGAACACCTCCTCCATGATCGTCATACCGAAAAAGAGGATGCCCAGGCCAAGGAAAATACAGCCGAGATCCTTTGTTCTCTGCTTCTTCATTCTGAAGAACATCAGTGCACCGATGCCGATGAGGATCGGGGCAAAGGCGGATGGCTTCAGCAGGCTGAGAAATTTGCTGCCCGCTCCCAGATCGCCCAAACGGAGGAGCTGCGCCGTCATTGTACTTCCCACATTCGCGCCAAACACTACCGGAATAGCCTGCACCAGATTCATGATGCCTGCGTTGACAAAACCGATCAGGATCAGCGTTGTGGCTGCCGAGCTCTGGATGATGCCCGTTACGACAAGTCCAAGTCCCCAGCCCTTTATAGCACCAACGCCTCTTCTGCGGCTAGTGGTCAGGTTCTCCAGTACCTTAGTCAGTCCGGAACCCGCAAGTTTTTCCAGCATAGAACCCATCAGCGACATGCCGTACAAAAAAAGCCCGACGCCGCCCAGACATTTTATCACCGAAAAAAAATACATACTGCTCTCCATATTCTAGTATTCGGGCAAACTGCAAAAAGCCCCAAAATAAGAATATAGGAAAGCGGTATGTATTTCAAGTAGTATTTTTAAAATTCAGCTGTTTCCGGGATACAAGGGGCATAAGGTCATTTTGGACATGCCTGCATGGCAAAATATGACTCTAACCCCGGCCTCATTACATGTACTTCAGCAGTTCATCCCTGACACTGTCCAGATGGGAATCTGCCAGACCGTAATCCATTTCCCGGAAGCACCAGGCTGCGCGGGCCACATGATGCCGGCTCATCACCGTACCGAAGAGCTTGTACCACTTCAGCGTATCCTCCGGATCGGCCAGATTGATCACACCGTACTCGCCGCAGTAAAGCCGTACGTTTCTCTCCTCTGCCACGCGGATACCCTCCGCCACATAGTTTTCAAAATACTCCTCGGAAATGGGTCCGTCATAGCCGGCAAGATCCTCAAAACCGCCGTTCATGTCCGAAAACATTTCCTCAGAAATGCGCCTTATCTCGCTGCAGGGCGTATCGATGGAAAGCCGGAAGGAGGTATCCATGCTGGGGATCCAATAAGCGCCCTGATGCGTAAAGACCAGCGGCTCGTAGCAATGGAAGTTGTATACGATATTTTCATCCACCGGCGGCTCCAGATCAGCCAGCGCATCTATGGAATTGTTCCAGTAGCCGCCCAGAAGGATCGTTACCTCCGGCGCTATCTTCCGGATTCTTTCGATGCATGTGCGGGAAATGCGGTTCCACGCTTCGGCATAGCCCTTATCCGTCACTTCGTTCAGAAGCTCGAAGCTTACCCGCGGACCGATATTTCCGTAACGCCTTGCAAATTCCTCCCAAAGCCGGTAGAAGCGTTCCTGATCCGCTTCACTGTCAAAGAAGCCGTCCTCCTTGTCTCCCAGGTCGAAGGAAAAGCCGTAGGTCTTATGCAGATCCAGAACCATGTTCAGACCATACTTTTCACACCAGGCAACACTGTTATCCAGGTAGACAAAGCCGGATTCCACATAGTTTCCCGCTTCGTCCTCCACAAGATTGTAATCCACGGGAATCCGGACATGGTCCAGCCCCCATTCACTTACGGTCTTAAAATCCGCTTCTCCGATAAAGGTATCATATCTTTCCTTTGTGTGATCACACTGCGACAGCCAGCCGCCAAAATTAACTCCATGCTCGTAGCCAGGCCAATTCTTCATAAAACTTCTCCTTCTCGCGTTATTCCGCCTTTTCCAGTCTGACATTTGTAATGTATACGGTTGCTGTTGAGCCCTGTTTACCCAGGTTGAACTCTACACGGCCCTTATCATCATCCTTTTCCTTCATCTCAAAGGTGTAGCTGAAGGTCTGCCAATCCTTTGTCACATCCAGCTTTGTATCCGGGAAATAACGGATCCAGTCCACCTCAGGTGCAGTCACAGCTGTAATGATTGTCCGGTCCTCATCAGCCTTTGCATCAAAGGAAAGCTTGTAGGTCTCTCCCTGATGAAGGGGCATATCGCGCTGAACCAGCTGCACACTGTACTCCTCCGTACCTTCGTTCGTGGAGGTGATGACAATGGCGCCGTCCTCGATCTTTGCCTCTCCCTTGCCGTCGTTGAAGAGAAGGAAGTTCCAGTCCTTCTCGTCATCCAGATCCTCAGCCTCGCTGAAGCTGCTGTTGTTTACATAGTTTCCTGTTTCATCCGGTTCTCTGTCATTGAATACCTTTTCCGGCCTTGTCACGTTCTCATCATAGCTGTCCCGCTGATAGATCCGCACATAATCCACATACATGGCGGCACGTTCATCAAATATCGTGCTGTCATCCGGATCACCGGGCCAGTCTCCGCCCACGGCCACATTGAGGATCACATGGAAGGGCTGGTTAAAGGGTGCCGGATAAGGCTTCTCTGCTCCTCCGAGAGCGGTAAACCAGTCGCTGGTCTGGTAAAATTGCTCTCCATCCACATACCAGCGGATCTCGCCGGGATCCCATTCCACTGCGAACTCATGATACTCTTTGGAGAAATCCCCTTCCTTCAGGGTGTAGGTTCCCTGTCTCTGGGTATGGGGTTCGCCGAAATGCAAGGTACCGTACTGAACGTTCGTGGAATTGCCCAGCACCTCCATGATATCAATCTCGCCGCACTTCGGCCACTGTCCGTAGAATGCCTCATCCTGAGGCATCATCCAGAAAGCTGGGAGAAAGCCCTTGCCCTCCGGGACTTTGATCCTGGCTTCAAAACGGCCATACTTGTAATCATGCTTATTCTGGGTATTCACACGGCCGGAATAATACTTCACCGTGCCGTCTTCCTCTACCTTCTTTACGGGCTGGATCACCAGCTCGCCATCCTTTACATAGGCATATTCCGCGCTGGGAACATATTCCTGCAGCTCATGATTCACCCAGCCGGCTTCATGGGTCTCATAATTCCAGTCGTCCTGGTTCAGCTCGCTGCCGTCAAATTCATCGGCCCAGACCAGATGATATTCGCCGTTCTTTCCGGCCTCGGCAGCCGCCTCGGTATCAGCCTCAGTCACTGCCTCCGTATCCGCAGAAGCTGCCTCGGTATCTGCTGAAGTCTCCGCCTCGGTCACAGCCTCTTTTGCCGCTTCTGTTTTTTCTGTGGTATCCGCCTTTTTCCCGCAGCTGCAGAGAACCATCATCGCCGCAAGGATCAGGGCCGCCCCCTTTGTTTTTCTCATGCTCTTCACCCTCCCAGGTATAGTTTGAAGTCTGATCGTCCGGCGGATCCCCCCGGACATCTCCTACATTCAATATATAACGGAAGGCGCATGATTTGATATTATTTTTCAAGAAAAAAAAACATTTTGATGATGCATTTTGATGACGTTTTGAAAAACGCAGCCTTTACTTCCCTGTCCATCTGCCGCTGGCGCCGCAGGGAAGAACAAGATCCGTTCCCTTTACCGGAAGTCCGATCTCGGAGGACGCCGTTACGCCGCCCCGCCTTTGCTCAATGGCCAGCTTCAGCATATAGGTCAGAACCGCAGGCTGCAGCCCTGTTGTATAGGAATTGATCAGGAAAAAAAGGGGCTCACCGGAAAGCAGCTCAGCCGTACGGGAAATGAGATGGAATACATTTTCCTCCAGCTTCCAGATTTCCCCCTTCGGTCCCCGGCCGTAGGACGGCGGATCCATGATGATACCATCATATCTGTTTCCGCGGCGGATCTCCCGCTCCACGAATTTCAGGCAGTCGTCCACCAGCCAGCGCACAGGCGCCTCCTCCAGTCCGGAAACTGCCGCGTTTTCTCTTGCCCACTGCACCATGCCCTTCGCCGCATCCACGTGGGTAACGGCCGCTCCGGATGCTGCGGCCGCCAGGGTTGCGCCGCCTGTATAGGCAAAAAGGTTCAGCACCTTAGGTTTTTTTCCTTCTGCCGCCCTTTCCTCCAGCAGCCCGGAAAACCAGTCCCAGTTCACCGCCTGCTCGGGAAAGAGTCCCGTATGCTTAAACTGAAAAGGCTTCAGCCGGAAAGTCAGCTTTTTCTTCGACGGAAGACTGTAGTCGATGCTCCACTCCTCCGGAAGATTCCTGAACTCCCAGGAGCCTCCGCCCCTGTCGCTGCGATGATACCAGCCGTTCCAGCTTCTCCAAAGTCTCTCATTCTCTTCCGTCTTCCAGATTACCTGGGGATCCGGCCGGCGAAGCGTATACTCGCCCCACCGTTCCAGCTTTTCACCGCCGGAGGCATCCAGCACCGTATACGCCTTCCATCTGTCAGCAATCCACATGGCCTCTCCTTCCCGATCCGCCCGATATACTTTATTCCCCGAGAGCCTTCTCCAGCCCCGACTGATTGAAGGGGATAAGCTCTACATCCTGCTCGCCTCCCGCCTTCAGCTGCTGTTCCAGCTCACTGAATTCCGCACCGTTCAGCTGAGACACCTCTGTCTGGCCGGTCTCCGATTCACGCCACTGATTATACTTATCTTCGCCTCTCACATGGTTCACACAATAAACCTGTCCCTCAGTGCAGGAAAGCGCCGCTGCCTTTTCCGGCGTAACGCCGATATACATATCCGCATAATCATTTTCGCTGAATCCGGACACGCGGATATTTCCGTCGCCGAAGAAATCAAGCCGTACAGGCGTCATCCTGGCGGATCTTCCATACACTGTTTTTGTCACCACGCCATCCTGAATATCATAAATGGCGGCCTCTCCGCAGGGCGGCTCAGAGCCGTCCACCGTTTCGCGGGCGGTATACATGAACATCTCATCATGGCCGTCTTTATCAAAATCCGCAACAGCAAGAGCCTGACAATGCACCACATGGATCCCGTCAGCCTCAATATAGATCACTTCCTTATCCTGAACCTGCGTTCCCGACCGGTTGATGATCTTTTCCGAAATAAAGGTCATGTATGCCTCGTGATCCTCCGCTCTGGTGCCCAGAGTGAAATCATACTTCGCGGCAAATTCCGCAATGGATGCCAGCGTCGCCTCATCACCCTCATACAGGGCCTCCAGCGTGGAGATGCAGGCACCGAATCTCTCCATATCGTTATTCTCATAAGCCTCTTCTGCCATTTCCTGATAATGGCGAAGACCCTTATCCAGGCAGGCGGCAACGATCAGCTTTCCGCACTTTTCCGTGTAGATATTATTTCTCTCCGCGCCTATATTCATGGCTTCAAGGGCACTCTTCTTCGCACCGAGATACCCTTCTTTGTTGTAGTAATCCACCGACTCCTGCAAAAGGTCAGCCGCCTCGGTAACATAGCAGTAGCCAGCCTGGTCAGCCGCCTTCAGTCCGCCTGTACTGCTGTCGAGATCGTTTCTTGTGATCTTTCCGCTGCAGTAATCCATCAGGTCGGATTCCATATTGCCTCTCGCTGTAGCAAAGGTATCGCCGCTCAGCCGCTCAGCGATATTCTCCTTCTGGTATCCGCTTTCGCTGCAGTCGATCCGGAGGGTATCGCCCTTTACCTGAATGCCGGTCACGCCCTTTTCGGTGAACAGCACCTCGCCGCCCAGGTTTCCGCGCTCCGCATCCAGCATGATGAGGCCGACCTGCTGTTTTCCCGTACTTTCTTCATAGAAGAAGGGAAGATAATAATTTTTCTGATCGTTGACCAGAACCGGATCCGCATACAGCTTCAGCTTTTCGTCAGCGCTGCTGTAGGACAGCTCCTTCATGCTGATCATACGGTTTACAGAGGGTGCTGTGGAGCCCTCGATCACATAGAGAACGCCCTCTTCATTAAAGGCATAATATTTTCCTGCGGAGGCCTGGTAGAGCGTTGCCAGTCTGCCGAATTCCTCCGGCAGAGCGCTGAGAGAAAAGAGGTTTTCCGTGCTGCCGTTTTTCAGCGCAACAGAAACCACATTGCTGTTCGTCTCATCCGCAGCCAGAAGCTTATCTCCCTTTATCCCGGGAATAAAAGCATTGCCGACCGTCGCCTTTGGTTTTCCGGACTTTTTGCCGAACCAGTCCACCTTCTGCAGACTGTAATTCTCTCCTGCCTGTTCCAGAACATAGAAGCCGTCCGGCTTTGCATAGAAAAGCGAAAGGAACCGGCAGCCGGTAAGGTCAATACTGCCGCTCAGGCCGGTGCGGTAAAGGATCTCGCTCTTTCCCTTTTTGATATCCGCTTTGATCACCACTGCCTCGGTTCCGCCGTCATCCACGCAGACGAGCCGGGTATAGGCGCAGCCGTCTACAATGGCAATACCGCCCGTGCTGTGAATCTTAGTGATCTCTCCCGGAAGGGAAATGGTCTTTGTCTGCTTTCCGCTGACCCTGAGGCCGGGAATCCCGTCCCCGGAAAAATCATAGGAAACGACATAAGAATCATTCGATCCGGATGCGCCGTAGGATTTCAGCTGCATATCGGAATAAATCTGCTGATTGACAAATTCATCGTCAAATTTCTTATCCGCACGGATCACAAGGAACCAGAAGAGCAGGCCGCCCGTGATCAGAAGCACGGCCGCAATGATAGAAAGGATAATGGCCAGCTTCTTTTTGTTCACCGGCTTTTTCTTCGGCTGGACCATGGTCTGCACATTCTTATTCATCTTGCCGACCACATCTCTGTCCTGGCTCTTTTTTTCTTCCTTTTTTCCTTTCAGAAGCGGATTTCTTCCGGATACGGTCTTATCCGAAGGAGCCGGTTCTCCGGCCAGACTCTTCCTTATGCTTTCCGGCATATCCTCCTGAGAGAGGCGCTCCGTTTCACCAAAGCTTTGTTCTGCGGTATTTCCATAGGGAACGCCGGCACCGGGAACCCCCATCTGGATATGCGGCGGCTGCGGCCGCCTTTCTCTGGCCGGCTGCATCATATCCGGCGTCATGATATCTGTCTGGAATTCATCCTTTCCCATCTGCGGTCTGACCCGGCCGTCCACTGTCGTGGCCTCACCATCGTCATAATCCTCCACACGGAGTCCTCTATTTCGATAGTCTCCCTCAACCTTTGTTCCGCACACCATACAAAAGGCTGCGCCTGCCTCCAACTGACTTCCGCATTTTCTGCAATACATTTAGCCTGCTCCTCCTAAAAATCCTTCCAGGAAATCGTTACCGCTTCCTTCGAACCGTTTCCCTTCAGAATGCCTGCCAGCCCCTCATAAAGAGACTGGTCATCTCCCAATACTGTTATTTCTCCCTTTTTATCTATACTGATCACACGGTACACGCCGGGCGCCGGTGAATAGGGCAGCCCGACTACGTGTCCCCCGGCCTGAACCGTGGTTTCTCCAAAAGCGATTTCCTCCCGGTTTACGGTAACCAGATACTCCCCTGTTCCCGTAAGATCCAAAACGCCTCCGGGATAGAGAAGAATATTTTCCGCACTAAAATCCGAAACACCGAGCCCCCCTGCTTCGTTCAGCTTATCGACAGATATCCCGAGGACCTCGTTTCCCTCCAGTATTTTTCCTTCCTTATCCGATGTCCAGAACCGGAGCCCGTAGGAATTCCGGTTTTCATAGCTGTATAATACACAGAAATCATCCGTTCCGTTTCCATCCAGATCGGTAACGGTATATTTCAGATAAGTGAGGCTGATCCCGCTGTCTGCCGCACAGGAGGCATACTGCTCCAAATAGATGCCAAGGTCTGTCTTTTCCTCATCGGTCAGCCCTTCGATCCGGAGACGCTCCCGCTCCGCCTTTTCCTCTGCCTGCGTTTTATTATTCACGCTTTCCGACTGATCTCTTTTCTTCCCGGAGCCGGCATTTCCCTGACCGGGCTGATCTTCGGCCGGCTTCTCCTCCGGAGAGACTTCCTCTGTTCCTCTTTCTTCCCCATTTCCGGCTTCCGGCGCATCATTCCCGGTAGCTTCTTTTTCCGGCGCATCCGTAATTGTGGCTCCGCTTTCCGGAAGGACGACACCGTTCGAGGTTTTCTTTTCCTGCTTCTTCTTTCCGGTCAGCAAAAAAACACCAAGAAGGATGAGCACAGCCGCCGCAACGCCGGCGATGAGCAGGATCCGCTTCCTGTCCAGCTTTTTATAATGCATTACTTTGACATTTTTTCTGGTGTGATAGTGCTGGGTGGCCAGAGGGCGCCCGCAGCTCTCACAAAAATCCGCATCATCAGAAACAGATGCGCCGCAATGCTTACAGAACATTTACCTTTCCTCCATCGGCAGGTAGTCCCTCTTCTCTCCTACATATTTATATGCCGGACGAATGATCTTTCCGTTATTGACGAGCTCTTCGATCCGGTGCGCGCTCCAGCCTGCGATCCTTCCGATGGCAAACATGGGCGTAAACAGCTCAATGGGAATACCCAGCATGGTATAGACCAGGCCGCTGTAGAAATCTACATTGACACAGACCGGCTTGGGGTTGCCCTGCCGTTTTCTCTGCTCTGTCAGAAGCTCGATACCGATCCTCTCAACGGTATGGTAGAGCTTAAATTCCCTTTCGTATCCCTTTTCCATGGAAAGCTTTTCCGCATATCCGCGAAGGATCTCCGCCCGGGGGTCGGAAATGGAATATACCGCATGTCCCAGTCCGTAGATCAGGCCGGAATGATCGAAGGCCTGTTTTTCCAGGACAGCGGAAAGATATCTGCGGATCTCGTCCTCGTTCTCCCAGTCCTGTACACTGCGTTTCAGGTCGGAAAACATCTGCTGAACCTTCAGATTGGCGCCGCCATGACGGGGTCCCTTCAGAGAGCCCAGAGAACCGGCCACGGTGGAATAGGTATCCGTTCCCGTGGTGGAAATGACATGAGTGGTAAAGGTGGAGTTGTTTCCGCCGCCGTGCTCGGCATGGAGCACCAGACATATATCCAGCACCTTCGCCTCCAGCTCGGTATATTTTGTATCAATGCGAAGAAGACGGAGGATATTTTCCGCCGTGGAAAGCTCCGCCTTGGGTCTGTGGATGATCAGACTCGAATCAAAGAAGGTATGTCTGTAGCTCTGATAGCCGTAAGCCGCAATAACCGGAAAACGGGCGATCAGGCTGAGCGACTGCCAGAGCACGTGCCTCACATCGATCCGGTCCGGTTCATCCTCATAAGAATACAGTGTGAGCACACATTTTTCCAGAACATTCATCATGTTCCGGCTGGGCTTTTTCATGATCACGTCTCTGTTGAAATTCTCCGGAAGAGGACGCAGCTCTCCCAGAACCGTCAGAAAGTCCTTCAGCTGTTCCTCTGTGGGAAGCTCCCCGAAAAGCAGAAGGAATATGGTTTCCTCAAAACCATGCTTGGATCCGTGGAAGCCCTCCACCAGATCACGGATATCATAGCCCTTATATCGAAGGATGCCATCCACCGGTGTCCGGACGCCATCCCGCATCTCATAGCCATTGACCTCGGAAATCTCCGTAAGGCCTGTCAGGACGCCTGTACCGTCCTTATCTCTGAGCCCGCGCTTAACATCGTATGTCAGGTACAGTCCCTGATCGATCTTACCCGCATCCGCGCAGTAATTCACATACCTGTCAACCAGCTCATTAAACTCCCTGTCTTCGATCATTTTTTTCTCCTGCTGCATGAACTGCAGTTTCTTTATCATGCTTCTTCCGGTTACTCATCTCTCCATTGTACCCCTCATTAACTATTGAAGTCAATGGATACCTTTTCAAAAGCGTTGATGACCCGGGTTTTTCCATGTACATCCTCCGTAATGAACTGCCGTCCATAGGATTTATGCACATGTCCGTGAATAAAAAGCCCCGGCTCATAGGTGTCCAGTATGTCCGTAAACACCTGGAAGCCTTTATGCGGCAGATCCTCTCCGTCGTTTATGCCTCTGGCCGGTGAATGCGTTACCAGAATATCAATGCCGCCCGCCTTCCGGATCTTCCTCTTCACCTTCCGGAAGCGCTGCTGCATTTCCTTTTCCGTATACTGATATTCGCCCATATTATAGCACATGCTGCCCCCAAGCCCCAGTATCCTGACGCCGTCCTTCACATAAACCGTATCCTCTATACAGATGCAGCCGTCCGGCGGAGTCTCTTCGTAGCAGCCGTCATGATTTCCATGCACATACACCACGGGCGCTATGGAATAGGTGGCCAGAAAGGAAAGATACTGGGGAGCCAGGTCGCCGGCGGATATGATCAGGTCATATCCCTCCAGCTTGCTTTTTTCAAAAAAATCCCAAAGATACCGGGATTCCAGATCAGCGATCGCCAGAATCCTCATTTTCCCTTTCCTTCCCCTCCTGCAATACGCCCTTCATCTCCACGATCTGCCGGGCGTTATTTTTAAACGCCGCAAGCGGCGGAATGCTTCCGGTCACATTCTCAGCCAGCCAGTCCATGCGCATGATCTCATCTGTCGAAAGCAGATGTCCCGCTTCCGAAACCTCTCTCCCCGTATTATCCCGGATGGGACCTTCAAAGGGATGGAGGTTTTCATTTATGATCTCCTTTCGGAAAAGGCTGATCATACGCCTTGTTTCCGCCGGAATCTTCTCTGACAGGATGATATCGATCACTCCTGCGGAAAAGCCCCACCAGTAATTGAGTGCCTTCAGCTCATCCGAGGACTCCGCCCCGTTCCATGTGCCGGAAAGCACCATTCGGAGGATCTGCTCATAGAAAACACCCCAGTTATAGAGCGTGGTGGCGAAATTCACAGGTTCAGCCTCTCCCAGCTGATACAGGCCGAACCGGCGGGAGGAACGAACAGGCGCGATCATGTCCTGACCGGATACAAAGTCAACGCCCTCCTCCAAAAGCTCCTTCTCGATCTCAGATCTGAGCGAGCCCTCCTTCAGGGTGGTCCAGCAGAGCTTCACCGTCGCCCCGGGTCTTACCATCCGCGCGCCCAGCGCGAAGGCATTGATCTCGGCCGTCACGCCAAAGATCGGATAATCCGCCAGATAGCCAAGCTTTCCCTCCCGGGAAAGTGCGCCGGCCACCATACCGGACAGGAATTTTGCTTCAAAAAGCCGCGCCGCATAGGTCCGGATATACCTATGCGAGGTATTGATGGAACAGTTCAGTATGCGCACATCCGGATACTTCACCGCGCACTTCAGCGAAGCGTCGATAAGCGAGGCCGTGGTGGTAAAGATCACATCCGCACCCTCATTCCCGATCAGTGCCTCCATCGCCTCAATTGCTCCCCTTCCGGAATCCTCCGGCACTACCTTCAGTGTTCTCACCAGGCCGCCGAAAACATCCGTCACATGGTTCCGGCCAAGCTCGTGGCCAAAGCTCCAGTCGGATACGGAGGGATCCATCTCATATACAAAGGCTGCCGTCAGCGGTCTTGCCACAGAATAGGCCGGGAAAATCTGATTGAACAGATTTTTCTTTTTCTCCGGCGGATCGAGAGCCACTTCCACACTTTCATCCCGGTTGTTCAGCAGCTGGAATTCCTCCCACATGCCGGTAACCATATCCTTCATCTCTTCCGAATTCATTTCTTCCAGCCTGTTCAGGGAATGAAGCTTCACGGCCGAAAGGAAGGCGTCTCCCGTGGTGATCCTGCCAAGGCGGGCGCCTCCCTTTTCCAAGTAGATTTTCTGGAACCGGTAATATGCAGATTTAACAGTCAGGCGCGTATCCTCGGACCATACCCTCTCCCTTTCCTCCAGAGAGAGCTGTATCTCGGCCGGTTTCACGGGCTCCGGTTTTGCATCCTCCGTTTTTCCATCTTCCTGATCAGCGTCTTCTTTTTTTACGCCCCCCTCTCCGGCGGGCGCATTAACCTTCTGAGAGTCCTCCGTCAGCAGAGTCTCACCGCCATTTTCATCGACGCCAACCGCATCGATCATCTCGGCAAAGCCCTCCTCCCGGGAAAACCAGATATAATTCACGCCGGTCTTCCGGTAAAAATCCATAAAGGCATAATACTTCCGGATTTCCGGATCCTCGGAATATCTCGGCACCTTCCGGGTAACAAAGGCAGGGATCGTATCCGCACCAAAGTATTTCAGCACACTGACACGCTTATTGCCCTCTACGACATAGTAATAATTCAGATATTCATAAACCTTGATCGGATCCCGGATCCCTTCCGTCATCTGCGCCTCGCAGAGCTTGGTCCACTTTACCCCGAATTCCGTCTTCATATCCAGAACGGGCATGAAATTGGATGCAAAGGCGTTGGTTCTTCCGGCAGTCGCCGTTCCCACGACCCGATTCAGCGGAATACTTACCAGACCAAGGCTCACCTCACCCCGGATTTCCTCCCGGCTGACCATTTCATCCAGCACAGGAAGATAGGGCGGACGCCCATGGCTCACTGCCTCCCGGTACGCCTTTTCACCCAGCTTCCGCGCTTTCTCATAGATCACATATGACATATATCATAACCTTCTTTCCTTCACCACACCCTTTAGGCAGCCCTCTTTTCTTCGTCACGCAGAGCCGGCAGCCCTCTGATTCCGTTTCTCCCGTTTCGTCCGCTTCATCCGTTTCATCCGCTTCAGATCCGCCCTGGCCTGCGTAAATGCCGCAGCCGAAATCTCCCGGTTGGAGAAGCCGCAGGTTTCCAGCGTCAGCAGGAGCTTATCCCGCTCCTCCTCCGTAAAGTCCGTCATGCCCTTCTCTTCCATAACAGCCAGCTGCTCTCTGTAGTTCACAGCCTTCCGGAGGTCCTTATTCCTTCTGGACAGACGCCTAAGCTTCTGCTGATACGACATGACCAGCCTGTCATTCCGGCCTGCCCTGGCATATTTCACCCGGAACACAGCTACGGGGATCATCATCCTTACGCCGAACACAGCCAGCGCCAGAAGGAATGCACCCAGCATGAAAACAGCCACCTTCTGCATGGCCGCATCATCCAGCCGGAAGCTGCTGCCTCCGCCTTCAAATGCCATATCGCCCGAATTCGAGCTGTTACCGTCGTTAACCCAGCGGCTGAACACATCCCAGAAGTTCTCGTCGTCATCCTCCTCCAGGCCGCCGGAGGGCGTTACCTCCACAGGGATCCATCCATAGGTCTCATCATAAACCTCCACCCAGGCATGGGCATTGGCATCTGTCAGATTGATATCGACCAGGGCAGTCTCACCCAGTTCGGAATAGCCGTCGAAATAATCCTCCATTTTCGGATGGATCTGGGGATTCACTTCCTGCTCTTCATCGTACAGCTCGCCGGAGTCCAGGATCTGGGCATAGGAAAGACTGTAGCCCTCCACATATCTTGCCGGTATACCAAAGGACCGGAAGATCAGAACAGCCGAGCTGGCAAAGAAGGAACAGTATCCCTTTCTCTGCTTTGTCAGGAAGTAGTTGACAAAGTCCTGGTTTCTCGGTGTTTTCCCCGGCTTAATGGTATACGGGATATTCTCCTGGAAGTAGGTCTTCACCTGCTCCACGATCTCCTGCGGCGTACCGCCGAAGCCCGCCTCTTCGGCAAAGGCTTTGATCACAGCCCGGTTTTCCTCCGGCACCTCAAGATAGACCGGATCCACACTGTGGGGACTGACCGCAGCCGTATTCCCCTCCTCTCTGGGATAATAGGTCATCTCTCTGGCCTTCCCGTAGGGGAGCCGCTCATAATTTTCATCCGTAAAATAGGGAACATATCCCCTTATATCCGCCCAGATATTCTGGATCATCATCTTTCCCCTGGCCGTATAGGGGAGATGCATCTCATATGCCCTTTTCAGGTCCTTCGCCTCAGCTGTATGATAATTTTCCTCATCCTGCCAGTCCTCCATCATCACCCAGTGATTCTGGTACGGCACATAGGTTGTCCCGATAAAATTGGCAAGATAGATCGGCTCCCGGCTGTAGGGCACAAAGATCAGCCTGAGGTCCGGCTGATAGTCCAGCCTCACCTGGGAAACCCCTCCCAGCTTACCGCTTTCCAGACCGCCCGTATTGTTGTACCGGTCGTAAAAGCCCCAGAAGCCGAACATCAGGTAGATTCCCACCGTTTCCATACTCTTCGCCTTATTGGGGTTATCCACCTTTGACGCATCGTAGCCTTCCTTCGGCTCGAACACCAGCACCGTGCTGACGATGGTAAATACCAGCACAAAGGCCAGGATCATGGCCTGCAGCATGCTGCGCCAGTCCGCCGCATAACGGAGCACCCGGCGGTTCCTGTGAAACCGTTCCGGTCCCCGCCAGGAAAAAACGCTGTCGCTCCTGTGGAGACGGAAATGCTGTCCGGAGCGGTTGAAATAGGCCATCACCAGTCCCGCCAGCATCATGACGGAATAAAGCGTATCCGGTTCATGCTCCAGGTAAAAGGGAATAATGTTCACCGAAAAACAGATCACGGCGCAGACAATATAGCGCATGCGGCGGGATACATAGTTGTTCATGATAATATTCACCACCGTTCCCATAAAACAAAGGAAAATGGTGATGGCGAGATAGCGGTTTGCCACCTGCTCGTTATATTTCTGGAGACCCTCCGCATCCAGATAGATGGCTGCGATCTCCGTCGTGTCGTTGATAATGGAATAATAGCCGGAATTGATATAGGTCCGCAGCAGAAATACCAGGCCGACAAAGACGAGGAAAAAGACGAGATACCCCAGATTCTCCGCCTTGTAGCTGCGGTAAAGGATGGCGCAGAGCATGGCGGTAAGAAAGACAACAATATTCACCGTCAGCTCGGAAAAATCTATGTTCAGGGCGGTCATGTATACGCCGATCCCGCCCATGGTAAGAAGGTATACGATCAGACCCTTCAGGAGCAGCACATGGTTCCTGTTTTCATGGATCTCGTATACGCTTTGATCGATGGATATTCCTTCGCAGAGGCTGATCTCCTCTTCCCGGTCAGTCCAGACTAATAATTTCGGCTTCTGCTTTTCCTTCTGCATATCTGATCCTCACAAATGCCTTCAGCTCAGGTCGAATATTCCGGAGATAAACGGGAAGCATATCTCCGTCCGGATAGCATGCTGCATGATACAGATCCTGCACAGCTTCGTTCAGGTGTTCCAGGTGATCGATCACACGCTCTTCAAAGAGTCCCGCCCCCTCATTCCACCAGAGAAGGCGCACATAGGTCCCTGTCTCCGTCAGCCGGAGGATCAGGTTGTAGGAAAGCTCCAGCACCTCATCCACCTGTGCAGGCGTACCGCAGAGGTCTGCCAGAAGCAGCATCTGCTGATCAGACATGCTGGTCCTGTCCTTGACCATCAGGATGTCCCGCTTCGCCGACAGCTTCCAGTGGATGCTCATCAGCTTGTCGCCGGGAATGTACTCCCGCACATCCGTTACGTCCGAAAAATCATTTCCCTTTTTGTTTGTTTCATCCGACTCCGTCATGCCCTGCGTGAGGTCCATAGCGGCGCCCTGCTCCGTTCCCGTTTTCCGGACGGGGATCACCATTACCTCAGCGGACTGAGACGTCTTCTTCCTCAGCTCCACAAAGCCCACAAGATCCGTTACGCGGAAGGAGTCGATGGAATAAACCACTCTTCCCAGCCGGCTGAGCTTCATGGGGATCATCTGCTTATAGGTGTCCCGCATCCTCACCGGAAACGAAAGGATCATATCCTGCCCCTTGCCGTAAAAGGTATTTTCCGCACGAAAATGGATCTTGCAGTCCAGCGAGAGAAGAATGGATCTGTTGGTCACGCCAACCTCCACATAGCTGACCGTATCCTTTTCCGTAACCACAACCGGCACCGAAAGAGAAACCGATACATACCGCAGCAGTACGGGCAGTGCCGCCAGCGATAATATCGGGAGCACAGTAAAAAGGACCAGAAGGATCAGAAAAAAATGACTCTGGAGAAAAATATTCAGATATACCACGATCGCAAACAGGATCAGATATACAATGATCCTGCCAATCCTAATTCTCGTCTTCAATCATTAACTCCTCGGACTTTTTACTGTCTCCAGCAGCGCGCGGATGGCCCTGTCCATATTTACCCCCTCAGCCCGGGCCTTCTGACCAAGCTTTACCCGGTGTCCGAGGGTCGCCCGGGATACCTGCTGCACATCCTCAGCCGTCACATAATCCCTGGCCTCCAGCACAGCCATTGCCTTTGCCATTTTAAGAAGGGCAATGGTTCCGCGGGGGCTGGCGCCCATGGAGAACATAGGATTCCTTCTGGTCTCCTCTACCAGGTTGACAATATATTCATAAATATCATCCTTGACGAAAACCTCTTTCGTCATGCCCCGAAGTTCCGTCAGCTCCTCCACGTTCATGCAGGGCTGAATATGCTTAACCGGTTCGGACGCGTTCCCCTTCAGAATGGCTACCGCATCCTCATGCGCCGGATAGCCCATGGTAACGCAGATCATGAACCGGTCCAGCTGGGATTCCGGCAGCATCTGGGTTCCGGAGGAGCCATAGGGGTTCTCCGTTGCGATCACGGTAAAGGGCGAGGGGAGCTCCCTTGTCACGCCGTCCACCGTAGCCGTTCCCTCTTCCATAACCTCCAGGAGCGCAGACTGCGTCTTGGGGCTGGTCCGGTTGATCTCATCCGCAAGAAACAGGTTGCAGAAAACCGCTCCCTTCCGGTATTCAAATTCCTTTGTCTGGCTGTTGTACATTGAAAAGCCGAGGATATCACTGGGCAGAACATCAGGCGTAAACTGCACGCGCTTATAGTCCAGCGACATGGACCGGGCAAAGGTAGTAGCAAGGGTCGTCTTTCCTACGCCGGGAATATCCTCCATCAGAATATGACCGCCGGCCAGAATGGCCGCCAGCACCTTCTTTACTACATCCTCTTTTCCTTTAATAACGGAATTAACTGTCTTTTCTACTTCAATGGTTTTGAGTTCCGGCATAAATCTCTCCTCGTTGTTTATTTCACCGTTTTTCTCTGCAGCCTGCGGTCCGCACAGAGTCTCTATCTTACGCCCGCGAAATTCCGCCTTTCTTTGCTGGCCGTCTGCTCTGCTCCTGTCTCCAGAGTCTCTATCTTACGCCCGCGAAATTCCGCTGCGGCGGGCCTCATCTGCTACGGCTGCCGCTACGGCAGGCGCCACCTTCTCATTAAAGGCATCCGGAATAATGTACTCTTCTGTAAGCTCATCCTCGGACACGATCCGGCTGATGGCGATGGCAGCAGCCTTCTTCATGGGTTCCGTGATGGCTGTAGCTCTTGCATCCAGCGCACCGCGGAAGATGCCGGGGAATACAAGTACGTTATTGATCTGGTTCGGGAAATCACTGCGGCCGGTCGCTACGATCCTTGCGCCGCCAGCCTTTGCTTCATCCGGCATGATCTCCGGCGTGGGATTGGCCATGGCGAATACAATAGCATCCTTCGCCATGGAAGCGACCATTTCACTTGTCAGAACGCCGGGAGCAGATACGCCGATAAAGATATCCTTTCCCTTGATCACATCTCCGAGCGTTCCGGTTTCATGATCGCGGTTGGTCACCTTTGCAATCTCCTGCTTGGCCGGATTAAGACGAGGATCACCCTCCACCAGGGCACCCTTCGTATCCACAAGGACCACATCCTTTATCCCGAAGTCCATCAGGAGACGGCAGATGGAAATTCCGGCAGAACCGGCGCCGCTGATCACGGCTTTCACCTCTTCAAACTTCTTTCCGATCAGCTTCAGCGCATTGATGAGACCTGCCGCCACCACAATGGCTGTTCCATGCTGATCATCATGAAAGACCGGTATGTTCAGTCTCTTCTTCAGTTTTTCCTCTACTTCAAAACATCTTGGTGCGGCAATATCTTCCAGATTAATACCGCCGAAAGAAGGTGCGATCCTGACCACCGTTTCCACTATTTCATCAACATCTTTGGTATCCAGACAGATCGGAAAGGCATCAACACCGCCAAACTGCTTAAATAGAACACACTTACCTTCCATTACCGGTAAACCGGCTTCAGTTCCGATGTCGCCTAATCCCAATACTGCTGTACCATCCGTAACTACTGCGACCATATTGCCTTTTGAAGTATATTTATAAACATCATCTCTGTTTTCCGCTATTTTTAAACAAGGGGCCGCTACTCCCGGAGTATAGGCAGTGCTTAAATCATTACGGTCATTTATGACATTTTTTGGGGTTACTTCAATTTTTCCTTTATGTTTTTCATGGTATTCCAATGCCAGTTTACTGTAATCCATTCAAAGTCCTCCTGAAATTCTCTTAACTATGATTATATCATCAACATACTATTATAAACCTCTGCGGACAAAAAAAGAGTTCAGCTAATACTGAACTCTTCATTTGCTTAGTTTACAACCGATTAGATTTCGTTGAATCCTTCTCTTGCTGCATAGGTTGTATGCAGAAGTTCATGAGCCTTG
>DFHD01000087.1 GCA_002372545.1 Lachnospiraceae bacterium UBA3732 | reverse complement strand
TTGCCGATCTGGCCGATGCCGAAGGGAACCTTCTTTCTGGAGGTGCGCTGTACATTTTTAAAATTCACAAAGATACCCTGAGCCGTTTCGGGTCTCAGATATACGGTATTTTTCGCATCCTCGGTTACGCCCTGGAAGGTTTTGAACATCAGATTGAACTGACGGATCCCGGTAAAATTATGCTTACCGCAGGAGGGGCAGGGAATCTTATTTTCGGAAACAAAATTCTCCATAGCCTCGTTGCTCCATCCGTCTACAGAGGATTCCAGCTGAATACCCTTTTCTGCCGCATAATCCTCAATGATCTTATCTGCACGGAAGCGTTCATGACACTCCTTGCAGTCCATAAGAGGATCGGAAAAGCTGCCCAGATGCCCGGATGCCACCCAGGTCTGCGGATTCATCAGAATGGCGCAGTCCACGCCCACATTGTAGGGGCTTTCCTGAATGAATTTCTTCCACCAGGCCTTCTTGATATTGTTCTTCAGCTCCACGCCCAGATTACCGTAATCCCAGGTATTGGCCAGTCCGCCGTAAATCTCGGAGCCCGGGTAAACAAACCCTCTGGACTTTGCAAGGGATATGATTTTTTCCATTGATTTTTTCATTCTGTTTTCCTCTTGATTCTTATTATTCTTGCATTAACTCTGCATTACAAGCGATCAGATATAAAATCTGCCCGGCAATGACGCAGAACACCTATCAGTAATTAAAGACGAAGATCACAACACAGGGCCCCTTACCGTCAGCCTTTACGCTGTCCCGGTCAAGGATCTTTCCATGACTGTTGGTATAATAGACCACGCCGCTTTCAAAGGTAAGAATAGTCTCCTCCTCTGTCACCACCATCATCTTTCCTTCCGTCACATCCTTTGATTCCACAAGCTTGCCGGAGGCATCGGTAAAGGTTGCCGTGATCTGTTCCTGCTCTTCTTTTGTTTCCTTATATTTTCCGCTCCGGAATTCCTCCGGATCGATCCCCGCCTCAGCAAGCTCCGCATCGCTGACAGATGCAAGATCGGCCTCGGTAAATTCGTCCTGCTCCTCCTTCGGCAGCTGGGATGCGGCCAGCTGGTCCACGGCGGCCCGATCAAAGTCCTGAAGGGATATATTTACCAGATTAAAGCCTCTGTAGCTTTCCATATCGGAATAGCGGATGGCTGCCTTTCCCTTCGTTCCTTCTGTTTCATACTGAAGAAGGGAAACCTTGCTGACACCCACCGAACCATTGTAGGTATCGATCTCATTCCTGACAAACTGCTCTGCCCCGGAAGCCTCTTCCGTATCCCTCAGGTCCTCGCAGATCACCTGGTCAATGGTACCGTCTGCATGGAAGGTGAGCGTATTCTCTGTAATATCTCCTATATAATCAGTCTCTTCCTGTACAATCTCCTTCTTCTTTTTGCCGCAGCCGGCTAAAGAAAGAACCAGAACAAGGAAGATCATAAATCCCCATTTCCGTTTCATGTAAACCAGAATCCTCCTACTCGAATCTTTATCCTGCAAACGTTTATTCTACATGATACTTTCAAGAATAGCAAGTGATTTTAATTCCACATCCACCTGTTTGGACATTTCCTCACGGGCAATCCGGAGGAGCATATCTCTTCCCTCCGGTTCAAGGCGGAAACCATATACCGCTCCGATCGAAGATGTCAGAATATATCTCACCGCCGCCGCGGTGGATGCAGGCCTGATCCCGGCTGTTTTTTCCATATCCATGCCGACCCCCTCCACATCCAGAAGCTTCAGCATGTATGCCGCCCTTACGGAGATTAGATCGGCGTCCTCCCGAAGCAATGTCCGGAAGGTCACATAGAGCAGATTCAGTTCGTCCTTTGCCGCCAGGTTTTCTCTGGTAAAGTAGCCGGCCAGATCGGCGAAGTAGGAGGCCAGACACATTTTTTCCAGATCAGCCGAAAGCCCCCAGAAGGTTTCGGAAAGTCTGGCGCTCTCCAGCTGCCAGGCGGAAAAGCCCCTTGCAAGGGTAAACTGCCCCATGGCAAAGCGCTGGCTTGCCGCGGAAAGCGGACTGTTTTCCCGCCGCGAACCGTTGGCAAAGACCGAAACCCTTCCCAGCGTATCGGAAAGCAGCGTGAGTCTTCTGTTATTTTCTCCCTGCGGCGCCATATCCAGAACGATCCCGCCGGTGGTTATCCGGTCCTTCAATCAGATTACCCCTTTTTTCTCTTATATCCATAATGCTTCAGGAACAGGTCATTATTCCGCCAGTCCTCCCGGACCTTGACCCGGAGCTGCAGATTGACCTTGGATTCCAGCATTTCCTCCATCTGTATCCTGGCGGTCTGTCCGATCTTCCTGATCATGCTTCCGCCTTTACCGATAATGATTCCCTTATGAGACTGCTTCTCGCAGACGATGGCGCAGGAAATATCATACATGCTGCCATCCTCCCGCATATGCATCTCCTCCATCTCCACGGCTATGCCATGGGGGACCTCCTGGCTCAGCAGCCGGAGTGCGGCCTCCCTTACCATTTCGGCGCAGATTTCCCGCTCCGTTTCATCCGTTACCGTTTCTTCATCATAGTACATGGGACCGACAGGAAGCATATCAAAAAGCGCATCCTTCAGCGCCGGCAGACCGGTTCCCCTGAGGGCGGAAACTGCCAGTACATCCCTGAAGGGAATGCCTAAGGACTGATAAAGGCGGATCGCCTCTGCCACATCCTCCGGTTTCTTCTCATCGCATTTATTCACGACCAGAATGATCGGCTTCTTCGTCGCACCGAGCAGCTGGCGGATCCTTTCCTCCAGCCTTCCCAGCTTTTTCACCGGCTCCACGATCCACATTACGGCATCCGCCGATTTAAAGGTCTCATGGATCTCCTGCAGCATGAACTCACCCAGTCTGTTTTCCGCCGATAGCATGCCCGGCGTATCCAGGAACACGATCTGTCCCCTGTCCTCTGTCCATACTGTACGGATCTCCTTTCTGGTGGTCTGGGCCTTCCGGCTCACAATGGCGATCTTCTGTCCCACCAGATGATTCATGAGGGTCGATTTTCCTACATTCGGCCGCCCGATGATCGCGACAAATCCGCTCTTTTTCTCCTGATCCATCCTCTCTCCTGTTTCTTCAACATTTATTCATGCACGATATATATCGCTTCTTACAAGCTGTATATCGTCCCTTTATCGGATATATACGTCCTTACGATATACCCTGTCCCAACGGGTAACAGTTCAGACTTGTCCTGCGCCTGTAAAGATTCCCTCCACAGTTCCGAAAAGCTCTTTATTTTCCTTGATCATATCTTCATTGCCTACTGCGCAGACCACGCCGTTTTCCAGGATCTGCCGCAGCTTCGGCGCTTGGGCGCGAAGAGTCTTTACATCGGTCTCCAGGATCTCTGTTCTCTCCCTCTGCATCATTTCCTCAGTGGTGCCGTTCATCCAGCAGGCAAGAGCAAACTCACCGTCTGACGGCGGAGTCAGCGGAACATCCCTTCCCCGGATAGCCCCGATGATATATTTCGTCAGATCCCTGTCGGAACAACTGAAATGCTCAACATAATCCGCCGCTCCCCGGAAGATCTCATAAGTCGATCTGAGATTCGGATCCCGGTAGGACATGAACCGGCCAAACCCGTTCTTCCGAAATTCGCACATGCACCCGTAGGCGCCGCCCTGCATCCGCACCTTTACCCAGAGGTAATCATAGGAGAAGATCACACGGAGCACGGAAAGGCTGGCATGATACGGATATTTTTCCGGATCGAAGCGTCCTGCAAGCGCATCATACATGACGTTTGAGGATGCCATAAGTCCCTCGTTTTTCTTCTCCAGCTGAAGTGCAGTCGATGCGCCAATCTGTTCATCCGAAAGCTTTCGGTTAAACGCTGCCGCTGGCGCCTCCAGAAAGGCAGATCCCAGCTCCGAGGTAAGGGAGATCATCAGACCGGCCTTACGAAGCAGCTTCGTCTGCACCCGTGTAAGCTGTGCTTTCAGTTCTTCCTTCACGGAATCAAAATTCTTATCTACCTCGCTGATCCAGCGGAAGAATTCCACACCGCCCATGATCTCCTGCAGCTTTGCAGTGGGATTGATATAGGAAAGCGCCCGCATGGAGGAAGTGCTGTGTCCGGATTCGATCAGGGAATTCCGGTCAGCCCGGATCTCCGCAATGATCTCCTTTAAACGTTTTTCATCTGTGACCTTTGAAGTCAGCAGGATTTCGGATACCAGCTCCATTCCCTTATCCACCTGCTCCGGCAGAGCCTTCAGGTTTGCCGTAAACCATGCGGAAAAGTCTGTATTTTCCGCCGCCTCATAGATGGTCAGACCAAAGCTGATGCCGCCGCAGGAAAGATTGATCTCCGTGGCCAGCTCATCATAGCTGAAATGCTCTGTATCCACATATTTATAGAGCTCCGCCAGAAGCGCCGCATACCGGAACTCCTCCGGTGTCAGGTCATCCGCCCGGAGCATCACCCGGATATAATCGATCCCGTTCGTTTCGGATGCATGACGAAGCACCCGGACACCGCCGGCTTCCTCCTCGATATTGGAAAGCTTTTTGTCTTCTTTGGAAATATCGGATATGGAAAGCAGCGGGATGGTCTCCAGCTCCTCCTTTGTCGAGGGCTCGTTCTGATAAGCCAGAAGCTCAGCCGTTCTGTCGATCAGTGTCTTCTTCTCCTCCGGCGTAAGACCGGCCTTTTTTTCTTCCAGCTGCTTTGCCAGCGCCTCATCCGCCCGTCTGTTTTTTCCCTTTTCCGGGCTGATCACACCCCATGCGCTATGGGGATTGTCTAATAGCCATGTTCGGATCAGCCGCTCAAAATAATCGGTATTTTCCGCCTTTTCCCTGAGATCTTTGTAAATCGGGTTTTTAGAAAAAACGTCCAGCCCGCGGTCATCATCATAGAGCCAGGAGGACATGGCGTCCAGACCATACATCAGACCCTTTGGATACCGTCCGGCATTTCCTTCTCTATGCTGGAATTCAAACATGTTGATCGCTGCCAGAACCGCCCGCTTATTTATGCCTGCCGCCTGCTTTTCCAGTGTTTCCCGGATCACCCTGCGGAAGGTATCCATATGTTCCTTCTCACTGTTTCTGGCAATAACGGAAAATACAGGCTGCCGGAGGTCCGTTTCAAAGCTGGACTCCGCATCCGAACAGATACCTGCATCCACCAGCGCAGTTTTGAGCGGCGCTCCCGGCACATCAAGAAGAACGTAGGAAAGAATATCAAAGGCCGTCACCAGCTCAGCGTCCAGCGACTCGCCGATTACCGCATGAAAGGCCAGATTGGTCTCATTTTCCTCGCTCTCCGCCTCCGCCAGATCAAAGGTTGCTTTATAGGAAACCGGTGAAGAAAATGGCTCCTGCTTTTTGATCTCGGAGTCCACATAAAGATACTCATAACCGGAAAGATATTCCTCATCGATGTAATTCAGATGCGCTGCGGCATCCATATCGCCGTAAAGATAGATATAACTGTTGGAGGGATGATAGAACCTGGCATGATAATCCAGATACTCTTCTCTTGTCAGCGTCGGGATCACAGCCGGATCCCCGCCGGAATCATTCCGGTAAACGCTGTCCGGAAAAAGATTCTGGAACTCCGCATTGGAGATCATGGCATCCGGGGAGGAATATACGCCCCGCATTTCATTATAGACAACGCCATTGATGAGAAGCGGGCTCTCCTCGTTTTCCATCTCATAATGCCAGCCCTCCTGGGCAAAGATCTGCCAGCGGTCGTAGATATTGGGATGGAAAACCGCATCCAGATATACATCCATCAGATTCCGGAAATCCTTCTCATTGCAGCTGGCAATGGGATATACCGTCTTATCCGGATAGGTCATGGCGTTAAGAAAGGTATTGAGGCTTCCCTTCGCCAGCTCCACAAAGGGGTCCTTGGCCGGAAACTTCTTCGAGCCGCAGAGCACGGTATGCTCAACAATATGCTGAATGCCCTTGCTGTTTGTGGCCGGAGTCCGGAAGCCCACGTAAAATACCTTATTTGGATCATGGTTTTCGATCACCATGACCCGGGCCTTTGTTTTATTATGTGTAAGAATATAGCCCGTTCCATGAACCTCCGGAAGCTCCTTTGTCTCCAGGATGGTGTAGGCGGGAATATCTTTCGTATTTAACATCTGTGTACTCCTTTTCTGCATGATATGTACGCCTTCATCTGCCTGTCAGTTGTATCAAAAAATATCGGACGCGCTTCAAATTGTATCATATTCCCTTCATTTTTTCATCTTATTTTGCGAATTCCGGGGCGATGCGCAAACATAAAGTGTATCCTGCCCTTGCCAGAATACAGTTTCATGTCAGCCGCCCGGCTCTTCCACTCCTTCATCTGGTCTGTTGTTCCGATTCCTTTATAATTCCCCTGCAGTCAAATTCGGGAATAAAGCTCTCCTCCGCCGTTTCTCCCACCTGCATAAACCCCTTTGTCACACCAAGAGCTGCCGCGTAGTCCAGAAGGCTCTTATATTCATACGCTGTCACTTTTCGCGCGATCTCCGGATAATCCTTCCGCAGGCTTTTCACATCCGGCGTATACTGGTTCATCAGACTGAGAAAGATGCTGTCCCCGTAGGTTTTATAGAGGTAATTCACGATCATTTTGGCCTGGATCAGCATTCCGGGCAGGAGCAGATGCCGGACGATCACGCCCTTCTTCAAGAGCTTTTTCGTTTTCTCCTTCTGCGAAGCTCCTCCTCTTTTCCTTAACGAAGAACTGTCTGACCTAGCATCTTTCTGTGCAAAGCTTTTTCCTCTACAACCGGCAAGATCCATGTCAGCGGCTTCATTAAAAACACACTCCGGCTGCTGGCGCACCATCTCCCGGATAGACGCCTTAGCCGCCTCCACATAGCCGGGAGCCTTGCTGTAACGAACAGCATCCTCCTCCCGGATGTATTTCATGTCCGCAAGATAAATATCGATGAGTCCGTCCATTTCCTTCAGGCTCTCCGTCCGGATATAAGAGGATGTATTCAGAATAAAGGGCAGGGAAAAGCCCTGCTTTTTTGCCCGGTCAATAGACAGGAAAAGAGACGGCAGATAAATATCTCCCGTCACCAGATTGATATTATTGGCACCCTTTTCCTCCAGTTCATAGAATATCTCTGTCAGACGCTCCGGACTGATCACCCGTCCCTTAAACCCGTAGTTTTCATCCCTCAGATGAAAAACTTCCCGGGCATCCTGCTCATACGCCTTCGTATCTGCCCGAAATTCCTCCTTTAACTGCGGGCGGCTGATCTCCCGGTTCTGACAATATACACAGGCCATGCTGCAGCCGCAGAAAAAGATCGTTCCGGAGCCGTTCTTTCCGGAAATCACCGGTTCCTCCCACAGATGAAGGGCGGCTCTGGCCGCCCTGATCTCATCCGTTGCTCCGCAGAAGCCGGTTTCCGCGCTTCTGTTCTTTCCGCACTGCCTCGGACAGAGCCTGCAGTTTTCATATTGCTTTAGTGTCATCTTCCAGCCTTTCCACCTGTCCCGGGACAGCCCACTCTTCTCCGGGGAGTCCTACCGGACGATTCTTTCTCTTCCTGCGGACGGCCCCGTCCGGTCTTAATTTACGGTATTCTGTATCCCGAGGAAGAGCGGCATATCTGTGCTGCCGTCGATGATGGCATAAACAAACGGCCTGTCAAGCGTGATATAAACCGGTTCATCTTCGGACGGCATAACGGCTGCATTGATCATCACATCCGTTACAGCCGCCGCCTCTGTACCCTCACGGTTAACATTGATGAAGGTCTTATGCAGAACCGCACTGATGTACAGCTCATGATCCTCGCTGAAGCCGGAAAAATCCGCATTGAAAAATGCATCGTTCATCCCCACACTCTGCAGCTCATCGGAAAGCTCGTTTTCATATTCCTGTTTAAACTCCGGGATTTTGACATATACCTCGCCGGACTGGATATTATCCACCGCCCGGCAAAAGCTGTCGCGGTTGTCCACGATCTTCCGGATAAGCTCCTCCGGGGTTTCCCCTTCCGCCGGAAGAATACCCACAAAGCCGTAATTATAGCCCTTATAATACCGGACAAAACCGAGTCCGCCCTCCAGTGTGAAGTAGCCGCTTTCTTTGCTGCAGAGCATGTTCACTCCGGAAACCGTACCGTCAGCCTGATGGAAGTCCTGATCCTCCAGAACATCCTCTTCCTTGTAGGGTTCTCCCCACTCTCCTTCAAAGGCCACTGCATTGATGAGGTGCAGATTCCCCTGCGGCGCGCCATCAAGAAGCTTCGGGATCATGCCAAGGGTCTCATGATTCACCCAGGCATTGATTTCCTCTCCGGCCGCTTCATCAAAGGGAAGCGCATATAATTCCGGCGCGTAATACCTGCCAACGGCCTGCAGATATTCATCCTTCAGCCGAACGAGATCCGGATCATCCTTATTGATCCAGATGGAATTAGCCACATTCCATTTTACCTCGCTGCTTTCCTCCATACGCATGGTCAGAAAACGCAGGCTGCGGTTGATCCGGTCGATTCCGCGATCCCCGCCGATGACATTTTCCATTTCCGAAAGGGTTGTGCCGCGGGCCGCATTAGCGGTCATGCCAAGCGCAAGATCAATGGATAGGGGCGAGATCAGCACATTCTTTCCCTCTCCTTCACTTTCCAGGCAGGCGCGCATAAGCCGAAGGGCAGCCCTGTCCATTTCCTCGTAATCTTCGGGAAGCACAACCTCATCCTGTTCGTCATGTTCCTCATTCCACCGGTCAAAGCTGACCTCAGCCGCCTGCACATCCGCATCCGCAGCAAGATTCTGTACCTTGGGGTTATAATCATCCTTAAAATCATTATTTTTCATATCTTCCGTACTTTCTTCTCCGGTATTATCCATGATCTTACCGGCATCCCCATTATCATCCTCTGTACTTCCGGCCACTTCTGTGCTTTCAGTATCGTCCGCGCTTCCCGCCTCTGAACTTTCGGCCACAGTATTTTCCGCCCCATCCTTCTTTTGCTCTCCGCAGCCGGAAAGCGCAAGGCAAAAGGCCATTGCCACTGCCGCAGCCATCTTTCTTCTTCTCATCTCATTTCCTCCCTGCTTCACGTGTTCTCATGATGAAATCTCCCATCCGGGCATTTTCATTGTTCCGTTTTTTAGTTTCAAAAACCTCAGCCTGGTTTTTCATCCCTGTGTGAGCCCTTCATATCTATGTATACGCAGGACGGCAGTGTTTTTATGGTAATCTGTAACTTTTCAGAAGGTGGGGTATATGCAGAAAAAACACATAAATTCAGGCTGAACAGGCAAGCATTTGATCCGGTTATTTAAGAATCGATGTACTATCCTTGCCAGGCACAAATTATAACACGCGAAGCTTCTGAAAAAAGCGGAAGGGGACTTCCTTCCGCTCATTTTCATTATTCTTCTTTACCCTCTTCCTGATCTGCTTCTCCGACACTTTCCTCTTCAGCCTCATCTTCAAAGGCCGGCATGCCGGCAGCTTCGGATGCAAAGGAGGATTCCTCCCTTTCTTCCTCTTTTTCTTCTTTCTTTTCCTCCTCATCGCTTTCCACTGTGGAGGCAATATAACGGGCAAGCTCCTTCTTCACCGCCTCATCACGCTTGGCAAAGATATCATCATAATTCTGCATCATGATCTCAACGATGCTCTTCGGCAGCGCACCGTTGTCCAGACTTTCCTTCAGCGTACGGATGACGCCGTCCTTTTCCATGCTGGGCCGGTACGCTCTGACTTCCGTAACTGCGGAAAAGATATCCGCAACCGCCAGGATCCTTGCTCCCATGGGGATGTCGTCTGCCTTTAGCCCGAAGGGATAGCCGAAGCCGTTCAGCCGTTCATGATGAAGTGCTGCCCAGCGGCCGATCTGTTCGAAGCCGGGAATCTCCTTCAGAAGAAGGTGCGTATAATATGCATATTCCTTTACGATATTGAATTCCTGGTCGGTCAGTTTGTCTCCCTTTTCCAGGATTGCCTTCGGCACCTTCAGCTTACCTACATCATGCAGATAACCTGCGATCAGCATCATCTTGCATTCATCCTCGGACATCCCCAGGATCTCCGCAAGACGTACTGCGGAAATGGCAACGCCCACGGAATGCGCCGCCGTATAGGAGCTTCGGAAATCGATCACTCTGGACATGAAAAAGCTGAGCTCGATCACCTCGTCATCTGTCATCGTATTACCAGCCGGAAGGAAGTTCAGCACAGCCTCCGGCTGATGCAGGATATCCATCCAGAAGTATTCTGTCTTCGCCACCCGGAGGAAGCACTCTACAGCCCATACCTGAAGCTCTTCTCCCGCCAGATCGGATATGCTGTCACAGATATCCATTACCTGGTTCAGCGCAGCGTCCTCCTTCGAAAGCATAAGCGGCACCCGTCTTGCCAGGTCGATCACCGCTGCGTAACGCGCCTCGGTCGAAAGACTTTCAAACGCCGGTTCACCCTTATATTCTGTCTGACCGGCCAGAAACATCCGGCGGACAAACTGAAGGATACCGATATCCCCCACCAGATTCAGTCCTGCCTGGGCCAGATCCCGGAACGAATACTCCCGGTCATCCGGAAGGAACACTCTTCCGCAGTCATGCAGGAAGGATGCCAGGATGATCTCCTCGCGTTCCCTCTCATTAAAGCCGAGCTCATCGGCCATCCGCACAGCCAGATAAGCAACCTGCTGATGGTACTGGTTTTCGCCTCCATGAAGAATATTCATCGCATTGGCACACGCCCCCGCCACTGCACGAATATTGGTAATCTTTTTCCCCATAAATACCTCCGCATTTTTATTAACGGCAACATTCCACTCTCCGGTAGCCGTTCATGATTGAACAGATACCCCTGCTTATCATATTATATCTCAAAACCAATGGATTTGGCAATCTTTTTCAGCGTTTATCGACTGCGCGCACTGCCTCCGGCACCGCAAGGCTCCGGGCGTTCAGGCAGAGCTCCGACTCCACCGTTTTTCCTTCCGATTCCCCGTCTTATATAGATCTTCTTTCGCAATATTCTCTCAGCTTTTCTTTCAGTATGAAATATCTCTGGCGCTTTTCCTCTTTGGCAAAATGCACCTCACGAAGCTGAATGGGGTTATCCCGATAGTCCAGGATCTCATCCCCGAACTGTTCGCTCGTAAGATCGAAGACATGGCCGTCCACCACATTATAGCAGTGATAATTTCCTCCCGGCCTCAGGATGCCGCGAACCTCTCCGCCGAAGATATCCTGTACCAGAAAGGCTGTGATGGAGCACTGTCCGAATGTAGGATTGTCCGCCTTCCACTCATCCCGCATTCTGGGCGCGCAGGTTGCGGCACACCAGATACCGGAGAGGATATCATACATTTCCCTGGGCGTATCCACACCCGGAAAGCCGTCTGTGCGTGCAGGAACCAGCGCTTCCTGCCAGCCGTAAAACCTGTATGGGTCTACTTTGAAGTAGTCCGGCGCCTTTCCTCTTGCTCCCACCCGGCAGCGGAAAACACAGCCGTCCGCTTCACCTGTAAGCCCGGTAGCCGCAGAGGTGATATACAGCATATCCATTTTTTCACCGCCAAAGCAGCAGGATGTCACCTGCACGGCAGGGAGGCTGATCACATCCAGAAGCTCTCCTGTTCTGCCGGAACGCTTTTCCACCCGGCTGCCTCCCCAGACAGCCAGCCAGAGATTATCCTCCGTATCTATGCACATTCCGTCCGGCACACCATTCTCTACCGTGAAGAGGACCCACCGGTTTTTGATATTTCCCGTCCACAGGTCATAATCGTAGACAAAGACGGCATGCTCTTCGGAATCCGCGAAATAAAAGGATTTCCGGTCACTGCTCCAGACCATCCCGTTGGCGATCTTTGTTCCGGCCTGCATGAGCACAGCTTCATTCCCCTCATACCGGTAAAGATTCCCCGCCGGAGCATGGTCATCATCCGCGCAGGAGGAACCGAACCAGAGTCTGCCCGCAGGATCCGCCTTGGCGTCATTGGACCTCTGCCAGTCCTGATATATATCTTTTAGAGCATAGAGAAGAGAAGCTTCATCCTTCTGCCAGAGATACAGGCCGTCTTTCGCGGCCAGAACATAAGAAAACGCCTTTTCCGCATTTTTCTTCCCGGCCGGCACCGCCGCTCCGACAGGCTGTCCAAGCGCGAAGCAGGTTTTCTCCCCGGTTTCGCTGAGTCTCCAGAACTCTCCGCGAAGAATATCCACCCAGGTGAAGGTTTTACTCCGGGGATCATAAAAAGGGCTTTCCCCCAGAAGATGCTTTTCCTTTACGAGTATCTCTGTCTGAACCTCCATGCTTATCCTCCCCTGATTCATCTGCCACCGTCTATTTCCGTTCGCAGTTACCGTCTTCACCTTGTTTCCTGCTGATCAGGCTGTCCCGTATTTTTCTTTTTTATAGACTCTCCGGCCTCCCAGTTTTCTACAGCCTCTCCGTTTTTTTCACCGTTTTTTCCACCTGCTTCTCAGCCTGACTCAGGCTATCACATTTTGCTCTTCCCCCCGGAGAAATGCTCTGCAGTTATCCGCAACCGTCCCGATGAGCCGGCGCCTCGCCTCCACGCTTGCCCAGGCCATATGCGGCGTGATACAGATATTGGGCGCCCCGAAAAGCGGATTATCCGCCGCCATGGGCTCCGCTGCCACAACGTCCGCTCCTGCAGCCGCTACCCTTCCGCTGCGGAGAGCCTCTGCCAGATCCGCCTCATTCACAAGACCCCCTCTGGACACATTGATCAGAACCACGCCCTTTTTCATTTTCTCCAGATTCTCTTTTCTGATAAGCTCTGCGGTTTCCGGAACAAGCGGACAGTGCAGACTGATCACATCCGCCTCCCGGAAGACCTCATCCAGAGAAACAAACCGGAGCGATGCCGCGCCGTTACCTTCTCTTTTTTCCGGATGAGCCGTATAAACCAGCACATGCATATGAAAGGCGAGACCGATCTCAGCCACTCTCCTTCCAATGTTTCCGTAACCGATAATGCCCAGCGTCTTTCCGGCCAGCTCCATCACCGGTGAAAGCCAGTAACAGAAGTTTTCCGAACGGATCCAGTCTCCTGCGCGTACACTTTCGTTATGTAAACCTATTCTATCCGCACATTCCAGGATCAGTCCCCAGGCCAGCTGGGCCACTGATTCCGTACTGTAGGCCGGAACATTTGTCACCCGGACGCCGTGCCGCTTCGCCGCTTCAAGGTCGATCACATTATAACCCGTCGCACAGACCCCCAGATATTTCAGATTCGGCAGCCGGTCAAAGGTTTCTTCGTCAAAGATGATCTTATTGGTATAGACCACCTCTGCATCACCGATATGTTCAAACTTATTCTCTTCCGTCGTATTGGTGAAGACCACCGTTTCCATAAGGGATGTGACAGGCTCCAGGGAAATATCTCCCCGGTTCACCGCCCCCTCTTCCAGATATACCGCTTTCAATCCTTTTCCTCCGCCCGTTAATATGCTCCAACTGCGTTCCGCTATCTGCATGATCCTCGTGCATCTCTCATCCATCTTCCGTTTTTTTCTTCACCAGACCTCCGGTCCGGAGCTTACGGTGTGATCCACAGGAGCATTGTGAACGCATACCAGCTTTATTGTACCACACTTTCTTCTTTCATCAAAGAAAAAGCACCTTATTCATCCTCTTCTAAAGAAAAAAAGTGACCGCAGTCACGTTTGTACCATGACTGCGGTCATCTTTTCCTTTTCCAGGAGGATCTGCTTTCCCGGTATCATTTCTCCCTGTGCCTGGCGAAGAAAAGTTTTTGGATCCGGGATGCCTTTTGCATTATCCTTCGATCATGATGGTCTTCTTCTCATCCACCTTCTTCGGATCCTTCTTCGGGATTGTCAGACGGAGCACGCCATCCTCATATTTTGCTTTGATATCCTCTTCCGTTACGTATTCGCCAACATAGAAGCTTCTCTGCATGGAGCCCGCATACCGCTCCTGACGGATGACCCTGCCCTTCTTGTCTTTTTCATCCTGATCCAGACCCTTTGCAGCACTGACGGTCAGATTTCCGCGGTGAAGAGTCAGCTTTATCTCATCCTTCTTGAAGCCGGGAAGATCGATATCTACCTCATAGCCCTCATCATTTTCATGAACATCTGTCTTCATCAGCTGGGAAGCATGTTTGCCGTACAGCTTTTTGTCTACATCTTCAAAATCACGTACACGCGGAAAGCAGGTGTTCCAGTCTTCAAAAAGATCCTCTCCAAATAAACTCGGTAAGTAATACATAATCATTCCTCCTTCTCATAATATAGACCTTAAAGTTATGAGCAAGGGAAACGATCCGGTCCCATTCGGGTTTTCCTGTCGTTCCTTTGTTCTGATTATGTTATACCACTTTTTGTTAGCAGTGTCAAGGGGTGATTGCTAACAATTTTACTATTATTTAATCTTTTGTTTTGGTGAGTGTTTTCTGTGTCATTTTTCAGGTACCTGATCAAGCTGCATTCGCATATTTACAGAAAAATCCGTTCAGGCTGTTTTCGCACGTTTATAGGAGAATCCGTTCAGGAATTCCCCCGCACGCCGGGTCTTCGGCTGCCGGAAGAACTCTGTCGCTCTGCTCTCCTCGACGATCCGTCCCTTCTCCATGAAGATCACGCGGTCGGCAGCCGCCTCTGCAAAGGCAATCTCATGTGTTACGATTACCATCGTCTTTCCCTTTCCGGCCAGCCGGAGAAGCACATCCAGCACCTCGCGGATCATTTCCAGATCCAGCGCCGCCGTTACCTCATCACAGAGGATCACCTCCGGATGGACGGCCAGCGTTCTGGCAATGGCAACCCGCTGCTTCTGTCCGCCGGAAAGCTCGCGGGGATACTGCTTCAGTTTTTCTCCCAGACCTACCCGCTCCAGCAGCTCTGTCGCTTCGGCCTCTGCTTCTCTTCTGTCCCTTTTCTGCACCCTGACAGGTGCGAGGGTTACATTCTGCAGGACATTTTTATGCGGAAACAGCTCATAGCTCTGAAAGACCATACCTACACGCTGCCGCGTCTCCCGGAGGAACCTCCGGCTGCTGTCTATCCGCTGCCCGCGGAAGAGAACATTTCCCTCATCCACCGGCTCCAGACCGTTCATACATCTCAGAAGTGTACTTTTTCCACACCCGGAGGGTCCCAGGATCACCAGGACTTCTCCCTCATGAACGGAGAGAGAAAAATCCTTCAGGATCACCTGACTGCCAAAGGATTTTTTTATATGATCTACACGGATCAGTTCCTTACTCATTAAAACTCCACTTCCTTTCCAGATGCTTGGACAAAAGACTGATGGGAAAGCATACAGCAAAATAGAGAAAAAAGATAATGGCATAAATACCGAAGGCCGCATTGGGCGAAGCCTTTCTGTTTGCTTCGATGATCTGCTGTCCCACCTTCAGGACCTCCACCACCCCGATCATGGTTACCAGGCTCGTGGTCTTGATCATTCGGGTCACGAGACCTACCGAAAGCGGCAGAAGGCGTCTCACAGTCTGGGGAAGAAGAATAAACAAGGCTGTCCCCGCACCGGAAAAGCCCAGCGCCTCCGCGCTTTCCCGCTGATGCTTCGGAATACTCTCCACCGCTCCTCTGACGAGATCCGCCAGTTCAGCCGTTCCCCAGAAAGTAAAAACGATCACTGCGGCTTTTTCTGCCTCCACATTCCAACCGAAGGCCCTTGTACTCCCAAAGAACACAATGAAGAGAAGTACCATCTGGGGAAGAATCCGGACCGTTTCCAGATAAAGCCGGGTCAACAGTCTGACCACTGCATTCTTTTTCGTCATCAGTAAACCCAAAAGGATTCCCAAAGGAATACTGAGCAGCACTGCCGTGAGACTGATCCTTAGGGATACCCAGAGACCTTCCAGAAGTCGCGCCAGATTCCGTCCGCGAAATGCCGCGTCAATTCCCAGGCTGTGCATAGCGCACCCTCCTTTCCAGAATATATCCTAGAAGCGAAACCGGCAAAAGGATGATCAGATAGAACACCACCAGTAGGACCAGACACTCCTCCGTCCTGTAATAGAGACCGATCAGGTCCTTTGCCGTGAACATAAGGTCCATCAGACTGATTGCCGAAAAAACACTTGTTTCCTTCAGCAGAAAGATTACATTTGCTGTTATACCGGGGACGCTGACCGCGGCCGCCTGGGGCAGGACCACATGCCAGAGCATCTGCTGTACAGTCATCCCCAGAGAAAGAGCCGACTCCCGCTGTCCCTTTCGTACAGCCTCCAGACCACTTCGGAATACATCCGCCATATAAGCGCCGCCAAGAAGGCTCACGCCCAGAATGCCGCAGACCTCGGCGTCCATGCCAAGACCCACACGAGGCAGGGCAAAATAGAGGAAAAACAACTGGATCAGAAGCGGTGTATTCCGGAACAGCTCAATGTATGCTCCGGCCAGTGAACGAATAACCGGAACCTTCGCATATTGCACTACCGCAACCATCATGCCGATCAAAGCAGCGAACAATATGCCCAGCCAGCCGATCCGCAGTGTCAGAAACATGGCTTTTTTAAATAAGGGAATATACGCTTTTATTACATCCGGATTCATTCTGCTCTTCTCCTGTCCAGTTTTCTGGACAAAAACATTCCCGTCCATTGCAGGATCTGCATCAGCAGCACAAGCACTGCCACTGTGACGATCATGATCTTTGTCTCATACCGGTAATATCCGTAGCGGATGGCAATATCTCCCAATCCGCCGCCGCCTACGATACCGGACATGGCGGAGTATCCAAGAACGGTTCCCAGTGCGATGGTAAGTCCGACCAGAAGAGAGGTCTTTGCCTCTGCGATCAGCACCTTCAGGATAATGGAAAGCTTACCTGCGCCCAGACTGATGGCCGCCTCGACCACGCCGCGGTCCACCTCCTTCAGCGAGCTCTCCACCATACGTGCGATCATTGGCGCTGCCGCCACGGTAAGCGGAACGACAGTTGCTTCTGTACCATAGCTCTTTCCCACCAGAAGCTTGGTCAGCGGCTGGATCATGATGAGCAGGATCAGAAAGGGAACACTTCTGGTTATGTTCATGATCACATCCAGGATCCGATAGATGATCCGGTTGGGACTGATCCCGTTTTTATCCGTAATGGTCAGAAGGACGCCCAGGGGAAGACCGACCAGATAACCGATCAGCGTGGAGATCAGAACCATGTGAAGGGTATCCAGTGTCCCCTCACGCAGCATGGGTATCATTTGCTCTATGGTCATGATGCACCTCCTCTTCAATCTCCTCTTCAATCTCCGCTTCAATCTCCGCTTCAAGCCTCTCGGATTCACCGGCCAGAACAAGACGCCGGGAAGCCTTCGTTTTGGGATGAGCGAAAACCTCTCCCACGCTTCCGGTTTCCACTACCCGGCCATGATGGAGCACCGCTACACGCCGGCAGATTTCTGTGATCACACGCATCTCATGGGTGATCATAACAATGGTAATGCCATACTTCCGGTTCACTTCCCGAAGAAGCTTCAGGATGCTTCCTGTGGTCTCCGGATCCAGCGCGCTGGTTGCCTCATCACAAAGAATGATCTCCGGCTCAGCGGCAAGCGCTCTGGCAATCGCCACTCTCTGCTTCTGCCCGCCGGAAAGCTGGGATGGATACGCCTTCTTCTTATCTGAAAGTCCCACTGCCTCCAGGATTTCCGCCGCCTTCCTTCTTGCTTCTCTTTTCCTTACCCCGGCTATTTCGAGAGGAAAACAGACATTATCCAGAACGTTTCTCTGCGCCAGGAGATTAAAATGCTGAAAGATCATGGCAGTCTTCTGCCGCCTCCTTCTGAGAGCCCCGCCGGAGAGCTTTCCAATCGCCTCTCCATCAATCCGGACCTCGCCGCTATCGGGTTCCTCCAGCCGGTTCAGACATCTGACAAGCGTACTTTTTCCCGCGCCGGAAAGGCCGATCACACCAAAGATCTCACCCTTTTCGATCGACAGGCTGACTCCCTCCAGTGCGATCACACGTTTTTTCTTTATGGTATAGCTTTTGCTGATATTATCTATTTCGATCAGTGACATTTTTTCCCTGCCTTTATTTTTTCTGCCTTCTTTTCAGCCTTCTTTTCAGCCCTATTTTTCTGCCTTTTTTTCTGGCTCTTCGTTAGTTTGTGTGGGTATATAAAACGCTATAACCCTTGTAAATATTGAAAAAGCATACATTTTCCTGTACGATTTTTTTGCGGAAAAAATCTATAGTACAGAGAGGTAAATGTATGCTCACCAAAAAGATACTGAAAGCTGTTCTTAATGTCAAGCATACCGCCATCGATGATATGAAAATCTTACCTGATGGCTCGTTTGCAATTATGGTTCACCCCACTAAGGGAGAACAATGCCGATGTGGCATTTGTGGGAAAAAAGCTCCCTACTACGACAAAGGTCGCGGACAACGATCATGGCGTACCTGCGATTGGAATACAAACAAGGTTTATATCGTTGCAGATGAGCCTCGTGTAGACTGTCCGGAACATGGAGTAGTGACAGCGGCTGTTCCGTGGGCGAGACATAAATCACGCTTCACGAAAGAGTTCGAGGAACTTGCAACATGGCTTGCTCTGAACTGCTCTAAAACGGCTGTCGCATCCTTGCTGAGGGTATCATGGAACACAATAGGTCCTATCATCAGCAGGATGAAAAAGGAGCTTGATCCAGATCCTGCCAAACGGTTTGTCGGTCTCATCAACATCGGTGTAGATGAGACCAGCTACAAGAAGGGACATAAGTACATCACCGTTGTAATTAATCACGATACTGGAAAGGTTATTTGGGCTCATGAAGGACACGGAAAAACGATATTCACCAAGTTCTTCAAGCTTCTTACAAAGGAACAGCTTGCCTCAATAAAGCTTGTATCCGGTGATGGAGCCAAATGGATACAGGAATGCATGGACGAGTTCTGTCCTCAGGCTGAGCGGTGCATAGACCCCTTTCATGTTGTCCAGTGGGCTACAGAGGCTCTCGACGAAGTACGTCGTGAAGCATGGCGCGAAGCCCAGAAGAAAGCAAAGGCAGAACCTAAACGTAAACCCGGTCGTCCTCCAAAGGATGCCCCGAAGAAAGACACAACCGCCAAGGATCTTAACGGATCCCGATACGCCCTTGGTAAGGCTCCTGAGCATCTTACCGAAAAACAGGAAGCACAGCTTGCATTCATTGCAGTGTCGGATAAGCGTTTATACCGGGCTTATCTGCTAAAAGAAAAGCTGCGGCTCATCTTCCAATGCGAAGATGTAGAAACTGCCAAAACTGAACTGGATGGATGGATCAAATGGGCGCAACATTGTCGGATAAAAGTATTCGTAGAACTTCAGCGAAAGATCAGACGTCATTATGACGCCATACTAGCAACCATGGAATACCATCTGACAAATGCAGTGCTTGAAGCCACTAACCGCAAGATTAAGTTGTCAATCTACATGGCTTACGGCTTCAGGAACATGGACAACATGCTTGATATGATCATGCTCCGTTGTTCTGATATAGAAGTCCGTCTGCCTTGGGAATACAATCCTGTTCTGCCTGCTGTAGCGTAGCTGATTGTCTCCCCCGTATCAAGGGCGCAAGCTCCGCTTCGCGGAAACCCTTGACACAGGGCATCCAACCAGCTTGTTGGCAGTCAAGCAGAACAAAGATAGGGTGTGTAGCCGAGGCTACTACTCAACCCACACAAACTGATGAAGCCTC
>DFHD01000053.1 GCA_002372545.1 Lachnospiraceae bacterium UBA3732 | reverse complement strand
TCCGCGTAAACTGCGTCCATTATGCCCCACTTGAGGATCGCCTTGTGGAACGTATCCTCGACAATGACTGCTTCCTGATTATCATACCATCCGGACTCCAGAACGTAGCGTGAATGGTCATCGATCAGCGCGGACAGATATGTCTGGACCTTTTTTCCGCCTTCACCGAGTGGCAGCTTCAAACCGTATTTAATGTCGCACTGGGCGAGCATCATACGGTGAGGCTTACAAAAACGCCTGGAAGTGGCATTCCTGGCCTCTGTATAGCGTTTCATCTGCTTAACACCGAAGCCTGCCCTGTAAAGATAGCGCTGCAGTGTGGATCGTTTAAGGACACCCGGGGATACCCAGCCCTCCATTTCAAGGATCAGGATGATCCTTGCGACGGAGCGGGTCGGAACTTCTTTCTTGAGCTGGACCGCTTCTGAGACGATCTCATCGAAGTTGTCCGGAAGCTTCACGGAACGCCGCATTTCCCGGCTCATGGGGCGCAGACCTGAAAAGCCATCCTTACGCCATGCAGCCTCAAGCCGGTACAGCGTCCTTTCCGAGACATCATTGTTTTCGGCGATCTGAGAACGGAGCTGGCATCTTTTAGCGGGATCCAGGTCATCGGCGAGTAGCGGTGAGATCATGGCAAAACGTTCGGATGCCTTTTCATCCTGCCAACTGGTAACTTCTTTGTTTTTCATGGGCTGTAGTGTCTCCCTTCTTTGATGATAGAGAGAGCATAACCCATATGTTTTTTGACATCGAATCTAAGTCGGTGCATCCTGCCCCGGGGCAGGATCAGTAGCAGGGCTCCAGTGAGCCGCCTGCGTTATAAATGATGTGCTGGACAGCAGCAAGCCATCCGCTTCCACCATTTCGCAGTTCATCGAGTAATGAGATCCCGGATTTCAGGAACTGTATGTTTTTTGCAAGTACTTTTTGGAAAAAGTTGCAAGCAAAAATGGAGAAAGTTGAATCTCCAAAACGGAGAAAGTTGCAGGCATTCACAGTTGACAGTTACAAAAGGCTGCGGGAACTGGATACCCTCCCGCCCAGCTCTTCGTCTGTCAAGAGGCTTGCGCGGCGTATCCTCGCCCGTACCGGACTTCGGTATTTCACGATCCTCTTGACAGACTTGCCTTCCTGCGTTCGCGGCCTGTGACGACCGCGGGGAGCTGATGTACATTGACAATCCATATCCGTGTTCGCTTGCCCATGGTACGCAGGAAGTACACCGGGCTACTCTTTGGGAATGTTCTGGATTATGCGGGACCAGCCCCGCACCCCGGCCTCCTCAAAGAGCTGGATGCAAGGGCGCCAGGACTACTCCAGAATGAACGAGAAATCCATTGGCATCTCCTCATCTTTATGGTCTTCAAGATATTCTCTGGCCTCCTGGCAGAGGCCTTCCGTTGCAAGGAACTCCCAGAGCAGGAACAGTTTCCGTGACAGCGTTTCGTATTTTTTCTGCACGTAGACCGGCGTGTTCCTGATAGCATCCATCCGCTCGAGCTCTTCCGGCGTTGGATCCACATAACCCGTATATTCCTTGATGTAGGCGATCTTTTCCGCCTTGGTCTTTCCGCGTATCGCTGCAGCGATCTCGTGGTCTGCCCGATATACATCCAAGAAATCCATACCAAGGTCACAGATGTACTTTGAACCAGGACTTTCACTTACACTATGCCCGGAAGCGACCCACTTACGGAGTGCCCGTTTCTCTGCAGGGGTCATGGGGACTCTCAGCTCATAGTCCTCAAGTGCCCTGGCATTGAGGGAGCGGATCTCATCTTCTGAAAACTGGTAATTCTCCGGGTCAGCATAGAACGCATCTTCATCTATATCGTAGTTTCTGGCCATGGTCAGTCCTCCTTACGGCTCTTTGCGGCGATTTCGTGGTACGTTTCATTCAGGCTGGATTCCCTTAACCGGTTATTCCCTCCGGGAAACAGGATCAGGTGGCAGTGGTGTGTAAGCCTTCCAATCATGGCTGATGCCATCTGCTCATCATAGAGCACGTTGACCCAGCGGGAGAATTCCAGGTTCGTGTTCAGGATCACAAGCTTTTTCTCGTGGATCTCTGAGAGGTAATCGAACAGGATCTGTGACCCTGTCCGGTCATATGGGACATACCCGAACTCATCGAGGATGATGACCTCGGTCTTATTCAGTTTTTTAAAAAAACGGCTCAGCATACCGGCGGCCTTCTGTTCCGATAACTGGTTGATCAATGCTGCGGTACGGAAGAACCTGACAGGGACTCCGGCTTCGCACAGACGGATGCCTGTACAGATAGAAAGCATCGTCTTACCCGTCCCGGTACCACCGTACATGATGAGGTTGCGGCCCTGCTGTCTGAATTCCAGCGTTTTCAGGTTTTCCATGGAGCATTCACCCTGAAATTCGACTTCGTCTGCGCGGAACTGCGAGAAATCGTAGACCTTCGGAAAACCTGCGCCGCTGACCAGCTTGCTGATCCTGCAGCTTTTACGGTAGTCGATCGTTTTGCTCAGTACATTGTAAAGGTATTCCTCATGGGTCTCTCCTTCCGTAGTGACGGCATACTCTGCCAGGATCGATGACAGCCTTAGCTGCCTGCAGCATCTGGCGATCTCTTCCTGATACAAGGTGCTCATGCGCCGCACCCCCTTCCAAGGAGGGTGTCATAGGCTGACAGCCCGGAAGGCATCTGGTCAAGAGACGGGATCCCATCCTGCCTTTGAAGGGGCGGGAGGAGCGGCACGTCCGCGAAGAGACGCCGGTAAAGGCTTTTGAGGCTGTCCGGATCCGTTGCCTGGTAAGTGATCGCCTGGTCAACGGTCTGGAGGGCACTGTCAAAGCCGGTGCGTTCAGTGAGCTCTGAGAGGGTTTTGAGGATCCTGCCGCGGTCAGAGTTTTCACACTTGTCAAGGTACAGCTGCATGGATCTTGGCATCATGCCGTAGATCCCGCTGTTGCGTAAGGAACGCGGTTTTCTGGCGATGTACTTCAGGTACGGGAGCCATTCCATGCTTTCAGCCGTTTCGTCGCCGTAAAGCCTGCGGTGTGTTACGATCGGATGCTGTTCAAGATCCATTACAGTTACGTATTCAGCGGTAAGCTTTACCCAGACGTCGCTGTCGGCGTGGCCGGGGGATGCGGAATATATGTGTTTCCCGTCATCCAGTTTGAACTTACCCCAGAGGTCCGTATGGGCTCTCAGATAGCCTGCGGTGTCGAACGGTCTTTCCGGAAGACGAAGCAGGGCTTTACGGTCAACATCGAAGCGTTCCTCGATCGTTTCCGTATTAAAACGGTAGTGTTCACGGTCGGCATCGCCATCGCATTCCCGGAGCAGCTGCTTATTGTACTGTTCCAGGGAAAGGAACCTTGGAAGCGGGACCAGCATGTTTCTCCGGTCGTACCCGACCTTATTCTCGACGCCGCCCTTTTCATTACCGGCATCGGGGTTGCAGAAGACAGGTTTGAAGCCGTAATGCTCCTGGAATCGCAGGAAACGTTCCGTTACCTCGCGGCCGCCGCCGCGGATGATCGTCTTTACGATCGTTTTGGTGTTATCGAACCAGATCTCGGTTGGCACACCGCCGATGTGTTCGAATATCGCCACCATGGATTCCAGAAGGCATTCCATGTTTTCTCCGTAGTGGAGCTGGAGATAGCCGTGGTTGCTGTAGGGGAAGTCCATGACGAAGTACTTGCCGGAGTGGCGCATGCTGTTTTCGTAAAAATCAGCGGAACCGAAGTCACCCTGTGCCTCCCCGGGCTCATGGTTCAGGGGGATGAAGCCTTCCTTGTGCTTAAGGTTAAGTTCCAGCTTCTTCGCCTTCACATAGTCGGCTACGAGTCGGTAGGAGCAATTGAATCCTTCAGCCTCCTTCCTGAGTCTGCGGTAGACTCTTTTTGCTGTGTGACGCTGTTTACGGGGGGCCTTTTTGTCCTCTGTAAGCCAGTTGTCAATGAGCGCTTTGAAGGGATCCAGCTTCGGGCAGAGGTTATTCTCCTTCGGCATTGGATCCGGTTCATTGAAATCAGTCATGTCAACGTATTTGCTGACAGTTTTCCAGTCCAGACCAGTTTGTCTGGCGATCTCAGATAGGTTGGTCAGACCTTGTTCATAATAGAGTTGTCTGATACGATGTATCTGATCCATTGTTAGCATTCTCCTTTCCTCCTTATTCGTATTGTCCTGTCAGACAGAATAAGGATAATGGTATTGGTGAATGCCTGCAATGGATCTTCTGGTGTCCGGTTGTCGGACTTCAGATGTCACCCTGCAATTTTCTCCAAAATGGAGATGCAACTTTCTCCATTTTTATCTGCAACTT
>DFHD01000065.1:5093-51679 GCA_002372545.1 Lachnospiraceae bacterium UBA3732 | reverse complement strand
TTCTACCTCTTCTTATGTCAGAGCTTTCTTTCCTTACAGCATCCACAGCCGGACTGCATAATAGATGATCGGCGCAGTGAACAGCATACTGTCGAACCGGTCCAGGATCCCGCCATGTCCCGGGATCAGTTTTCCGTAATCCTTGATCTCATTATTCCTTTTGATGGCCGAAGCGGCCAGATCCCCGATCACGGCAGGAATGGCTCCCACTGCTGTGATCGCTGCAAAAAGCGGAATATTCCCCACCGGATCCGAAGCATTCTTCATGTAGATCAGGCCGAAAACGGCCCCCAGAAGACCTGCACCGACAATTCCTCCGATAAGACCCTCCACGCTTTTCTTAGGACTCAGCACGGGAGACATCTTATGCTTTCCGAAAAGCCGCCCCGTGCAGTATGCCAGCGTATCATTGCCCCAGGAGCAGAGAAAGATCAGTACGACAAAATAACCGCCGTGGGGAAGGATACGGATACGGTACACGTAGGAAAGCATCATGCTGACATAAAAGAAACTGAAGTACGCCGCCATTATGTCCCTGTCCTTATATTTCGGGAAGGCTGTCACATACACCGCCAGAAGGAGGAGCAGGAAGACGATCCCGATGGCGATCAGGATCTCCGTCAGGTGACACATATCCTTTCCCAGGATCAGAAAACCGTAAAAAACAAGCGTTGCCAGATATGCAAGGATACCCGGCAGACGCTTTTCCAGCTTATACACCCGCATCAGTTCAAAAATACCGATCAGGGAAATGATTCCCATGGCGACGCCGGTCACCGGGCCGCCAAGGTAAAGAATCCCAACAAAAAGAATTACCAGCACAATACCGCTGAGAAGTCTGGTCACAAACATTATTTCACTCCTCCGAAACGCCTGTCTCTTCCTGTATAATAATCTATCGCCTTCTGGAGCTCGGCCTTATCAAAGTCCGGCCAGAGCGTATCGGTAAAATAAAACTCGGAATAGGAAATCTGCCAGGGCATGAAGTTGGAGATCCGCATTTCTCCGCTTGTCCTGATCAGAAGGTCGGGATCGGGGAGCTCCGCCGTATCCAGATGGGCCGTCACCATTTCCTCGGTAATCTCCTCCGGACTGAGCTTTCCTTCCTTTACCTCTTCCGCCAGTTTTCTCATGGCACGGGTCACATCATCCCTTCCGCCGTAATTCAGCGCAATGGTAAACTGCAGACCGGTATTATTCTCCGTTGCCTTCTCCAGATTCTCAATAGCCGCCAGAATATCCTTGTCCAGACGGGATCTCTCCCCGATCACCCGGACACGCATATTATTCTTATTGGCTCTCTCGATTGCATTGGTCAGATAGTTCCGGAGGATCGTCATGATCCCCGTTACCTCTTCCACCGACCTTTTCCAGTTTTCCGTGGAAAAAGCATAGACCGTCAGATATTTGATGCCCAGATCCCAGGCATCATCACAGATATCCTCCAGTGTTTTCGCACCGGCCCGGTGGCCGAAATTCCGGGGCAGATGTCTTTTCTTCGCCCATCTGCCGTTACCGTCCATGATCACGGCCACATGTACCGGAATATCTTTCAATTCTTCTTTCTTCTTCGCCATATCTCCGCCCTGTCAGACTGTCATGATCTCCTTGGTCTTGGACTCTACCATGCTGTCGATCTCGCCGATGAACTTATCGGTGGCCTTCTGGATGTTCTTCTCCTCATCTGCCTGCTCATCCTCAGACAGCTCTCCGGCCTTGTTTGCCTTCTTAACCGCCTCATTTGCTTCTCTTCTCACGTTTCTGACAGCAACCTTGGCATCCTCGCCCTTCTTCTTGATATCCTTGGCCAGATCCTTTCTTCTTTCCTCTGTCAGCTCGGGAAAACGGATGATGACATTCTTTCCGTCGTTGCTGGGGTTAACGCCGAGATCGGATACCTGGATTGCCTTCTCGATCTCCTTGATCATCTTTGCCTCCCAGGGGGTGATCATCAGCGTTCTTGCCTCGGGAACACTGACATTGGCTACGCCCTGAATACCGGTGGGCGTACCATAATAATCCACCTTCAGCTTATCCAGGATGTGCGGGTTTGCGCGTCCTGCGCGAATCGCTGAAAAATCAGACTGCAGGTTATCCAGTGCCTTTTGCATTTTCTCTTTGTAATCCGTCATTTTTTGCTACCTCCTTAGATTCAGTTCCATTCTCTTTTCGTTCTATTCATCATCTGTAACTGTTCGGTTACCATTATTTCATTTTATTATCAGTCACCCGTTCTGAAAGATTGATCTGAAGCATCAGTCCGCCTCCACCACGGTGCCGATCTTATCCCCGTTTATGGCCCGCAGTATACTGTTTTCCTCGTTCAGCCCGAAAAGGAGCATGGACATATGATTTTCCTCAGCGAGTACAGCGGAGGCAAGATCGATCACGCCCAGCTTCTTGTCGATCAGCTCGGACATCCGGAGCGTATCATACTTCACTGCATCCGGGTATACCTTGGGATCCTTATCATAAACACCGTCAATTGCCTTAGCTGAGAGGATGATATCCGCGCCGATCTCCACAGCACGGAGTACGGTGGACATATCTGTGGAGAAGAAGGGATGTCCCGTTCCGCCGGCAAAGAATACCACGTTTTTCTCCTCCAGGTATTCAACCGCCTTGTCCCGGACAAACTTTTCCGCCACATCGCCGATCTCATAGGGAGCCATGACCTTGCACTGCATTCCGGCAATCCGGAAATACTCTGCCGCATAAAGGCAGTTCATCACGGTAGCCAGCATGCCGATCTGGTCTGCATGCACCCGGTCCATATCCCCGGAGGTCCGGCCGCGCCAGAAATTTCCTCCGCCGATCACCACAGCGATCTCCGTTCCGAGATCAGCTACCTTTTTTACCTCTGCCGCCACCCGGCGGATCTCCTCCTCAGAGAAGCCTGTTTTCTTCTCTCCTGCCAGCGCCTCGCCGCTGAGCTTCAGAAGAATACGCTTATACTTCATGTCCGGTCCTCACTTATTGTTATTGTATTTGTTATGGTTATTCTGTTTCTGCCCGCCGTTTTTCCGGTTCCGGTTGTTCTGTCTGTTTCCGCCGCCGTTTTTCGATGCGGAAGCATTCTCCTCCTCGGAGATCGGTTCGATGGCTTCGATGGACTCAATGGCCTCGATCACCTCAGCCTCTTCCTCTTTCTCCTTTTCCTCACCATCCTCGAGGAAGATGTTCTCCGGATTCACATCGGAGTAAACCTGTGTACAGAAGCCGTCCACAATGGCTCCGCTGTTTACCTGCACACTCTTGGACTTAATATTTCCCAGGACAACTGCCGTGCTGTCCACAACAACCTGTCCCTGCACATCGATATCTCCCTTAACCGCACCCGCGATCACAGCAGACTGCGCGCGGATATTTCCAATGGATATGGTTCCCGCACCGATCTTGATATGTCCCGATGCCTCGATCTCGCCGCGGATATGCGCCTGATTGGTATACAGCTCACCGACCATCAGATCACCGTTGATCCGGCCGCCCAGGATCAGTTTTCCGAGACAGCTCACATTTCCGTTAACCGTACCGATGACATCCAGGCTTCCCTCTGTTTCGATATCGCCGGATATCGTGGTATTTTTCGTAATATATGTTGTATCGCCGAGGTCAAAGCCCCCGTCCTCTTTTCTGATCTCTGTTCCCAGCTCTGACAATTCCTGGTCCTCTCTTTCCTCCGATTCTTCCTTTACCGCCTGTGCTTCCTTTGCGGCCGGTGCTTCCGGCGCCTCCTCAGCAGATGCCTCCTCCGGCACTTCCCCGGTAACTTCCGCCGCCGCATCCTCCTGCAGATCATCATCCTCTGTCTCAGCCGGCATTTGCTGCACAGCCCCGGAAAACGTTTCCTCCGGTGCAGTCTCCATCTGCTGCGCCTCTCCGGGCACAGATTCAAACATGGAAAGCTGTCCCTCCATCTCATAGGCCGGGATCACGCCGAATTCCTCTTCCTCCTTTTCTTCACTGTAAAAGTCGGAAGTAAATCCTTCTTCCCGAAGCATGGCTTCCGTTACCGCCTCGTCCAGATTCACCTGTTCTGCCTCCTGCACGGGAGCAGCAGAAAAATCGGGCAGGCCTGACTCCTCCTGCTCCTGCTCAGCCGCCGTCCCTTCCGTTTCGGGAAGCGTCCCGGAATTTTCCTCCTGGCGGACATCATTTTCTTCTTCGGCCGCTTTTTCTCCGCTGCCGTCATATTCCGGCATCAGCTCGTTTACAGCCTGGGCAAAATCGCGCTTAAAACCTTTAAAAAATCCCATGATGTTTCTCCTTTTGCATTGCTGCACACCTCGTGTCCTATTGTAGCATACTTCCGAAACGATTTCCATATCTAATGAAAATGCCTGTTTTTTTGCCAAACATCAAATATCTTTCTGATTTTACATTATATTTTCTTTTCATTCATTCTTTGTTCATATTTATGTATTATAGTTTAACCATAGAAATTTTCATAACTCTCTCACCAAAAAAATAGTGTATGTTTAACCACCCGGATTTCGGAACCGGGTGGTTTTTCATTTCTCCCGGTTATCCAGTGTTTCCGTTTTTAATTAACACGACTATTTCTTGCCTGCTTATCCCGTTCCCTGCATCGATTAACCTGTCCTGTCAGCCGATCCTGTTCTTTACATCATCGAACCGTTTCAGTACATTTCTGTCTCTTTCCGGGAACAGTCTGGTAAAGAGAATGATCCCCAGTACCGAAAGAATGATACTGAACAGCTCGCTTCCCGCGCCCTCCGGCCCGAAGAAAAACGGAATATGTCCCGCAAACATCCTGTCCGGAAGAAGCTCCGGAATGACCATTCCCAGACTGCCCAGAAGAACGCCGGCATATACTGCCACCGTGCTGAGCCTTCTTATGACCAGGGAGGAAAACATCACCGGTCCTGCCGAGCATGCCCAGAATCTCAGCACAAAGAAAACGGACGCCCATGACATATCCGGCATACGAAGCGAAGCCAGGATCAGTAAAATGCAGGCGGCCGGGATTCCCAGCTGCAGCTCACCGCTTTTTTTCTCCATCAGCCATGTGGTAATGGCCGTAACCTCCGTGATGAATCTCTGGAAAGTAAAGTAAAGCAGCAGAATAAACGCCGCAATCAGCGCAGTAACGTAAAGAACCGCAGCAATCTTTCCATTAACATCCGTCCGCCAGAGACTTCTGTACAGTTTCATGGTGAAATCCGCAGGAGAAACCGCTTCTCCCTCCACATAAAGCATGGCCCGGGAAATTCCTCCCATGAAGCAGGACAGCACCAGAACCGGAAGATTCCATGCAAAAACAGACCTTCTCGCCCGTTTAACCTGGCGGGTATCCTTAAGCGTAACAAAGAACGGGAAGGAGCTTGGCAGTCCGGCAAACAGAAAGCCGGTCATAAAAAGACTGATGGTCCGTGAAACGGAAAGCGCCTCCCCATCAAAATATAGGAGGTTCATATACTCACTGACCGTATTCGGCACACCGCTCATCATGGTATAGCGGACAATGCCGCTTCCCCCGAGCCGGAAATAGATGGAAAGCACCACAAGGATCAAAGCAGCCAGAACGATCCCGCTGACAGGCCGACCCGTCCACGTGATCAGATTAAGACCCAGAAAAAGAACCGGCAGGATCAAAAGAACACTGAGACCCCTGACCCACCAGGTATCATAGCCGGGAAGAAACGCCAGGAATATCTCCCGCCCCAGCCGAAGAAGCTGTACAGAAAAGAAAAGGGTAAAAATAGCAAATGTCCCCGCTGAGACCACAGAAAGAATACGGGCACCGCTTCCGAACCGGCATTCCAGATAGTCGGAAAAGCTGTGTATTCCCGGGCTCGTCCGGGAAAAGCGGAGCATGCGGAAGGGAAGATACTTCCAGACCACGATCATTCCCATAAAAAGACCGAGGGCAATCCAAAAAACGCCCGCACCGTTCTTGTAGATCAGATACGGCATCATCACAAGCGCCGTACATCCGGAGAAGCAGGAAGAAAAAGAGAGACCTGCCCGGAATCCGGAAACAGGCCTGCCGTAAAAAAGGGGGCTCTCCTGCTCTTTCGGCGAGGCATTCTCCATATCTATGAATTTTTCGGTTTTATCCCATTTTTTCACAGATCAGTCCTTTGTTTCCATCAGGAGGATAAGCCCGGCGGTCCGGATTTCCGCCGTTTCCTCAACAATCTCGTTGCTCACGCCGAGACTCGAAGCTCTCCTCAGAATAAGATCCTCCGCCGGATAAAAAAATCCCTTAAGGGTAACAGCCGCCTCCGCATCCAGCGGAAGCAGAGAAATATATTTTCCATACTGCTTAGCCCGGCTGAGACGGACCAGTCCATCCACCAGCCGGATCCGGTTATGCTCATCCAGAATTTCCGCCGCAACGCCGGCAGAATGAAAACGCTCCAGCAGGCGGATATTCGTAAGGGTATGGTCAAGCCTCGTGCCTGTCGCTCCCAGGATGACCACACTCTCCGGGTGTTTTTCCAGCACAAGCTGAACAGCCCTCTCCATATCCGTATCGTCCTTCACGGGCTGAAGGACCTCTGCCGGCCAGTCCCGCAAAAAAGAAGCCTTTTCCTCCGGTGTGACGGAATCGAAATCCCCCACAGCAATGTCCGGTTTTATCCCGGTCTCCCGGAACAGGCGGCAGCCACTGTCTGCTCCCACCAGAAAAAGCGGTCCCTGCATCTTTTCTATTGTCTCTCTGAAAAAGGCCGGGCTGCAGGTACCGCCCGCCGCGACCACCGCTCTCATGCCTGCTCCAGGATCCGGCGAAAGGCTCTGACATTTTCCGCCGGGTCTCCCTTAAATACCGCGGAACCGGCAACGATGATATCCGCTCCCGCGCGGAGCACCTCTTCCACATTGTCCAATGTGATCCCGCCGTCCACTTCCACGGGCACGTCTGTCCCTTCTTCCTTCCGGATCCGGGAAAGCTCTCTCAGCTTATCCAGCGTTTCCGGGATAAAGCTCTGCCCCCCGAAGCCGGGATGCACACTCATCACAAGGATCATATCCACCTGATGAAGGAACGGTCTTACCACTTCAACCGGCGTTTCCGGATTTACCGCAAGTCCTGCCTTCATTCCGGCCTCGCGGATCCGGGTCAGGTCTCCCGCAGGATCCTTCACTGCCTCGTAATGGATCGTCATCCAGTCCGTTCCGCTCTTTTTCCAGCTGTCCAGATACCGGAGAGGCTCTGTGACCATCAGATGTACATCCATCACCCTGTCGGGAATGGCCTTCCTGACAAACTGCATCACCGGAGGCCCAAAAGAAATATTGGGCACAAACATGCCGTCCATCACATCCACGTGAAACCATTCCGTTCCCGCCCCGGCAGCTTTTTTCAGTTCTCTTTCCATGTTTCCGAAATCAATGGAAAGGATGGAAGGGGATAATATCTTTCTCATGATCTTTTTCTCCTGTCCTGTATCAGCAAATAAAAATCCTCATAGCTTTTATAACGCTCCGGCGGGATCATGCCCTCTTCCAGCGCAAGGCGGACACGGCAGTCCGGTTCGCTTCTGTGCCGGCAGCCCCGGAACCTGCACTTTCCCAGCCAGGGACGGAATTCCGGAAACAGCTGTTCCAGCTCATCCTCCGACTCCGGCAGGAGCTCCACAGAGGTAAAGCCCGGAGTATCCATAATGGCCGTTCCCTCTCCGGCAAAGTACAGTTCAGACGCCCTGGTGGTGTTTTTCCCTCTCCCGATCTTTTGGGACAGCTCTCCGCTCTCTGCGGGAAGAAAGGGAAAAAGTGTGCGGGTAAGTGTGGACTTACCTGCTCCCGAAGGCCCGCAGAGGATGCTGGTCCTGCCCCGAAGAGCATCCATCACTTCCTCCAATCCTTCGGACTCTATCTCCTCCATTTTGCCGGGTTCTGTTTTCTTCAGTCCTTCGCATTTCTTTTTCTCCGGATTTTCACCCGGATTGGGACTTTCGCCGGTTTTCCCGTCACTGTCCGTCTTTTTGACCGAAGTCAGATATACGGGGTAACCTGCGTTTTCATAAATCTTTTTCAGTCTTTCGCCTCTTCCCTCCCGGTCCAGATCCTTTTTGGTAAACACGATCCTGACAGGGATCTGCTGCGCCTCCATATTGACAAGCAGTCTGTCGATCACGCCGGTATCCGCATCCGGACGGGTTATGGCAAAAATCAGAACCGCCTGGTCGGCATTGGCAGCCGCCGGGCGGATCATGGCATTTCGCCGGGGAAGGATCCTGTTGATCCACCCCCGGGTACATTCTTCATTTTCAGGTTCCGCCTCGCAGAGATCTCCGCAGAGGGGACGGATGCCTTCCTTCCGGAACACACCCCTTGCCCGGCATTCCATTACGCCTTTTTCAGTCTGTACGTAGTAGAAGCCGCCGATTCCTTTAACGATCGTTCCTTTCATGAAGCCTTACTCATCCTTATAGGTCAGTACCAGCATCTTACTGTAGGACGCGGTGATGTCATTTCCCCCTGCATCTACAACAGTAAAGGAAACTGTTCCGTTATTTCCCGTCAGTCCGGTGCAGTCGCCGTAAACCTCGATATTGCCGGCCTGATCCGGACCTACAGTGGTCTGGAATACCTGATGGCTTCCTGCATCGTCATTGATATAAACCGTAACGGTTGCACCGGCCAGTGTCTGCAGCATCTCCGCATCGGATGTGGAAACGCTTCCGGAAACACTTCCGGTATAGGTTACTGTCTTGGCGCCCTTGGATACCACATAATCGACCGCCGTTTCCTCCTTTGTGGGCGTACCCGGAGCAATGGACTGGCTGATCACCTGACCTGCAGGAACCTCGGAATTATACTCATAGGTAACGGCACCCACCTTAAGATTCAGGCTGGCCAGCATGCTCTGGGCAGATGACTCGCTGCTGTTGGTGATATCCGGTACGGAAACATCCTTTTTCTTGGGTCCGTTGGAAATAACCAGCGTAATGGTAGAGCCGGAATCCGCACTGCTTCCGCCGGCCGGATCCATGGAGATAACCTGGTCCTCTGCCACGGAATCGCTGTAATCATACTTATGCGTTACGGTAAAGCCCTGGTTTTTCAGTACCAGATCCGCATCAGACACGTTCATGCCTGCCACATCCGACACCTGAAGCTTCTCAGCTCCTGCGCTGACGGTAACTACGATGGAATCATTTTCACCGATCTGGGTTCCGGGTTCCACGCTCTGCTTAATGACATAGCCTTCCTTAACCTTATCGTCGTTTGCTTCCGCAAAGGTATAATTCTTGAAGCCTGCCTTCTTCAGCTCGGACTCTGCCGCTTTTTTGGTATAGCCCGTTACATCGATCATGCGAATGGTTTTCTTTTCTTCCGTAGAAGCCTCTTCTGTTTTTGTGCTGGTCTCGGAATCCGCTTCGGTTACAGCCGCCGTTGTTGCTGTTGTTGCCGCCTTATCCTCCTTCTTTCCGAAAATGGAAAGTCCGGCAATCTTGGCGATCACCACAAAGATAATGGCAAAGATCACTACCGCCGCGGCAATCCCGGCGATCATCACTGCCTTTTCCAGCTTCGGATCGGCAGCTTCGTTATCATCATCTTCGTCCTCGTCACGCCGGCGGCCCCTTCCCCGGTATTCATCATAGGTATCATCATAATCCTCAACCTTTTTCAGGCTCTTCTCCGGACGGCGCGGAGCAGGTACCGGCTCCTCATAATCCTCATCCGGATCGTTCTGATAAAGGGCGTTGATCCTTTCCATATTGGGAACAACCTGAGATGTCCTGGAGGGATCTCTGGGACGCATATTCTCCAGTCCGGCCAATTCAGGATCGATAGGCTTAGCCGCAGCTCCCTCCTTGATCTGGCGGGTTTCCTCCATCGTAAATTCCTTTGTGGGACCCTTTGCCACAGAAGACTGGGCAACAACGATATTGATATTGGGATTCTCCTGTACCCTCTTCAGATCATTGATAAGGGCTGCCGCAGTAAGGTACCTGCGCTCGGGCTTTTTCTGGGTACACTTCAGCACGATCTTTTCCATGCTGGGATAGATATCCGGATACAGCTCTCTGGGGGGAATGATATCATTCTGGATATGCATAAGAGCAATGGCCACGTTGGTATCGCCCTCGAAGGGAACCCTGCCGGTGATCATCTCATACATGGTAATACCCAGCGAATAGATATCGCTTCTCTCATCGCTGTAGCCGCCCCGGGCCTGTTCCGGAGAAATATAATGCACGGAGCCGATGCCCGTCGTGGACATGGTGGTGGATGTGGCTGCCTTGGCAATACCGAAATCCGTCACCTTCAGGTTTCCGTTATTGGCGACAATGATATTCTGCGGCTTGATGTCACGATGGATCACATGATGGTCATGCGCCGCCTCCAGTCCGGATGCGATCTGCAAGGAAAAATTCAGCGCCTGGTTCATGGGCAGTCTGCCGTTCAGGTGGATATACTCCTTCAGCGTAATGCCTTCCACAAGCTCCATCACAATAAAATATCTGCCGTTGTCCTCGCAGACATCATACACGCTTACGATATTTGGATGAGTAAGTCCCGCAGAGTTCTGCGCCTCTGCACGAAATTTTGATACAAAACTGGAATCACTGGAATAATCAGATTTCAGAACCTTCACGGCAACAAATCTTTTCAGTCTTTCGTCCTTAGCGCGATAGACTGTTGACATGCCGCCCGTGCCGACAACGTCGATGATCTCATATCTGTCATCAAGGATAGTTCCGGCCTTTAGCATAACTTTATACCTCTCTAAAAGGAAATCAGAATCGCCGAGATGTTATCGTTCCCGCCGTAGTAATTGGCGCGCTCGATCAGGCTTTCGACAGCCGCTTCCGGTCCGTCTGCCTCTCTGACAATATCCCTTATTTCATCATCTTCTACCATATTGGAGAGTCCGTCCGAGCATAGGAGAACCTTATCTCCCTCCTCCAGACTGATCTCAAAGAAATCAGGCATGACCTCGTCCCTGGACCCCATAGCCCGGGTGATCAGGTTTTTCTCCGGATGGTTTCTCCCCCGGTTTCTTTCCAGCTGTCCGCTTCTGATCAGCTCCTCCACCAGACTGTGATCCATGGTGATCTGCGTGATCTCATCCCGGATCCTGTACAGTCTGCTGTCTCCTACATTGGCAACGTAAAGCTCCCGCCCGTCTGCCACGCAGGCGACCATAGTGGTTCCCATGCCATATTTATCCGGATCCTTTTCGGCTTCCCGGTACACCTCGCTGTTCGCATAGATCATGGCACGCCGAAGGAGGGAGATGGGATTTCGAACAGTTGAACCACGCACAAAATCAAGAACAACACTGATGGCATAGCGGGAGGCAAAATCTCCTGCCGCATGTCCCCCCATACCGTCAGCGACGATAAACAGGTTCGGCAGCGGACCTATGGGGCCGTCCCCTATATAAATGCTGTCCTGATTATTACTTCTTTTCCGTCCCTTGTCTGTTCTGCCAGTGGCCTTCATTCCTTCTCACTTCCTGCGAATTTGCGGCGCAGCTGTCCGCAGGCAGCGTCGATATCACTGCCCATACCTCTCCTAATAGTAACATTTATATGATTTTTTTCAAGTATCTTTTTGAAGTTTTCCTGTGAATTTCGCGTTCCGGGCCTCATTCCCCGCTCCATTACAGGGTTTACGGGGATTAAGTTTACATGAAAACCCCGGTCCCGGAGGAGGGCTGAAAGGGCATTTGCATGCCTTTCCGTGTCATTTTCGTCACGGATCAGCGCATATTCCACCGTGACACGCCTGCCCGTCTGTTCAAAATAGCAGGAACAGGCATCCAGCGTTTCCTCTATCCCGTAGGTTCTGGCCACGGGCATGGTCCGGCGGCGCTCCTCATCAGTCACCGCATGCAGAGAAAGTGCCAGCGTCACCGGAAGCCCCTCCCCGGCAAACTGCCGGATCCTGGGCACGATGCCGCAGGTGGATACGGTTATGCTCCGCACCGAAAGGCCGTACCCTTCCTCATGGGAGATCAGCCGGATAAACCGGATCAGCTGATCATAATTCTGCATGGGTTCTCCCGTTCCCATGACCACAATGTTATCCACTCTTTTTCCGGTATCCCTGAGGATTCCGTAAACCTGTCCGGCCATTTCGCCGGCCGTAAGGTTCCGGTGAAATCCGCCGATAGCGGAGGCACAGAAGGTGCAACCCATGCCGCAGCCGGCCTGGGAGGAAATACATACCGAGTTTCCATGCTCATAGGGCATCCACACACTCTCGATCATTTCTCCGTCCTGCATGGCAAAGAGATACTTCCTTGTGCCGTCCTTCTTCGATGTCTGACAGGTCACCTCTCGTACCACCGGAAAAAAGGGAGTAAGCCTTTCTCTCAGGTTCTTCGGCAGGTTGGTCATCTGAGAAGGTTCCTCTGTCTGCCTGGCATGGATCCACTGAAAGAGCTGCTTAGCCCGGAATTTCGGATACCCCTCAGCCATTAGCTCCTTCTCGAGCTCCTCCGGATACAGGGAGGTCACATTCCGCAGCCGATCCTCTGCCCGGCTGTCTTCTTCACCGCGGTTCACAGTGTTCCTTCTCTCCGCCTTGCCGGTCGCAGCGCTGCTTTTCTCAGCGCTGCTGTCCTCAGCCCTTCCGCTCCCGGTGCTGCTGCCCACTATATTGTTCACATATACATTATCTTCCACGATTTATGTTCTGCCGTCTTTCTTCTTTATTTGCAACCGTTCATTTATACTCTTCAAAAACAATCGGGACATACGGATTCGTAACTGAATTTGTTATCGGGCGTTTTCCCGCCGGAGAACCGCATAATAAAAACCGTCACAGTGATCCACACCCTGCAAAAGCTGCTTTTCCTTCTCCAGCCGGAACCCTGGATGCCGGGAGATAAACGCCGCAGTATTTTCCCTGTTCTCCTCCGGCAAAATGGTGCAGGTGGAGAAAAGCAGTCTTCCGCCCGGCTTTACATATCCGGCGGCCGTATCCAGTATCCTTCCGCCCTGCTCCGCAAGACTTTTCGGATCCTCCGGTCTCAGCCTGTATTTGATATCGTTTTTCTTTCCGATCACGCCGAGCCCGCTGCACGGGACATCCGCGATCACGAGGTCCATTATGCCTTTTTTTTCGTCATCTGTAAAGCGGGGCTCAAAAACTGCAGCATCCCCGGTCCCGGTCTCCGCTCTGAGGCCGAGCCGGGCAAGGTTTTCTTCAATCTTTCTGATCTTTCCGGGAGCGATATCCCGGGAAACCACCCGTCCGCCGGAAAGCTCAGCAGCATATGTGGTCTTTCCGCCCGGTGCTGCGCAAAGATCCAGCACGCTCTCTCCGGCTGCAATTTCAGCCGCTTCCACCGCCAGCATACTGCTCTCATCCTGAACGATGAATAAGCCCTCCTGCCAGCCGGGCAGATTTGACGGATTTTCCGCACGAAAAACACGAACAGCCTGTCCGGAAAGCTCTCCTTTCTCCACCTCTATTCCATTTTCCCGAAGAATGGCGAGCACGGAATCCCGACTCGTTTTTGTAGAATTTACCCGAAGCGTCAGAGGCTTCTTCACAAACTGATCCGCCAGAATCCTGCGGGCAGTCTCCTGCCCATATTCCTCTTCCAGCCGCCGCACGATCCAGGCCGGCGTGGAAAATTCCCGTTCTGGCGTCTCTTTGATCCACGCCGCCATCCCTTCCGGATCATCCTTTTTCCACATGGATATTTTCCGGAGCACCGCATTCACAAAGCCGGAGAGTCCGGCCAGCTTTCTTTCCTTCACGAGCTTAATGGTTTCATTGATAGCCGCATGGTCCGGCACATGATCCATATAAATCAGCTGATATGTGCCCATCCTGAGGCACTGCCGGATCACAGGCCGGAGCTTTTCCACCGGCGTCCTGCTGAACCGGCCTATAAGCTGATCCAGTGTGATCCGCCGTTCCGTAACCCCTTCGGCAAGCCTTGTAATAAACGCCCTGTCCGTCCGGGATATCGAATTCCGGTCCAGTTCTTCGCGAAGCACATCCTCCAGATAGGCATCCTTCCCGGCCGTCATTAAAATATCCAGTGCAAGCGCCCTGCTTTTTTTATCCTCCATATGTCCTGTTATATCCTTACCTATTTTTTCTTGATCAGACCAGTTCACTGACTCAGCCCGGTACCCAGCCGGGTGCAGGGTCTTTCCACCAGAAAATGCAGCAGAAGGGAAAGAATGAGGGAAATCCCGAAGGCTGCTGCGAGCATGACCTGTCCGGAAAGCTCCCAATATTTCTTCAGTATATAGATCACGGGGTAATGCACGAGATAAAAGGGATAGCTGATCCGGGAGAGAAGCTGCAGAGGCTTTAGCCCGGAAAGCAGCCTTTCCCAGATTTTTCCCCGCAAGATACACAGAATGATGCCGGTCCATATTCCGCCGATGAGCAGATATTTATTTGGCAGGAAACGCTGATCCTTAAAACCGAAAACGCCGCACATGACTGATGGCGTCAGCATAACGAGACCTGCGAAAAGCACCAGCGCAGCCGCATCCCATCCGGCCGCCTTTTTTCGTACCGGGATCAGCGCCGCAAGACATCCCATCAGAAATACCGGATAATACCATAGCGGATCAATGCTGTTTTCCGGATAGCGAGTATAGGGAAAAGCCACTGCCAGCAGAGTTCCGGCCAGCAGAATAATAATAAAAAGGCGCCTGTCATTTCTGATCTTATCCCTGAGTAAGAGAAGGAAAGGCGCCAGCAGATAAAAGCCGGCAACAACGGGCACATACCAGAGATGCGCCGGTCCGCGGAGAAAGAGGATTGTCAGAATAAAAGTTTTTGTCTGGTGCAGAGCATCTTCCCTGAAGGTGAGGAGCGCCCCGAAAACAAGGCAGGGAAAAAGACGAAAGAACCTGCGGATATAGAAGGATGCTATCCAGCCGGCCAAACTGTCCCGGGATACAGAGCCACCGTCTGCACTATCCTCCGAAGCCCTTCTGCAGGTAGTGCTGTCTCCTGCGTCCCCACCGCGATACGGCGCACTGCTCCGGTAATACAGCAGAAATCCGGCGGATACCATAAAAAGCCAGACGCCCATCTTCCCCACGCCGTGGGAATAACCCACGGTCCGGGGATACCGGGACATCACGTGCGCAAGATATACGATGAGAACGGCCAGTCCCCGCAGGGTATCCAGCCACTCAATCCTTTCTTTTCCCTTTGCACCCGCCATAAGCTTCCTGATTCCGCCTTTCTTTTTCCATCTGCTCATGCATTTCCATGCCGCTCATGCATTTTCGAATTACTCATGCATTTTCGAATTACTCATGCATTTCCGAATTACTCATGCGTTTTCGAATTACCCCCGCACTTTCGAACTACTCATGGATTTTCAAAACAATATACCGTTCCGTAATACCGATCACCGGATAATTCTCCACCCAGAGCGCGTAATGCGGATTGGTCTTTTCCAGAACCACATAGTCGCAGTTAGCCCGGTCAGCCACCATCCGGAGCGTTTCTCCGTTCAGCGGATGCAACGCACAGGCGCCCTCTCTGCCGGTATAGATCGACCGGAGAGCTGACCGCCACTGCCCCTCCTCGATCGCCGTATCCAGATCCTTCCAGTCATAGGTAAAAAAGGGGACCAGGATAGCCACGATGGAGCCGCAGTAGGCTCTTGCCTCGATATAAAACTTGGAATCATAGATCACATACCGCATGGTCGAGGGGTCGCTGTCACTATTGATGATATCACAGGCCTGCACCACATCATCCTCGGCCTTATAGATATTATCCACGATCTCCAACGGTTTCTGTTCCCCTGTCCCATGGTAAAGTCCCACTGATTTCGACCGGACGGTCAGAAGGCCCAAAAGTGAAAGACCGCCCAGAAGCATCCAGAGCACGGCCTTCCCCGGCTTCGGCAGTTTTTGGTAAAGCAGGATTCCGGCATGGGCATACAGCATCACTACGGGGATCATCCAGAACAGCCGGAAATACCGCTCGGAAAAATTAAAATGCTCCACCAGATACCAGGCGGTCCAGGGATTCAGGGCCACCGGGATCAGCAGGACTGTTATGCCAACATAAAACAGCCGTTCCTTTGCGCCTCCCCGGATCAGCACCAGAATGAGCAGCAAAACATAACCTGCCAGGATGATCTTCACAGCCGGCGAAAACGTGTCCAGATATACCCGCAGGGTATGCCAAAAATATTCATTTCCGGGATGCTCCGACGGAGGAAAATGCATCGCGTTTCTCCTTTCACCGCCTTACGCGGCCATTTTATTTTCAGCCCTTATAGTGGATCGATAAGTCCAGTTTGCCCTTGAGTCCCAGGGTATACACAGTCAGATAGGCCGCTGCGATCAGCCCAAGGACCAGCACATACAGCAGCATCCGCTTTTTTTTCTCCTTCCGGATCAGCATAAACGGCAGCGAGGCCGCCAGCAAAAAGGGATAACTGAACATCATGGACAGGGAATAGGTCATGGACCCTGCCAGAGTAAAAACGGAATACCATAGATTCTCTGTTTTTTCCGGTTCCTGATGCATCTTCCACATCAGGAGCATCATCAGGGGAATAGAAACATTGGCCACCAGGCCCTTTCCCTCATAGGTCCGGAAATAGGTATAAAATCCGGGAAGAAGCTGGGAATAGACCATGATGTTTTTCAATGCCCAGCAAAGAAAGAAACCGAACAGTGCCGAATCCCGCTTTCCCTTCGCCAGCATCAGACAGAGCTTCCAGAGAACGATATTCTGGAAGATCACAAAGATCGCCGTAAGGACCGTCCGGACCTCCACCATGGCATTCATGTGCAGCAGCCTGCACATCACCGAGCTGTGATCCAGAAAAGTACAAAGATACCGGGCGCTGGTAAAGCCCTCCATCAACAGGCCGGAAGAGGGATCATGCACACCCAGCACGTTATAGTCTGCGCCGTTGGATACGATCCCGATGAACCAGGTCTGGTTATAACCGCCGTACAGCCGCCCGTACATTTCCGTGAAGGTCATCTGCAGCATGGTAAACAAAAACACCACGATGCTGCTTCCCTTATGTTCCCGCAGGCTCCGGCCGAGATTCCTCCATCCCTCTGCCAGATACTTCCGCATAGTGATATGGATCGTTACCGCCGCTATTGCGAGAAATACAGCCCAGATCCGCCCGATGGTATCCACCTTCACGTAATGGAATTTCATGGGCATGACATACAAAAAGAAAATGAACGCGTAGACAAACATGCCGTAAAGCAGCTGGTCCAACGGATCATTTTTTAACCGGAGCAGCCGGGATGCGGCTGCTCCGAAGAGGTAATACATATAAAGATATAGGAAAAAAGCAATGAATGCTGCTGTGTACTGATCCATACATCTCCCGTTTCCGTTTTTTATTCCGGTATGCTTTCGCAGCCTGCCGGCCGCTTTCCGTTACTGCGTCTCAAACTCCAGGAAATACCCTGCCAGCTCGGGATAAGCCGTCACCAGCCGGGAGATCATGGCCGCGCACTGCACACGGGTTGCTGTTCCGCTCCGGTCCAGCTTTCCGTTCGTGCCGGCTATGATCCCTGTTCCTATAGCCCAGGAAAGCGCCTCCCGCTGCGCCGCATATTTATCCAGCGTCAGAAAATCCTTTGTCACATCCGTAAAGACAGTCAGATCGCCGCGGGCAGAGGTATCCAGCCCAAGCCGGCTGACCATGCGGTACAGCATCAGCGCAAGCTCATACCGCTTCAGGTTATTCTTTACCCCGAAGGTACCATCTGTATATCCGCTGACCACGCCCGCCTGGCTGGCCCAGGTCACCGCAGTCTTAGCATAACCGGCCGCATCCGCAAAAGGATAGTCCCCTTTCACGTCCGGTGATCCCATCATATTATACAGGATTAGGGCAAAATCCCTGCGGGATACGTTTTCTCCGGCAGGATTCAGTTTTCCGTTGGTACCGCCGGCAATAATATTGCCGAAGGTCTTGCAGAAAAGTACGCCGGGATACTTCCAGCCACTCTGCTTTATGTCACTGAAATACCAGGAGGTGACCGTATTGCCCGGTATGACTACATTCTTTTCTCCGCCGGTCTGGATCACGGCGTTCTTCCCGCCGACCGCCTGATTATCTGTTATCTGACAGGCCTCCAGTCCCTGGATCTGTATAGCAGTCCACGCCCCGCTGTCGTTCACCACCACATTATTCCGGATCTCCGAATAGGAACAGTCCGTAATATGCATGCCGGTCCCTTTTGTTCCGGAAACACGGTTGTCCCTGATCGCGGCGTTGACCAGATTTCTGGCCCGGACACCTGTATTGGTACATGTCCGGATATAATTATTCTCCACACTGACGCGTTCCGATCTGGTACCTGAGCCGATGATCATCATGCCGTTGGACTTTGTGCCGTCTGCTTCATCTGTTACCGTATCTATGATGTTGCCCCGGATCTTTCCGCTGGCATATTCCATAGAAATGCCCCGTCCCACTGAGTTTGTTACGGAATTATAATAGATATCCGTCTGCGTCACTTCCGCCGCGCTGCCCTGTATACAGATCCCGTTATAGCCCAGATTCTGCAGCACATTCCCCAGGATCAGATTATCGCTTCCGCCAATACACTGGATCCCGTAGTGTCCCCCATCAGACAGTTGGTTTTCTCTGACCGTCACATATCTGCTGTCACGCAGAAAAATCATGCTTAGTGCTGTATGACCAACAGTGTTTTTGTTTACATAAATATTCTCCGAGGACCATAGCGATATCCCCGTTCCGCCGGACTTCACGATGCAGCAGTTTTCGATCACCGATTTTTTTACATTGACAAAGTACATGGCCGGCTGCGTGGTATTTGTACTGGTCTGGACCAGGCCGGAAACCACGATCTTATCGCTGTCCGAAAAGATGATATCCTTATCCTTTGCGTTCGACACGGTATTATTCAGCACCAGAACGGAGTGACAGTCAATACCCTCCTCAAAAAACCGGTGTCCGTCCGAACTGGAATCCGCGATCACCACGTTGTCGAAGCTGAACAGCGAATAGGGTTCGGATCGCATACCGGAAAAGGAATTATTTTCAAAGGTGAACCGGTTGGCGCGGCTGGGCGCATAGGCCGGATCCCCCTGGTTCGTGCTGATCACATGATGCGTTCCCACACCCCGCTGACAATCTGTGAAGCTGCAGTTCCGAACCGTACAGTTTTCGCAAGGTGCCCCGTCGTACAGATTGCCGGGCTCTCCCTCCTCATTCACGTAATCCAGATGAATGGCTTCGGTATACATCCGGATGGCTGCCTTTTCCTCCTCAGTCTGTGCGTTTCCGTAATATTTTCTGCTGTTCCCCGTATATTCAGGCATATGCGCAAACCGGCAGTTTTCCACCAGAACATTCGCGTCTCCGGAAAGATTCAGCATATGCTCGATGCAGTACTGAAAAACCGCATTCCGCACAACCACATTCTGACCATGGGTCAGGATCACCAGATTGGCATAAGCTTCACCGTCGGTCTTCTGATCGTTTCCGCCATCCCAGGTTCCGCCCTCCAGCACAATACCGGAAAAGCAGTCATGCCATCCGATGGTCAGAGAATTGTCAAAATCCCCCCTTTCGCCAAGGGCAACGCTCTTAGCCAGCGGGATTTCCGGGTTTCCCCTCTGAAAAACAGCGCCCTCCTCCAGATAGATCCAGGTATGGCTGGGGATCCAGAAAATATCCTCAAAAAGATACGTGCCTGCCGGGAAATAAAGAAGCGTCCATCTCTCCGTATCCTGATCCGCATATCTCCGGTTCGTGCTGAGCTGCATGATCTGGGACAGTGTATAACTAACATCCGTTTTTCCGGTACGGTCAACACTGCCCAGATTATCCTTCGGCTCGGCATAATCCGCGATGTTGATCACTTCAACGGATATCCCGTTCACGGTCGGATACTTCTTTTCTGTCTCATCCGGACCTGTTGGATCTGTTGATTCCTTCGGGTCTGTCTGGTCATTGGGATCCGTTTGCTTCTCCGGGTCTGTCTGGTCATTGGGATCCGTTTGCTTCTCCGGGTCTGTCTGGTCCGCAGAAGCTACAAAATCCGCCATGGTCCCGTCTACATGATCGGACGCCGGAAGAGCCTGTGAAAAATAGTCACTCGCGCCCATCCTTCCATTTTCATACGTGGTGATAAAGCTTTCCGCCAGACTATATTCCTCACGGTTGGGATCCAGAAGGCTGTCCGCCTCCACATTTTGGGCAGCCTTTGCCGGTGCAGAGAGCAAACTTACCCCCAGAAGGACACTCATCAATAGTGCCAGTCCTCTTTTTTTCCATTTACGCATAGTTTGCCTCCTTTCCGTCGTTTCAGCAGTTCCGCTATGTCCATTTCCTTAAGCGCCGCAGCTCCGCTTCTTCAGTTGTGCTGCATGCGCTCCCGGATAGCCCGGGCCAAAGCCTCTCCGTCCCCCATGGGAACAAAGGTATGTTTTTCATCCTCCCGGAAGTATTCCCGGTTGGCCGGTCCATCTCCCAGGATCATAGGTTTCTGCATGGTTTCGTAGATCATCGCCTTTCCGGGTATTGTCCGTTGAGCCTTCATGATCTCTTTATTGAAATGTCCGGCCAGACAGAGATCCGCTGCGGCAATATAATCCGCAAGCTTTTCCTGGCTGAGCCAGCTGATATACGTGATATTATCCTGTTTCGGAAGACTGACCTTCTTATCCACCGGCCCGATGAACAGGAAACGGATCCTCTCATCCCCGGCAAACCGGCTCATGGCCTCCCCGATCACCTCCACTCCCTGAAGGGGAAGGATGGAACCGAAATATAATACAATGAACTGATCCTTATATTTTGGCGGCTTTTTCTGCGGTCTGGGGTAATAAATCGCTTCATCTCCGGTAATGTAGAGCGTTGCCAGCCTTTCCCTTGGCACGCCGAATTCCGAAGAGAAAAAGTCTGCGTGCGCCATGGTATCCGTGATCACGCCATCCGCCCGGCGGAGAGTCTTCTTATCCAGCCATCTGGTGAGCCCCGCCCGGAGGCTTCCCTTTTTAAACTTCTGCCGGTCGCAGACCATGGTGTCGTAAACAGAGATAAAGAAATCCTCAAATACCTTCTTTTTCCGGAACCGCCAGCCGAAAAAGGGAAGAACCAGCTGGGGTGAAAAGCCGAAAAATGCCGCATCATATTTTTTCAGCGGGGAGAAAAGCAATTTCGGATAAAGCTTCAGCAGCCGCTTCACGTAGGAGGAGCTTTTGCTTCCCCATACCGTTACCTTTTTCGCAGCTTCCTCCAGCCACCGGATCTCCTGGGTATTCCGGAGATAATCCAGATTCTTTGTCGTAACAAAGAGGACATGCTTTCCCCGGAGCTCCTCCTTCATGGCATCCAGCTTTTCCTCTTCTCTTTTTCTTTTTTCCTGATCCAAGCTCTCCGTTTCCTCCGTAAATTCTGTATGTCGGGTCTTTTGTCATTATACTGATCTTAATAACAGGCCGGACATCGGGGTTAATGCATCTTTTGCATAATATCCGACTGACGCGGTGAATGCCGGCGCCCGGCGTTTCCGAAAACATACACTAACCGGAACGCTTCAGCCCCTTTATGTAAAGAAGGATACAGTATCCGAGCAGCACGGCCATCAGTATCTCATAATAGAGGACCAGTCTGAAAAACCTGTCCTGTCCCAGCACAAGGCTGTCCGTGAAAAAATAGATCAGCGCAGTTCCCGCATAACCGAATATCATATACCTCTGCATTCTCAGGGTGGTGATCACCAGGATCATCAGATTCTGCAGAGCGATCACACCGCCTGCCAGAAGGAACAGGATCAGTATTCCTCTGAATTCGGAAAGGGATACGCCGTAAATCAGTTCCAGAACCGGAATACCGATCAGCCCTCCCACGGCCGTCAGCACAAGGTCCAGGAGCACCGTCATCAGAAAGAGCTTTCTGACCCTGCTGCGGAAAATATCCGTTTTTCCGCCATTCCATAATTCACCCATTTTTTTCAGTACCGGCTGGTAAATAAAGTTGGCCATCAGGGCGATCACGAACACCGGCATGAAAACAACATTAAAGGCTGTCTGGGTATCGTCGGATACCACTGCATCAATGGTATATTTCGGCGCATTGGCAATATACATATTGAGGCACATGGATACGGCCAGGGGGAAACAATCCCGAAGGATACCCACCGCTCCCTGTTTTACCCGGGAAAGCTCCCGCTTTTCCTTTTCGTCACGGAAAGCACCGATCACGCTCCTGTTCATGATAAAGGAAAGGAGCGCCTCCGCTGTCACCGATACCAGAAGGGTCAGCACCAGCCTCTTTGTGATGAGAAAAAGGCCGGAAAAGAGCAACAGGAATAAAAACAGCCTGATTCCCAGGATCCTGCCTGCCGTATCCAGCCTTCCCTTTTGCTGCATTCTTCCGTGATAAACGTCCTCCCAGGCCTCTATCCCCTTCAGAAGCGTGACCAGAAGGATGGCAGCCGTCTTTCCTGCCGGATAATCCCGGAAGATCATTCCGTAAAGGAGAAAGGCCGCTGTGCTGCCCGCCATCAGAACCATGGAGACCACCCTGGCCAGGCGGTACTCCCGGAAGGAATACCGTTCATCCGTGTCCGTTACCTGGAACTGGCGAACGCCGTATTTTCCCACATGCAGCATCAGATTTCCGACTGCATAGGCCATAACAAACCATGCGCTGTCGCTGTCCGTTCCTGTGTTGGTCACCACGAGCAGAAGCACCATGGTCTGGAAAGAGTTCATGATGGCAGAAAAGGCATTCCAGAAAAAAGCATCCCGGCTGATATTCTTAGTTTTCAGCAGCCAATCTCTCATTTCCGTCCGTCTGTTTTCTCTTCCGTATATGCTTTATTCTTCTCAGTATCTATATTGTTTTTCACTTCGGCAATGTCCCTGCCGCGCTTTTCCATTTCACGCTCATAATCCATCCGGCGGACATGGTACTGTACATCCTCAAGAAGCTTTCTCTCCTTGGAGATCACATCTGCGAGAAGCCCGATCATAAAGGTCATAAAGCCCATCATGATCAGCGTGCTGCCGAGCACCAGGGACTGCACGTGGCCGCCCTCACCGAAAATGAAATATACCAGATATCTCACATCAATGGCCACACCGAACAGGAACGGGATCAGGCCGATCAGGGTAAATGTCTTCAGCGGCGAATACATCAGATACGCCCGGAGAATGGTGACCATCGATTTTTTTACATAACCGAACATGCTGTTAAAGAGACGGCTGGGCCTCAGCTCTCCGTTGGTCCGGATCGGCACCGAGGTCTGGGCGATCTTCTCCCGGCCTGCCTGAACGATCGTCTCAAGCGTATAGGTATACTGGTTCGTTACATTGAGCCTCAGCGCCGCTTCCCTGGAGAATGCGCGGAAGCCGCTGGGGGCGTCCGGAATATCCGAATCAGATGCTTTTCTGACCACCCAACTGCCGAAATGCTGCAGTTTTTTCTTCAGCGGAGAAAAATGCTCTGTCTTATCAATGGGCCGCTCACCGATCACGATCTCGGACTCTCCGTCCAGGATCGGACGGACCAGCTTTTCAATATCGTCACCATTATACTGATTATCCGCGTCTGTATTGACAATGATATCCGCTCCGTTTCTGAGGCAGGCATCCAGTCCCGCCATGAAACCATAGGCAAGACCCCGGTTTCTCCGGAAATTTACCACATAGTGTACGCCCCAGTTTTTCGCCACCTCTACGGTATTATCGCGGCTGCCGTCATTGATGATCAGATATTCGATCTCATCGATCCCGGGAATCTCCCGCGGCAGATCGTTGAGCGCGATCTCCAGTGTTTCTGCCTCATTGAAGCAGGGTATCTGAATAATGAGTTTCATTGCTTCTCCTTTTCTGTGACTCTATCTGTATCTTTATCTGTATCTTTATCTGTATCCTTTATTCTCAGCTCCCGGATTCCGAGAACCGCTGCGGCAAGTACAGTAATGATCAGGATGAACAGTCCTGCGGGCAGAGCCGCGCGAAGCCCCGGCGGATCGTAATAAAAACGAACCTCATGCTCTCCGGCCGGCACAACCACGCCGTTAAATAAATAGTTGGCCTTTATGTCCTCTGTCCACTTTCCATCCACGCTGACCTTCCAGTTCCCGTCATTATATTCGTTAAAGACCAGGAGCCGTTCCTTTTCCGTATTCACCCGCAGCGTGATATCGTCTGTCTTATCTTTTATTATATCCATTCCTTCTGTTTCCGCAAGAGGAGACGCCGTGTCCGCCAGCCTCCGGATCAGGCCGGGATCCGTCAGTTCCCGGGAGAGGAAGACGCCGCCGGAAACATAATCCTGCTTCATAAGGGCAAGGCTCTCTTTCTCGGTTTCCGACCCGGTCACTGTTTCTCCCAGGAAGAACCGGGGATGATATTGACCGGTTTTAAAGATCTTCATCCCGTCCGTCTCTCCCTCATAGATCAGGGCGTAGCCATTCTCCTCCTCCGCTCCCAGAGGATTTCGGGTAAAGAGCGTATCCACTCCGGCATACCGGAGAAGGGTATAGTGGTCGATCTTCGTTCCCATACGGTGTGTGGGGGATTGATGCATCGCTCCGTCCACATCCCGGATATACCGGTCCATATCCTTATTGGTCGCCGCGAAGCTGTGCAGCGTCAGACTGCGGATATCATAAAATACATTCGTATTCGGGAAAAAGGTCCAGTCTGTGTAGGGATATACGCGGTTCGGTTCTGCATACTGCAGATGATAGATGCCTTCTGTTGCCTCAGGCATGACCGGCGCCGCCTTGGGAATGTAGAACATATTATCTCTGGCAAACAGGCCCATCTGTATAATGGTATAAATGAGAAGAAGTCCGCCGGCAAAAAGCCTCACCCAGGGTCTCGCCATCCGGAAAACCTCCGGGATAAAGCCTCCCTCTCCCCGGCTTTCGGAAAAGAGAATGATCAGCTCCATTCCCGCAAAGAGCATCACCGCCGCCTTCAGCGGAAGCGCAGGATGAGGCTGTTCGGGATACCGTTTGGCGATCAAAGCCGCCGCGCCGGTTCCGGCCGCATAATAAAGGAAACGCCAGAAATATCTCCTGTACCTCTCCCCGTTCCGGATCACATCATCAAGCTGGATCGCAGCCAGGATAACCAGAGTAAAGGGCAGAATGCTGATCAGCCGCGACTTCATCGAAGTGTTGACAAGCGGCATTCTTGAAAAGATAAAATTCAGGCTCCGGGTGTAGATCAAAATTCCCAGAACAGCTGTGGATACAATCCAAAACAGCTGCTTTTTTCTCCGGAATCCGACTATGGCCAGGGGAAGCAGCAGAAGAGCCGCCGTCCCTACAAACCCTGTCACCTCCGCCAGCGTTACCTTAAGGCCGTCCTGCTTAAAGGGGGCCGCAAAGGTTCTGAGATAAACAGGCTCCAGCGTAAAGAGCGCCTGGTCCTTTCTTCCGGATATATATCCGTTGGACATGGTCTGCTGATAAATATTCAGAATATAGGCCATTGCTCCGGCTGCGCCGATGATAAAGCTTCCCGCAAAGGAAAGGAATACCTTCAGGATATTCTTTCTTTCATTCCGGTACATCCACACCGTAGTGAAAAGGATCCAGAAACCAAACAGATAAAAGGAATATCCGGCATAGGCCGGCATATTGGCCACGATGATCAGATATACGCAAAGGCTGAGCAGCAGCATATCCAGAAGCCTGTGCTTTTCCATCAGCCTGTGGCCGAGAGCAAAGAGGATGGGGAGCAGCATGACCACGTTGGTATGGGGCCAGAAATTCCACATCATCATTGCCGAGCAGGAGGAAAAGACCACAGCACCGAATATCCTTGCCAGCGGCTGCAGGCGAAGTCTTCTCAGGAAATACGCCATCCCGAAATAGGCCGTGGAGATCTTCACCAGAATAAATACCAGCTGGGCATACTGAAGGGGCAGCTTGAAAATGAAGCTCATGGGATTCAAAATGATATCCACGCTCTGACTGTAGCCCACGCCGTTCATGGGATTCCACAGCGCCCGGTTTCCTTTTACGATCATCTGCCAGACCATTGGCAGCCAGCTGTCTACGGGATCCGAGAAAAGACGGCCGCCAAAGCGGATTCCTCCGGCATCCCAGGGGCAGGAAAAATACATCAGATTGGTTACGGATACATTCACCTGCCCGTCCAGATAATGTCGGAAGATATAAAAGAGCAGAACCAGCCACGCAAGAAACAATGCGGGATAATACCAGTTTTTCCTGACTTTTTCCATAAAAACCTCAAAAGCTTGGATCATACAGCTCTGGTGATCATGCAGCCTGTATCCACCCTCGTATTCTCCGCAATGATCCATATCCGGTAGGTTCCGGGCTGCACCTTCCGCCTCGGGATCCATGCCCGGAAGGCCGAAAGCTCCACGCCGGGTACCGTTCCATACGCCAGCGCAAGGCCGGAATTGACGATCTGACGGGTGCTGACCACATACGCCTTTTCTTCGTTTTCCAGAAGAAGCTTCGGCTGACTTCCTGTGGTATAGGCCATATCCTCCCGGAAATACCAGCCGGTGATGCGGAGGCTCCAGTCGGATTCCGTTTCCACATGAACATTCACCCTGCTTCCGCCCTCCGGAAAACGCATGGCTCTTTCCCTGTCAATCTCCTTCACCCGGGTTTCCTTCCCGTATTCCAGGTTGATCCCGTAGTTTTCGTTGGTCTGCGCCAGCATCCGGTTATAGAAGGGATCCTTCGCTTCAAACAGGGGGTGACGCTCATACAGAAGATTCTGCTCGGTAAAGAGACGCACAAGCCTCTCCTCCGTTTCCGTGTCGCTCCCCCGGCTCACCGATTCCTTATGCAGAAGCACCGCATCGTTCCGGATCACATTATAATATCCGGCTTCAATGATCCGCATGCAAAGATCCACGTCATTGTAGGCAATGGCAAAATCCTCATCAAAGCCCTTCATTTCCTCATACAGCTCACGGCGGAGCATGAGGCATGCACCGGTAACCGCCAGAGTATCCACATCCAGCTTATTCCGGCTGAAATAATAATCTCCTGTATCCGGCATGCCGGTGAGGGCATGCACCGGTCCCTTCTGGAGACTGAGCACGCCGGTATGCTGGATCCCGCCGTTTGGATAAAGCAGCTTTGCGCCCACCGCTCCGATCCAGGGCATGAGCGCCGCTCCGGCCATCCTCTCCAGCCAGTCGCCGTGATCCGGAAGGATCTCTGTATCGTCATTCAGGAAAAGCAGAAGATCTCCCTCCGCTTCCGCCGCTCCATGATTGCAAAGCTGTGCAAAATGGAAGGGCATGGGGGCATAAATATACCGGAAATCATACTTCCGGGAAAGATTCTCGTACTCCGCCCGGTTCGCATCGCTGCTGCCGTTGTCGATCACGATGATCTCCATATTTTTCCACGCCGTATACCGCTTCATGCTGAAGATCAGCCTGTGCAGCAACTTCGGATGATCTTTGGAAGGGATCACAACGGAAACACGCGTATCCTCCGGCACATGGTAGCGGACACGGAACTGGTTCGTTCCCTCCACAGCCTCTACTTCACCCGGAATCTCCCGCCTCTTCAGCGAATCCTCTCTGGCCCGTCTTGCGGAATCATACACATACGGCTTAGCCTCTTCATTCCCTGCCGTGGAGCTGCTGCTTTTCCGCCAATGGTAAAGAATGCGGGAAATATGGGATATCCTGTCAGTTTTTTCCGTAAAACGCAGAACAAAATCATAATCCTGCGAGCCGTCAAATTCGGAGCGGAAGCCGCCGATCTCATCCGCGATGCTCTTTCTGTATACGCCAAGATGGCCGGTATACATATGAGAAAGCAGGGTATCCGGAGACCACTCCGGCTTGAAATGCGGATCCATCCGCACCGTTCCGTCCTCGGAGATCTTATCCTCGTCACTGTAGATCATATCCAGCTCCGGATCATCCGAAAGCCGCCGTACCACCTCATATAATGCGTTGGGACTAAGCAGATCGTCGCAGTCCAGAAGAGCAATGAACTCTCCCGAAGCAATGGATAATGCCGTATTCGTGCATTTGGATATTCCGCCGTTTTTCCGCCGGTATTCCGTTACGATCCGCTTATCATGCGACATCTTTTCCATTACCGGCTTTACATCGGCATTTGTGGAAGCATCGTCCACCAGGACCAGCTCCCAGTTGGTATAGGTCTGTTTCAGCACCGAATCAATACAGGCCGTAAGCACCTCCGGTTTAACATTATAAACCGGGACGATCACAGAGATCAGCGGCTGAACGGCAAGCGGCTTCTTTGCCTTCTTCTCATGCTCCGCCTCGATCCTGCGGATCCAGGTATCATACTGATCCTCCATGTCGAGGGTCTCTGTCGCCTCCGCTATCGCCCGGATTATTGTATCTTTTTCTTCGATCTCCTCGGCCTCTTTCCGGTTATCTGCACGGAGCTTTTTCAGATGCAGTGGATTATGCAGTGCCTTGCTGTAGTTCTGTATCTTTCTGGCATCCAGCTCGATCTCATGCCGGAGGCCGGCAATCTCTCCATCCCTTGCGGAAATGATCCCGTCCTTCGACAGGTTCTCCGCTTCCAGTGCCTGCACCCTTTCCCGGAGACTGTCTCTTTCCCGGAAAACATCGGTAACACTGATCTCTTCCCGGCGGAAGGACTCCAGATAAGAGGCGTTGCCCAAAACCCTCTTCTGGAACGCCTGCTCCATTCTCCGGTAAACCTCTTCATCCTCCTCCCCGATGCCAAAGCGGAGGAGAAACTCTCTGTCGGAAATGTACTCCCGGAAAAGCGTAAAATGCTCCCAGTAAAAATAATGCAGGATCCTGTACCGGAGATAGTCCGCGGGGACCGGAAAATCCACTGCCCATTCGTAATCAAAGCAATATAATTCTCCATCCTTCCGGCAGAAATTGGAGAAAACCGGATCCAGATTCGCCGCAGAAAACGCAGGGCAGCCGGCCTTCGGCTCCGCATCACCGAAAAAAGCATGGAACTCATCTGTTTCTTCAAAGGGAACCCTTGCTTCCTCCTTTACCGCCAGCACCTCATCCATGGCGCGGGCAATGGCTTCTGTCAGCTCCTCCAGCTTTTCAGACGTAAAAAGAGACGGCGAGGGCTCGGTAAATACAGGCTCTCCCTCCACAAAGGGGAAACGAAGTCCCTCCGGCATCTCGGTAAAGGGCACCGGGCAAATTTTGTCCCAGACTCCCTCCAGAAGCGCCTTATTCTTTTTCATGGCCTCCAGATGGGGACGGGCCGCTTCCGTTTCCGGCCTTTTTTCCACATAAATCGTTCCTTCCTCCACAAGAAAGAAGGTATTTACCCGGCAGGATTCCTGACGGAGTGAATTGTACTTCGCGTAGATCAGATCCATAGCAAGTTCATCCTTTATCAAAGCGGCTTTTCCGCAAATACCAGAAATGCGTTGGCAAACTCGGGAAAGGCCTGATCCCGGATCACCGCATTCCAGGCCTCCTCTTCGCGGAACAGCGTATATCTTCCTTCACGGTAACAGGGCATCTTCCCCAGCTCTCCCTCCCGGGGAAGGCGTCTCCCGGAATAGACTGTCATCGGAAGATAATGGTCCGGCATGGGATAATAGAATCTGCCGGAGCCGAAGCCTGCTGCCGCAAGACTTCTTTTCAGGCTGTTCCGGGAGATTCCGTCTCTTGCCGCATCCTCCTTTTCCAGGAGCGAACCAAAGACTCTGCTGTTTCTTAAATCTCTTGCCCCGTTCATATAGCTGAGTCCGTAGCGGTTCTCGGCGGCGATGATCAGCGTCCCGCCCGGCCGCATATGCTCCCTGGCAAACTGCAGCTTTTCGGCAAAGGCTGCGGTATCCTCCCCTTCGCCGCCGGTAAAGGGCTCTGCCACAAGCGTCACCACATCAAAGAGCTCTCTAAGCTCCAGCTCCTTTATACTGCCGGCATAAAGCGTCAGATTCGGCGCGCTGTTTCTCGCCGCGGAAATCTCCGCCCTGATCCGGGAGGAACAGACAGAAACTACTCTTTTGCACTTTTCCGTAAAGAGTCCGGTCAACTCTCCATAGCCCGCATCCAGCTCCAGAAGCTCGGCCTTTTCTCCTTCCTTCGGACTTGCCGGCTGAAAGGTATACCAGGAAAGAAGATTTTTTCTGATTCCGGAAAGACGGTAGAGCATTCTCCAGTCCGTTTCCGCTCCTGCCTTTTCCATCTCCGGCCTTTCCCGGAGATCCTCTTCCGGATTCTCCTCCACCGTTACCCGGAGGAGCATTTCCTCCTCCCAGGCCGCTGGCTTTTCCCCGCGAAAATCTCTTGTTTCATGTATTTCCATAGCCTATTCCTTTTCAATGGTAATGGTGGAATTCATGTCATAGAAGCCCACTGTATTCTTATCGGAAACCACACTGATGCTCATGATATCGTACAGCCGGTGGTACACCTTGAAATCATCCTTTTCATAACGGGTACAGCCGAAGGACATAAGATATTGCATACCCTGCAGATTCATTTCCTGCCGGAAGGTGATGACCCTCTCCTCCCCTGCCTTCAAAGGGCCGATGGGCGTATTTTCAAAAAGCGTATTGGTCCCGGTTATGTCCAGCCCCTTCAGATCCTTGAAGGTGTAGGCAACAATGGGGTCCTCCACATCCTCCCAGGCATGTATCTTCACCTTGATCAGGAAGGGATGGTTTTTGATGATGGTAGATGTATATTTGCCGGTATCATCCACAAAGGCATAATCGATGATCTCCACCTTTTTATCCCCGTATTCCTGATAGCTTGGATTTCTCTCAAAGGCTGTTTTCCAGCGGTCAGCCTCCGCAAGCTTTTGCTTCTCGTCCCAGCTGCCGTCCACTCTTTCCTGCGTCATCTCATCGATCTGACCAACAAGCGCACGTTTATAAAGATCGATCATCTGCGCCGGGGTGCCTTCTCCCAGCTTTTCTCCCTTATTCAGCAGGATGACCTTGTCGCAGTACCGCTGAATGGAGGAAAGATCATGGCTGACAAAAAGGATGGTCTTCCCCTGCTTCTTAAACTCTTCAAACTTATGGAAGCATTTTGCCTGGAAGAATACATCGCCTACGGAAAGGGCCTCATCCACGATCAGGATTTCCGGATCGATGTTAATGGCCACAGCAAAGGCCAGACGGACGAACATACCGGAGGAATAGGTCTTCACCGGCTGGTGGACAAATTCCCCGATATCGGCAAACTTCAGGATATCGTCCATTCTTTCATCGATCTCTGCCCGGGAAAAGCCCATCATGGTGCCGTTCAGATAGATATTCTCTATGCCGGAATACTCCATATTAAAGCCTGCTCCAAGCTCCAGCAGGGCAGATATCCTTCCCTTGATCTTCAGCTCTCCCGAGGTGGGAGTCAGCACGCCGGTGATGATCTTCAGAATGGTGGATTTACCGGCGCCGTTGGTGCCGATGATGCCCACGCACTCCCCCTGCTGCACGCTGAAGCTGAGATCCTTCAGTGCATGATGCTCCTTGTAATGCTTTACCTTTCCGATACCGAAGGAATCCTTCAGCCGGTCCCTGTTCCGGGAATAAAGCTTATATACTTTTGAAACAGACTTTACCTCAATAACAGGCTCACTCATGGGATACCTCATTTTATTCATATGATGTCGGGGGTAACCCCCATATTATGCCAGCGGACTGCCGGCGGCATACCTCCGGATAAAACCCGGCGTTACAGTACATCCGCAAAATGCACCCGAAGCTTACGGAAGATCGTTACCCCGATCAGGAACAGCACCAGCGTCACGCCCCAGAAATACAGCGTCCAGAAGGGTTTTTCCCAAACCCATTTTTTATACAGAAGCGCATCCCGGAAACCGGAGACGATATAATACATAGGATTCAGCTTCAGGATCTTAATGATCGTCGGGCTGCCCGCCAGTCTTGCCTCCGCATCCCACATGATCGGCGTCAGCCAGACACCAACCTGAAGAACAAAGATGCTGATGATCTGGAAAAAATCCCGGAAGAATACCGTAATGGCCGACGTGGTATAAAGAAGAGCCAGTACAAAGATCAGTGTACAGGCCACATAATAGACCACCTGAATTGCCTCCGGTCCCGGATATATGCCGTAAAACATCAGCAGGATAATGGAGAACGCAATAAAAAACAGATGAACGAACATGGCGGAAATGATCTTGACCAGCGGAAGGATCTCGATCTGGAAGACCACCTTTTTCACCAGAAAAGCATATTCGATCAGACAAAGCGTACCGGTGGCCAGACTGTCGGAAAAGAAGAACCAGGGAACGATCCCCACTACCAGATAGAGAACGAAGGGGATCTGCATCGTTTCTCCGCTCTTTCCGATCACTTCAAAAATAAACCAGTACACCAGGATTGTGATGATCGGCTGTACAAAAGCCCAGATAATGCCAAGATAGGACCCGGCAAATTTCTTTTTGAAATCATCCTTTCCCAGAGTCATGGCCAGTTTTTTATTTTTCCAGAGAATGGCCGCCATAGGCAACTCCCGTTTTTTCTTCTCCACAGATGGATATCCTTTCTTTCCGGTTTTAGCCCACCACAGTTTTTTCGCCCGGTGGCATCATTGAACAAAAAAGCACAATTGGGTTAATGATCCTACAGACCGCGCTCCTCGCGGAAGGCACGGATACCGGACCATTTGGTGTCCTTATCCGAAAGGATCAGGTCATCCCTCGTCATTCCCTCCGGCATAGGCCAGTCCACGCCAATCTCCGGGTCGCTCCAGAGAAGGCCGCCTTCATCGTTTGGATGATAAAAGTCCGTACACTTATAAACAAATTCCGCATAATCCGAAAGAACGATAAAGCCATGGGCAAAATTCTTCGGAATAAAGAACTGCTTCTTATTTTCGGCAGAAAGGCGGACGCCGAACCACTTTCCAAAGGTTGCGGAACCGGGGCGGACATCCACTGCCACATCAAAAACCTCGCCGATCACCACACGTACCAGCTTATCCTGCGGAAATTCCTTCTGAAAATGCAGTCCGCGGAGCACGCCCTTCCGGGAAGCAGACTGATTATCCTGAACAAAGGTCACATCGATCCCTGCCTCACGGAAGTCGTTTTCATTATAGGTTTCCATGAAGAAGCCCCTTTCATCACCGAACACGGTCGGCGTGATCACCTTCAGGCCTTCAATCTCACAGGTTTCCACTTTGATCTTTCCCACTTTCATTTTCCTCCTCAAAATTAATCCGTTCTGATTCTACTACAAGCGGCCGGTTCATGACCCGCCGGTTGATGCTCATGATATACTCGCCCATAAAGCCGATGGAGAAGATCTGTACCGCGCCCAGAAACAGCATACTGATCAGGAGCGGCGCCATACCGGCTGTAAAGGCATCCCAGTAGATCAGCTTCAGCACAAGATAAACAATGCCCAGGATCACACTGGTTATGGATACAATAGCTCCCAGAAGGGTGCACAGCCTGAGTCCGATCTTCGTATAGGAAGTAATGGACAGCATGGCTGCATCGTACAGGGTAAAGAAATTATTATGCGATTTCCCCGCCCGACGTTTGGGCTGGGTGTAGGATATCTCCTTACGTTCAAAGCCAAGCTCCGCCACAATTCCTCTCAGGAAGGGCGTGGGATCCTTCAGCTCCCGGAGCACCCGGATAAACTCCCGGTCATAAAGCCCCGAGCCGGTAAAATGCTCGATCTGTTCCACATCCGAAAACTTTTTGACAAAACGGTAATACATGGACCGCAGCCGGTACATGATCCGGCTTTCCTTGCTGGCGGTCTTGATCCCGATCACGATCTTGTAGCCGTTCTCCCACTCGGCAAGATACTGGGGAATCAGCTCCACCGGATCCTGAAAATCACAGACCATGGAGATCACGCAGTCTCCAGTGCACTGGAGCATGCCATAATAGGGCGAATTAAACTGGCCGAAATTCTTGGCATTAAAGATTGCCTTCACGTTCCTGTGTCTTCTGCAGATTTCCCGAAGCAGCGGTCTTGTATTGTCCCGGGAGTCGTTATCGATAAAGACGAGCTCCAGCTCATACTGGGGAAGCTCCTTTTCAAACAGCTCCAGAATGGCCTCGCTCATGGGTCCGACATTTTCTTCCTCATTATAACAGGGAATGAGGACACTGACCTTTTTCCTGTCTGCCATATTTCTATCCTTTTTCTATTCTTTTTCTCTATCCGGCTTATTTTTCCGGCTTATCTTATCGGCTTATTCTTCCGGCTTATTCTTCCGGCCTATTTTTCCGGCTTACTTTTCCGCCGTCTGATTCCCATCGAGCACCTTCTGTTGGCCGTTTTCCGGTTTCAATACCGGCCTAGCGGCTGGCTGCCTCATGGATCACCTCAGCCATGTAGGCCAGCTTTTCCTCTGTCATTCCCGGATAAACGCCGATCCAGAAAGCGTTCTCCATCACAAAATCCGTTACCTCAAGGCTTCCGGACACCCGGTATTTCCCGGTATCGCGGATACTGTCGAAGGCAGGGTGACGGATCAGATTGCCGGAGAACAGCAGCCTGGTCTGTACGTTTTTCTCTTCGATATACCTGGTCATCCGGTTTCTGCTGAGCCCGCTCTCCGGCTTCACGCCGATCAGATATCCAAACCAGGAAGGAATGCTGTTTTCCGCCGGCTCCGGCAATATCAGCCGGTCAGCGAGATCCTGCAATGCATGATGCAGATAATCCCAGTTCCTCCTTCTTTTTTCAATGAAAGAGGGGAATTTTTTCAGCTGCTCCACTCCGATGGCTGCCTGAAGATCCGTTGCCTTCAGATTGTAGCCCATATGGCTGTAAACATATTTATGATCATAGCCTTCGGGCAGAAGGCCGAATTTCCCGTCAAACCTGTGACCGCAGAAATTATCCTGTCCCGAAGGACAGACACAGTCTCTGCCCCAGTCCCGGAAGGAAAGGATGATCCGGTGCAGAAGGGGGTCATCCGTATATACGCAGCCACCCTCTCCCATGGTCATATGGTGAGGCGGATAAAAGCTGGAGGTTCCGATGTCTCCCCAGGTGCCTGTGTATTTTGTCACGCCGCCGATGGTATACTTCGTGCCCAGCGCATCGCAGTTATCCTCCACAAGCCAGAGCTTATGCTCTTCACAAAAGGCCTTTACCCGCTGCAGGTCAAAGGGGTTGCCCAATGTATGCGCCAGCATCACCGCCTTTGTTTTCGGCGAAAGCGCAGCTTCCAGCTTTTCCGGATCGATATTGTACTGGGGCAGCTTTACATCCACAAATACCGGTACCGCACCATATTGGAGAATAGGCGAAACCGTTGTGGGGAAGCCGCAGGCCACCGTGATCACCTCATCCCCGGGCAGGATCTGCCTTTCTCCGAGAAGGGGCGAGGTAAGCGCCATAAAGGCAATCAGGTTCGCCGAGGAGCCGCTGTTTACCAGACTGGCAAACCGGACGCCGATCCAATCGGCAAATTCCCGTTCAAACTGCGCAGCAAACCTGCCGGCTGTCAGCCAGAAATCCAATGCCGCCTCCGTCAGGCTCTGCATTTCCTTTTCATCATATACCCGGGAGGCATAGGGCACTCTGTCCCCCGGTGTAAAGGGCTTTTCCTGTTCCGGCGCCTTAAACTGCCGGTAATATTCACCCACCAGCCCGAGAATCTCCTCCCGCGCTTCCTTTTCCGTGTGCCAATTCGCCAATTTCTTATCCTCTGCTCTGCGTATTTTTCTCTATATTTTATTCTTCGTTTTTGCCCAGTGCTTTATTCTCTTTATTTATGATTCCGGAGGCAAAAGGCATTTTGTCCCCGGCTGATGCTTCGCGGCTCACTGTCCGGCCGATTCTCCTTCCGAAATCCACGCCAGGATCTCCCGGTCGGTTTCCTTCCGGATCTCCGCCTCTCCTTCCTCCATCGAAAGAAACCGGGTATTCCGGAAGGCCTTTGTCCATGCCGCGGTCTCCTCCACAGCCCGTTTCACCTTCCATACCGGATGCCAGCCGAAGACATCCTTTATTTTCTGATTGGAAAGCCGGAGGAAATTCGCCTCATGCGGTCCGTCAGGATTCTCCGCCTGCCACTTTGCTCCCTCCCCGAAGGCCTCTGTAAACAGGGTGGCCAGTTCACCCGTTGTGATAGTATCCTCTTCGTCCGGTCCCACATTGTAATATCCGGCATACCGGATATCCTCCGCCTGCCGGAGAAGGATTTCCATGTAAACCCCCAGAGGCTCGAGTACGTGCTGATAGGGACGGACGGAGTGGGGATTTCTGACACCCACAGGTCTCTGCTCCAGTACTGCCCGCACGGCATCCGGCAGGATGCGGTCTGCCGCAAAGTCCCCTCCGCCGATCACGTTGCCGGCTCTGGCCGTGGAAACAGCCTTTCCCTGCTCCGAAAAGAAGGAGCGTATATAGGAATGGGTCACCAGCTCCGAACAGGATTTTGAATTGGAATAGGGATCATAGCCGTCCAGCGGCTCATCCTCCCGGTATCCCTCCTGCCGCTCCGTATTCAGATAGACCTTATCCGTAGTCACATTCAGGAAGGAGCGGACGCAGTCCGACTGCCTCACCGCCTCGCAGATATTCACCGTACCCATTACATTCGTGGAAAAGGTTCCCACAGGATCCCTGTAGGATTCGCGGACAAGAGGCTGGGCCGCAAGGTGGATCACCATTTCCGGCTGAACCTCCTTCATCACCCCGGTAAGCCGGCCAATATCCCGGATATCGCCGGTAACCGAACGCATCCTCTTCTCCAGCCCCAGAAGCCGGAACAGATTCGGTTCTGTGGGCGGCTCGAGGGAATATCCCGTCACATCCGCACCGGACAGCAGCAGAAGCTCGGAAAGCCAGGCCCCTTTAAAGCCCGTATGGCCGGTAATCAGTATTTTCTTTCCCCGAAAGGCCTCCCAATCATTTTTTCGCATCATTTTCCCATACCATCCAGGGAGCCCTCCCTGACCTTATCATATGATCCAGCATATCCATTTCCCGTTTGGTGTCCATGCACTGCCAGAAACCATCATACTCATATGCAGAAAGCTGATCATCCTTCACCAGCCGGCGCATGGCCTCCTGTTCGAAAACAGTATGATCATCATCCAGATAATCAAAGATTTTCGGCTCCATCACCATGTAACCGCCGTTGATCCTGGCCACATCGCTTTCCTCCTTTTCCCGGAAGCTGGTGATGTGGTGGTTTTTTCCGATATCGATCAGACCGAAGCGCTGCCCCAGACGGACAGCCGTAATGGTGGCTGTCGTTCCCTGCGCCCGGTGAAATTCCAGAAGCTCGTTCATATTGATGGTGCAGACGCCGTCGCCATAGGTCAGCATAAACGTCTCCCCCTCCACATAGGGCCGGATCCGCCTTATTCGTCCGCCGGTCATAGTGTTGAGCCCTGTATCCACAATGGTCACCTTCCAGGGCTCCGCCACGTTGCTGTGGACGGTCATCCGGTTACTGTCCCGGAAATCAAAGGTGATATCGCTGTTGTGGAGGTAATAGTTGGCAAACCACTCTTTGATCACCTGCTGCTTATAGCCCGCGCAGATAATAAAATCATTGAAGCCGTAGTAGGAGTATTCCTTCATGATATGCCAGAGTATGGGCTTGTCGCCGATCTCGATCATGGGTTTCGGCCTCAGATGGCTTTCTTCACTGATGCGGGTTCCGTAACCGCCCGCCAGGATCACTACCTTCATATCTGCCTCCTGCTCTTTTCTTCCGCCCCGGAGATCCGGGGATATCCTATCCTTCTCATTTCCGCCAGTCTGTCTTTCGATGAGCCAGCCTCAGGCACTAGAGTGCCTTGATCCTCTCAACGGCCTCCACCGTATTCTCATAAGTACCGAACGCAGTCAGGCGGAAGCATCCTTCGCCGCTGGGACCAAAGCCGCTCCCCGGCGTTCCCACCACACCTGCCCGGTTCAGGAGCAGGTCGAAAAAGTCCCAGGAGGACATGCCATCCGGCGTTTCCATCCAGATATAAGGCGCATTAACGCCGCCGGAAACACGGTAGCCTGCGCTCCGGAGTCCCTCCAGGATATATGCCGCGTTTTTCATGTAATATGCGATCTGTTCACGGGTTTCTTTCTGCCCCTCATCGCTGTAGACTGCCTCGCCGGCACGCTGGATGATGTAAGGCGCCCCGTTGAACTTTGTTCCGTGCCTTCTGGCCCAGAGCTTATGGACACTGTTTCCTTCGGCATCCGTAAGCGACTTCGGGATCACCGTATATCCAAGCCGGGTTCCGGTAAAGCCCGCATTCTTGGAAAAGCTGCGGATTTCAATGGCGCAGTCTCTCGCACCGCTGCACTCAAAGATGGAATGGGGCACATCCGGCTCGCTGATGTAAGCCTCATACGCCGCGTCGTAAATAATCACCGCTCCGCTGCGGTTAGCATAATCCACCCACTCCTGCAGGGCAGCCTTTGTGATCGCCGCTCCGGTAGGATTATTGGGGAAGCAGAGATAAATGAGATCCGGCACCTCTCCGGGAAGCTCCGGCTGATAGCCGTTTTCACGCGTACAAGGCATATAGATCACATTGCTCCAGAGCCCGGTAGCCGGATCATAGGTACCCGTCCTGCCACTCATGACATTGGTATCCACATAAACCGGATACACCGGATCGCATACAGCCACCTTTACATCCGCCGCAAATATCTCCTGAATATTACCGGAATCGCTTTTTGCCCCATCGCTGATGAAGATCTCATCCGCATAGATTTCCGCTCCCAGCGGCCGGTATACCTTTTCCGTTATGGTATTCCGCAGAAAATCATATCCCAGGTCAGGCGCATAGCCCCGGAAGGTCTCCGGCGAGGCCATTTCATCCACTGCGCTGTGCAGCGCACGGATCACCGCCGGACAAAGCGGCTGCGTTACATCACCGATTCCCAGGCGGAGTACCTTCTTTTCCGGATGCTCCTGCTGAAATTCATTTACTTTTTTTGCGATCGTTGAAAACAGATAGCTTCCCGGAAGCTTCAGATAATCCTGATTTACTCTGACCATGATGATTCCTTTTGATCCCTTTCCATTACTTTGCGGACGGCCACTCAACCTCACCCTCATACACGGTTTCGGCCGGTCCGGTCATATATACCACATTCTCCTCTCTGTCCCAGCGGATATGCAGAATGCCGCCCCGCAGCTGGACATCCGCCTCCGGCGCAGCCAGCCCGTTCAGCACGGATGCCACCAGCACCGCGCATGCTCCCGTTCCGCAAGCCAGGGTTTCACCTGAGCCGCGCTCATAAACCCGCATCCGGATATGGGTACTGTTCTCCACCTCGGCAAACTCAGCATTGACTCTTTGCGGAAAAGCCGGATGGGACTCATAGATGGGACCTGCCACCTCCAGCGGAAAATGATCGATATCCTCCTCGAAGAAAACAACGTGCGGGTTGCCCATGGAAACACAGGTGCCCTTGCGGTAAATATCTCCCGCATCCAGCGGAAGACCGATCACTTTTCCCTCCGTCAGCTTAAAATCACGCGGGATTTCAACAGGAATCCTCGCCGGATCAAATTCCGGCTCACCCATGTTCACCGTCACTGTCTTTACCTTTCCGTTTTCCACCTCCATGGAAAGATGCTTAATACCGGCCAGCGTCTCCACATCGATCTCTGTCTTATCCGTTATACCGCTGTCATAGGCATATTTTCCGACACAGCGGATACCATTCCCGCACATCTCGCCTCTCGAACCGTCAGCATTATACATATCCATTCTGACATCTGCCTTTTCGCTTGGACAGACCAGGATCACGCCGTCGCCGCCGATGCCGAAATGTCTGTCGCTCATTTTTCGGGCAAAGCCAGCCGGATCCTCTATCGTTTCATGAAAACAATCCACATAGATATAGTCATTTCCCAGGCCATGCATTTTCGTAAACTTCATGATTTTCCCTCATACTTTTCTGCTCGTATTCTTGTTTCATACTTTTGTTTCATGCTTTTATTCTGTACTCTCGCATCGTACTATAATGTCGTACTTTTATATCGTACTCATATACCATACTCTTGCATCCGGTAAATCAATCTATTATACCATATATTGTGCTTTCTGAAAAGCACCGCCACCAATATACGACGCCTTTCCGCGCCGGACGGGAATGCTTTTTCCGCAGAAGATCACAGCTGGAGAGTGAAGGGCGCTATGGTCACCGGGAAGTTCCTGTTATAGTACGGATCCCCCTTCTCCAGAAGGTGTCCCCAGTACTTCTGGAAGAGCTTTACCTCACCGATAAACCGCTCCGCCTTCTCCGGCGTTGTTTCATAGCCTCTGGACTTGGACTCGTAATGATGCCATCTGGCGAAAGCATCGTAAACCACAAGATATCCCTTTTCTCTGGCCTTCAGACAGAAGTCCACATCGTTCAGGCTGACGGTAAATTCCTCCGTCAGGCCATTCACCTCATCAAATACCTGTTTTTTCACCATAAGGCACGCCCCGGTTACGGCGCTGTAATTGCAGTTGATGCAGGGGCGCATCATATAGCCCAGACCATCCGCGGCAATGCCGGAGAATACATGACCGGCAAATCCGCCGTACTGTCCGAAGCCGAGAACCACACCCGCATGCTGCACGGTATCATCGCCAAACAGCAGCTTGGCACCTACGATCCCCACATCCTTCCGCATCAGAATACCCAGCATATCGGAAATGGCATCCGGGGAAATAAGCTCCGTATCGTTATTCAGCAGCAGATAATAATCGCCGGATGCCGCCCTGGCGCCGAAATTATTGATGGCCGCATAATTAAAGCCCTTGTCCCACTTCACCACTTTAACAAAGTCATATTCCGCCTCGAGCTCCTCATAATAGCTGAAGGTTTCCGGCTCTACGCTGTTATTTTCCACAATGATAAATTCAAAATTTCTGTAGCTGCTCTTTTCCACGATAGAGGTGATGCAGGTCCGGAGATCGTCTCGATGGTCCTTGTTGGGAATGATGATGGAAACAAGAGGATTGCCCGGCGTATCATAGACCGCATGATAAAGCCCCCACATTCCCGTATGCTCCGCATGAGCCGCGATTCCCATGCGTTCAAAATGCTGATCCAGCGCCATACGGCCTGCCTCGTAGCAGTACATCTTACTTTCCGGATTTCCCGCAGTGGACTCCTCATGGATCCTCCAGTGATACAGGATCCTGGGAACGTGGCGGATCACATCCGGATCAAAGTTAAAATGCTCCGTCACCCGAAGGATCAGGTCATAATCCTGCGCACCATCGAACTCCTTCCGGAAGCCGCCCATATCCTTGACCAGCTTCTTGGGCGCAAGGAAGAAATGGGTAATGTAATTATGGGAGAACAGAAGATCCGGGCTCATATCCGGCTTAAACACCGGGTCGGTGTGGATCCACTTATCTCCCCGCTTTACGATCCGGTCTTCATCGGTGTAGACCACCTGCACTTTCCGGTCCTGAAGCTCCTTAACCAGCTCAAAAAGGAGATCCGGCTCGAGTTTGTCATCATGGTCCAGAAGGCCGATAAAATCACCGGAGGCAAGGGCGAGCGCCTTATTCGTATTCTCTGAGATGCCCAGATTTTCATCCAGATACCTCACCCGGAGCCGATCATCCTCCCGTCTGTACCTTCGGATCATGACCTTTGTCCTTCTCTCCGTGCTGCCATCCGCAATACAGAGCTCCCAGTTGGGATAGGTCTGATTCTGTACGGATTCGATCATTTCCGCCAGAAATTCCGGCGGCGTATTATACGTGGGAACGATCAGACTGATCTTGGGCATGTAGGCAAACTGCTCAGCCTCCGTTCTCTGCTTCTTTTCCTCCGCCTCATGAAGCCTGTTTTTTTCAAACCACTGCGGATAAACCTCATTAGGGGATTCCTGCTCATAAAAGCCATTGCGGATCTTGCTGCGCAGTCCCTTCACTCCGTTTCGTCTGACATAGGAAAACAGACGCTTATAGTTAGTCGGATTTACCAGTTTTTTTATCTTCTGCTTCATATTCTTCTCCTTACTCGCATTTTGCGGCTTCCCAAAGCCGCCCAAAACACCACTTTAATCATAACATAAGCGTGCGTATTTTTCCATCAGAAAAGCCTGCGGCGGCAGGCATATCCACACTTTCTTGATTTTTTGTATTGTATATATTATAATGTGCATGTTTTCTGATTCTGTTTGTTTCTACAGCAAAACAGGGAAAGGATGGGTATGAAAATCATTAATCGGTTCCTCCAATTCCAGGTCATCATCTTCATCCTTCTCTTATCCGCCATTCTCGGCCTGACCGTTCAGGCTGCCTATTCCCGTTTATTCCACACCGGAAAAGCCGAGTATACCTCTGTTTATCCTGACGGTTTAAAGGAAACCTCCGGCCTCAATGAAGTGTCTGATGGGTCCTACGTTACCGTAAACGGCGACTCCCAGATCCATCTTTCCTTCCCGGCTAAAAAGACCAACGCGGTTATTATCCGTTTCAGCTCCTCTATTGCTTCTTCTGTTCCGGTGGAGATTTATTTCTCCGAAAACGGCGACCCCTTCGCTGAGGACCGGATCGTTACCGGAGCCTATACCACCGACAAAAAGGACCTTCTGATCAAGACTCCCCAGGGGGATTTTACCGATCTGAGGATCGATATCGGAAAAAAGGAAAACATCTTTTTCTCCCTTTCCAATATCCAGATCGTCTATATGGAAAAGACCTTTTCCTGGTTTGTCTTTCTCCCCGTTTTTCTTCTGAGCTTTTTCATGCTTCTGGGAAAGAGAGAGACGATCCGGAAAGTGACCCGCCGATACACCGGTAAGCCGGGTGAGATCCTTCTGAATGCTGCGCTCTGCACAGTCATCCCGCACTTTTTCGGAAGCACCCTTATATATCTTCCCATCACCCGTATAGCGGCCATTTTTCTTATTTTTCTGGAAGCCGGTTATCTGGTTAAGCGCTGCCGAAGGGAGGAAAAACAGTGAAAAATGCCATTCAAAAGCTGCAGGAGAAATCCGGCATTCTGATGATCTACCTTCTGCTCTTCCTTTACTTTGTGGGGAAGACCGATTTCTATCAGCAATATGTGGGACGTTATCCGGATGAAAACATACATGTCGCTTACATTGCCTATCTGGCAGCCGAAAACGAACTGATTCCCGAATTCAAAAATATCTATTCCAGCCTCAGCGTAAGCGAGAGAAAAAAGGACCAGCTGACCAGTGTATTTACGCTCAAAGATACACACTCCAATTACCTGGGGCATCCACCGCTCTATTACCATCTTATGCGGCTCTCCGGCGGTGTGACTATCCGGGACGGACAGATCTATATTCATCTGGAAAGGCTGCGGGACGCCTCTCAGCTCATCGCGTATCTGGGCATTCTCCTGGCCTTTTATATCGGCTTCACCCGGCTGAAAAAACCGATCAGTCATCTGATCTACGGAACCGTGACCGTGACGGTTCCCATGCTGGCCTACAATACAGGCGTAAACAATGATGTAATGGTCTTTCTTGGCGTAACGATCGTCATGCTTGCCTTCCTTCGCTTCGAGGAGGGAAAACGAAACGCCCTCTCCTACTGGCTGATGGCGGCCGGCGTATTTGTTTCCATGCTGTCCAAGCTCACCGGCGGCCTGATCGTCGCTGTTGCGATCATGGTCTACACTCTGCTGACCATAAAGCGGGATAAGGATCTTTCCTTCCTGCTGAACAAGCGGTTTCTTGTCACAATACCGGTATATCTGCTCATCCTGGGGTACTTCGGCCTGATCTACTACCGGTACGGAACTGTGCAGCCCTCCTTCGATATCATCAATCCGGAGGGATACAGGCAGAGTTCCTTCTACGTGCCCGAGAGTGAACGCGTCATTATGAAATTCGGAAAATACGCCGATAAATACTGGGAGGAATTCTTTGGCACCTGGACAGGAATCGCCAGCCACGTCTCCCTGTATAAGCCCGGAACACTGTATTCACCTTACCGTATCGCACTGATCTCCATTATGTTCATTCCGCTTCTGGCGTTCTGGTCCCGCAGGAAAAAGGTGCCGCACAAATGGGCATGTCTCAGCCTCTATATCGGCACACTCTTTGCTGCCGGCTATCAGTTCTATCATGCTTATACCGGGTACCTTTCCAACGGATACCCTGGCGGATACCAGTCGAGATACTATCTCTGTGCCCTGCCCGTCATTGCGTTCCTCGTTGCAGGAGTCTGGGAGGACCGGACGGATTTCCACCTGGAAGCTGTGCAGGAGAAACACAAGACCGCCCTTTCCCTGCTGGGATCCGCATGCGCCATACTGTTTTGCGCCCTGCTGATCTATGAGGATTTCGGATACTTCATCCTGCACTTCAATAACTACCTGAGTCCGCTTTTGTAAGCAAGCTTATAAAAAAAGCCCGCCGGTTTAAACCCGGCGGGCTTTCATCATGTCTGAAATAAATACTGAACGGCTGTCCGATTACTCTACTACGTAGGGGATCAGAGCGATCTGTCTTGCACGCTTAACCGCTACAGTAAGCGCTCTCTGATGCTTTGCGCAGTTGCCGGTGATCCTTCTCGGAAGGATCTTTCCTCTCTCGGAAATATACTTTCTGAGGAGATTGGCATCCTTGTAATCAATAACTTCGTTCTTGTCTGCACAGAAAACACAAACCTTTTTTCTTCTGTGCATAGGTCTTCTTCTCATGGGAGCAGCACCATTCTGCTCGGACTTATTGTAAGGCATGTTCTTTTCTCCTTTTTACGATCTACTTAAAGGGAAGATCATCCTCGATACCATCCGGTACATTCATGAATCCTTCTGCACTTGCGGATTCCTGTGCCGGTGCGGACTGAGGCTGATAGCCGGATCCGGAACCATTGCCGGAGCCTGCGGAATTCTTGCTTTCAGCAAATTCCTGTTCTTCCACAATAACTTCAGTGGTGTAAACCTTCTGTCCTTCTTTGTTGGTATAGCTGCCTGTCTGGATCCGACCGGTGACTGCGATCTTGGTTCCCTGCTTCAGATACTTCTCGGCGAACTCGCCCTGCTTGCCAAAGCAGACACATGGGATAAAGTCTGCCGTCTGCTGATCGTTATTTCCGTTTCTTCTGGAAAATCTTCTGTCAACAGCAAGTGTGTATCTGGCAATCGCCATCTGATCGCCATTCTGTCCCTGTGAATAGCGGACATCCGGGTCGCGGGTCAGGCGGCCAAGTAAAATAGCTTTGTTCATAATACCTCCGATTTACTTAAGCGTCTTGCTTAACGATGAGGAATCTGAGGACATTATCATAGATACGCAGATGTCTCTCGATGAATGCAGGAGCATCTTCCGGGCCTTCGAAACGGATGAAGTAGTAATAACCCTCAATCATGTCCTGAATCTCGTATGCGAGTCTCTGCTTACCCTTCTCATCGATATCGGTGATCGTACTGCCGGACTTTACAACGCGGTTCTTTACACGTTCAAGTGTGGCATTTCTCACATCATCCTCAACCTTTGAGCTAAGCACTAACGCGATCTCATACTTCATGTTTTGCACCTCCTTATGGACTTATGGCTTTCAGACAAACGTGCCGGGCACAGTGCAGAATCTGAAAGCAAGGAATATATAGAATATATCACAGTTTTTGATAATACCATAAAGGAAAGCGAGATGCAAGGACTTTTTTCCATACGGACGACATTTGTCTGCCTGCGGCCAAGGGAATCAGAAATCCGTTTTACCATGGTGCCCTTTAGTTTATGCTGCCGGATAGATCATTGGTACAGTGGTTTTTATATCGTCGGTCTACCGCCTGTCCTTATCGATGAACTCCAGCGAGACCACCGAGAGAAGGGCGAAGAAGAGAGCAAATCCTGCCAGCACCCGCCAGCGGTGCTTCACATTGGCGGCCGTATAAACATAATCCTCTTTATAATTGGATTTTGCCGTTTCCGCCTCAACAACCTCCTTATAGCCATTCCTCTCCATATCCTCCACCATGGACTTGACATTCGGATCCGCATCCGGCCGCCCGGCCATCTTGTTCAGCATTGACCAGCCTGAGGTGGATTTAAGGCCGTTATAATCCGCCTCTGCGCAGATGCACGCCGTTCCGTGGTTGGAGATCATGAATTTGGAAAGCCCCTTCATGCTTCCGGGGAGAGAAAACATGCAGCCGGAAAAGATCAGCTGTACCATCAGAACAAGGGGCATGACCGTCATAGCGGCCGTTGTACTCCTGGCCACGCTGGAAATAAACAGGGAAAGCATATCCGCCGCATAGGTGATCAGGAAGATGGTCAGAATAAAGTCCAGGGTAAAACCGTTTACCAGATGATGCTTCGGAAACTGCACGCCGGAATAACGGAACACCAGAACAGTGGTTATGGTCTGGATAATGCAGAGGAAGGCCTGATATACCATATGGGCAGCAATGTAGGAGCTCATATGCAGACCCGAGCGGTGTTCACGCTTCACAATATTTCTTTCCCTGCAGACAACCTGAATGGAATTGAAAAAACCATTCCACAAAGATACGCTGGTAAGCGCCAGCGCTCCCTTGGTTGTGCCCTCCATGGTGACAAAGAAGGTTCCCTTCACCACCAGCGCAACAAGCGCCGCGATAAATACAGCAAGCGGGATCACCTTCCAGTCGTTCTGATAGACAAACATCCGGAAGAGCTTTCCAATATAGATCGGAATCTGCCGCAGGCGTCCCCTGTATTTTGCATTGCTGAAATCGATTTCCCCGGCTGCAGCTTTTTCATCTGCTGCAGCTTTCTCGCCGGCTGTCAGTTTTTCATCTGC
>DFHD01000065.1:0-4991 GCA_002372545.1 Lachnospiraceae bacterium UBA3732 | reverse complement strand
TGGTTTTCTCACCGTTCATATTCTTCTTCTCAGCCATGGCACACCTCCGCATACTTTTCGATATACGCATCTGCCATGCCCTCGCCTCCCTCTTCCTTCCGGTTGATCCGGAGAACGATCTGTTCCATATTTTCTCTGTCAAAGAATTTCTTTGCTTCCCCGACGGGGCCGAAATATGTCAGGCGGCCGGTCATACCCGAATCTTTGGCAAGGACGATCACATCATCAAAGAGGTCGATGACTCTGTCCGGAGAATGCGTGATCACGATCACGATCTTACCCTGATCCGCGATATGGCGGAGGCCTTCCATCAGCTCTCTGGCCATAACGCCGTCCAAACCGGAATCCGGTTCATCCAGGATAAAGAGATCCGGGTTGGAAATATATTCCATGCAGATGGAAAGGCGCTTTCGCTGACCGCCGGAAAGTTTGTCGCAGAGCCTGTCCTTTACCGGCTCCAGACCGAAGAATCGGAGCGCCTCCTCTGCCCGCTCTTTCCGCTCTGCCGAAGAAAGGCCGGAAGGCAGTCTGAGCTTTGCCGCATCCATCACCGTAGCCAGAACCGTATCGGTTCCCCGCATAAGGTCCATCTGGGGGACAAAACCGATCCGGAACTTCATCTGATCATAATCATCATATATACTGGTTCCGTTCAGGACAATGTCGGCCTTCGCTTTCTCATAGCCATTTACCGCATTTACAAAGGTTGTCTTTCCCGCACCGGAGCCGCCCAGAAGGAGCACCATATGGCCGGGCCGGATGTTCAAATGGATATCCCGCAGCAATACCTTTTTCTTAAAGAGATCCGAGGCTGTTCTTTCTTCTATGTTGATGGACAGCCCTTCCTCCTCCGCCTTCACCTTTATGCCGGAGACCGCCGCGCCCTCTTTTGCATCCGCCTCCTCTTCCTTCGGTTTCGCCACATACTTTTTGCCAAAGCCCCAGATCAGAAGGGGCATAGCGCGGCCGATCAGGAGGATCATCCATATACATCTTTTTTTGCTGACGCCGAACCTTTCACAAAGGCCGGAAAAAATCCGTATGGTATATACCAGACTTCCGATCGATGCAAGAGCTATCGCGCCCAGAAAGATCAGGATGAACATGGCGTTATCGTCGGTCACCTCTATGTCGTCCAGTTTCAGAGCGGACATGAGTATCCTCACAACGAGCTGGATGATCTCCATCACCATATACATGATGCCCTCAGCCCGTCTGTCGGCACCGCGGCCAAGCATGTAATCCCGGATTCCGGGCACAAGCGCCCACCATTTTCTTTCACCGATCTTCTTCAGCACCTGATACATCCCGATGACGAGAAGAACCCGGAGGATGATGGACAGTACTCCGGAAGAATCCAACATGAAGAAAAGCATTTCCTGTTCCCCCTTTAAAACAATTATCAGCTAAGCCTTCTGATGGAGCAGCCCCCGCACGATCTCTCCCGCCAGGATCAGGCCTGCCGCCGGCGGGGTAAAGGAAATCGAGCCCGGGACGTCCTTCCGGCGTGCGCCTTCCTTTTCTTCTGCACTTTTTTTTGTGGCAGATGGTGCATGATTTATGTGCATCATATATTCCGACACACAGGGCTTCTCCGACGAATACAGCACTCTGACCCCTTTCTCAATTCCTCTTTTTTTCAGTTCCCGGCGCATGACCCTGGCCAGAGGACAGCCGGAGGTTTCCGAAATATCCGCGAGCCGGAACAGCTCCGGATGAAGCTTATTTCCTGTCCCCATGGAGCTTACCACCGGAACGCCGGCCAGAATGGCTCTTTCGATAATGAGAAGCTTGGCTGTCACCGTATCCACCGCATCGGCAATAAAATCATACCCGGCGAAATCGATCTCATCCGCCGTTTCCGGAAGGTAAAACATCCGCTTCTCCACCACATCAAGGGTGGGGTCGATATCCAGAAGCCGCTCCCGCATGGCTTCTGTCTTATATTTTCCGATTGTTGAGCGGAGGGCAACGATCTGCCGGTTCAGGTTCGACTCGCTCACCGTATCCTTATCCACGATGGTAAGATGACCCACTCCGGCTCTTCCCAAAGCCTCAGTCAGCATCCCGCCGACGCCGCCAAGCCCGAAAATAAGCACCCTCTTCTTACGAAGAAGGTTCACTCCATCCTCCCCGATCAGCATTGCTGTCCGGCTTGTCATTTTTGTGTTCATATCTTCATTTACGTCCATTTACGCCCATTTTCGCCTTTATACCACCATATTCACTATCCGCTCCGTCCGGCTGTTCCGAAGTTGCGATTTCCTAAAAAAGTATATCATATTCGAAACAGCAAAACAACGCAGAATCCCGGTATTACAGGTATTTCCGCCGTCCCGACGCTGCGAATCCGGGCAACAATCTCTTGCAAAAAACCGGCGGTCAGATTGGAATAATTTCCAATCCGCCGCCGGATAAACCAGTCATCCGCCTCTTTTACCTCGTCACCCCAGGCCTCATCACGCCTCTCCTCGCATTCTTCCAGATAATCCAGAAAACGCTGCATCTCCGGACTGACCTCACCGACCGTCCCCTTTCGCTACTCCTGCTCCGACACATTTCCCAGGAGCTTATATAGAAGGCCGTAAAGCGTTGTCGTTTCCTCCGGCGTAAGTCGGAAGCACGCCCGCATCTCCTCCGGAACATGGATGGCGTTTTTCTGCAGGTTCAGTCCCGCATCCGTAACAGACACAATAAGACTCCGCTCATCCTCGGATGAGCGGTGTCTTGTCAGGTAACCCTTTGCTTCCAGCTTCTTCAGAACCGGTGTCAGCGTACCGGAATCCAGATAGAGTGCTTCCCCAAGCTCCTTTACATTCGCCTGTTTCCTGTCCCAGAGGACCATCATCACGATGTACTGGGTATAGGTGAGGTCGATTTCATCCAAATAAGGCTTGTAACGCCGGATGATTTCTTTGGATGCCGCGTAAAGCGGAAAGCAGAGCTGTTTTTCCAGTCGCAATGAGCTGAAATCCGTATTCTCGTTCTTCATCTTTTCCTCAATATCCTTATTATATCAAAACCATTTAATCCAAACTGTTCAGCAGCTGCTTTAAAAAATACATAGCAGCTGCATTTTAACCATAGAAGAGTGTTCCACAGGATATCAAACCTTAAGATATTACAGAAGTCCGGCCACCTTTTTATCAATCTTCTCGGGAGTCGTTGTGGAAGCAAAACGCTCAACTACATTGCCTTCCCGGTCTATAAGGAACTTGGTAAAGTTCCACTTGATCTTATCCCCCATGACCCCGCCCTTCTGGGACTTCAGGAAGGTGTAGAGCGGCGACTCATTCTCCCCGTTTACCTCAATTTTTTTAAACAGACGGAAGCTGGTCTTATACTTCAGTGTGCAAAAGCTCTGAATCTCCTCCTCCGTTCCGGGCGCCTGGTTGCCGAACTGATTACAGGGGAAATCCAGCACTTCAAAGCCCTGATCCTTATACTTCTGATACAGCTTTTCCAGTCCCTCATACTGGGACGTAAAGCCGCAGCCGGTAGCCGTATTCACGATCAGAAGCACCTTCCCTTTATACTCGGAAAGCGAAACCTTTTCTCCCTTTGCATCCAGAACCTCAATATCATAAAACTTACTCATATCATACTCCTCCTTTTTGCATTTTGCAATTAATAATAGCTATCAATTACATTGTGTCCAATCTTTATAGGGGCATAGTATTACATTTTCTTATATATGTCAAGTTTTTTCGCACCAAAAGCCTCGGATTCTTTAGTTCAACATCTCATATTTTAATCAGATTTTTTTCTTCAGCTTTCCATCTGGCGTATATGGCCTTAACATCGTCCGGAGCATCCTCGGCAAGATAAGGGCATATTTCATCAACATCCATATTTTCTCTAATCCATGGCATAACCTTTTTTGCTTCTTCAATTTCCTCTTTGCTAACTATTATCATCATAGCCAAGCACCTCCTCAAACCCGTTCAATCTGGAGTTGACCTACTTTTCAAATTCATTTGCCCAAAATGGATTCTCTTTGTCAAAAATTTCTTTTTGCTCCGGTGTTAAGTTTTTGGGATAATCCTGAATAAATAATACACCGTTTCTTTATCAAAACTGAACTTTGGACACCGTACGCTTGGATCGCATACCCACCAGATCTTGTCTTTTTTGTGTTTTTTGTAAAGGTACATCATGGAATGTTCCTTCCTGTCTGTCCTTGTTAATATAGTTGAAGGATTCGCCAGAATCAGTGTTTTGTCCAAATTAATACCACATTATTAGCTTTTCATCCGGAAACAGGATACATTCAATGACATTGTTATTTAGTTTTATTTTTTCTAGTTTTATCATGGTATGAATTTGCTCCCGTTGTCGTCAAACGATGCAATCATAACCGGAGTATTGTTCAACTTCATTTACCTTCAAAGGTCATGCTGTCACCTTGCCCAGACCGGGGTTGCCCTTATAAGTATAACTCTTTTAAATATCCTACCGCTTCAGCCATATCAAATGGTAATCCCAACTGCTTGAAATTTATATTCTCAAGAATAATCTCTTTCAGGAATCTATCTATATTGCTTTTTACCATTCCTGATGATTCAACTTTTATGCCAGTATCTGCAATCTGAAGAAGTCTGAAAACATCATTCTTATGCTTTTTAAGATCTTTTTCATTAACATGTTCGCCTCTTTCCTTTCTGTCCTTTAAATCAAGCCATGCAAACATCTTAAATGGAATTATGTGTTCTGTATCCAACACGCTAACACCTGATATGATTCTCCGTCCTGCAAGCATAAAATTGTAATAATCATCGTTCAAAAGTATTGCAGATAAACTGGATATTTCTTCATCTATGTGAATAGGTATTATACCTTGTGGAACATCCTTAATGTATTCCGGTTCCCTCGAAAATAGTTCAATCATAACAGGATAACCAGCTTTCGGTTCTGTAAATCTGTAAAAATGTACTTCTTCACTGTTCTTCCACCCAAGACGGTATCCCCCTTCAATGATAAATTCCCAAAAT
>DFHD01000023.1 GCA_002372545.1 Lachnospiraceae bacterium UBA3732 | reverse complement strand
GAATTTCATATACGGCGTAACAAAGATGGACTTTATGTCCTCCTTCTGGTACAGTCTTTTTATTACAGTCTCCAGTGTTGCACTGATCATCCTGTGCTGCTCCATGTGCGCATGGTACATCTCCCGGGTGACATCAAAGTTTTCAAGCGCCGTTTACTATTTATGTGTGTTCTCTATGGTCGTCCCTTTCCAGATGGTCATGTTCACGCTTTCCAAAACGGCGGATACACTGAAACTGAATACTCCTTATAATATCTGTGTGATCTATCTTGGATTCGGCGCGGGTCTTGCGGTGTTCATGTTCACCGGTTTCATGAAGTCCATGCCCCTGGAGATCGAAGAGGCGGCCATGATCGATGGCTGCAGCCCTCTGCAGATCTTCTTCAGGATCGTCATGCCGATCACCAAGCCCACGACGATTTCCACCGCTATTCTGGAGACCATGTGGGTATGGAACGACTATCTGCTGCCGACCCTGGTCCTGGATATCAAGAAATATCGTACGATCCCCATGGACATCCAGTATTTCCGCGGAAGTTACGGAAGCGTCCAGATGGGACCCATGATGGCGTGTATCGTCATCACTATCATTCCGGTCATCGTCCTGTACCTGGTCTGCCAGAAGCACATCATCGAAGGCGTCGTGGCAGGCGCAGTCAAGGGCTGATCTATTGTAAGATTGGAGTCGAAATGGAACGTAAATGTGGCGTACTGCTTCCCGTAACATCCCTTCCTTCAGCGTACGGGATCGGTAGCTTTTCAAAAGAGGCATATGAATTCGTGGATTTCCTGGCAGAGGCCGGACAGACCTACTGGCAGATCCTGCCCCTCGGACAGACCGGGTACGGAGATTCTCCGTACCAGTCTTTCTCCACCTTTGCCGGCAATCCGTATTTTATCGATCCGGAGAAACTGATCGCAGCCGGATACATTACGAAAGAAGAAGCTGATGCCGGGGACTTCGGAGACAACGACCGGTATATCGACTATGCCAAGGTGTATGCGGCGAGATATCCGCTTCTTCGGAAGGCGTATCATAACAGTCCTTTTGCTCTGGAGCCGCTTTCTGTATGGCGCGGCGGAGCGTATGACGCAGACAGGGAGGCTTTTGCCGCTTTCCTTCGGGAGAACGAAGAATGGCTTTCGGATTATGCACTCTACTGTGCGGTCAAGGATCATTTCGGCTCCGTCAGCTTCATGGAATGGGACGAGGACATCCGTCTTCGAAAGCCCGAAGCCATGGAGCGATATACAGGGGAACTGGCGGATGAGATCCGTTTCTATGAGTTCCTGCAGTTTCTTTTTGTGCGTCACTGGAAGGAACTGAAAAACTATGCCAACGGCAAAGGCATCAAAATCATCGGGGATATCCCGATCTATGTTGCCTTTGATTCGGCGGATACCTGGAGTCATCCGGAACTTTTCTGCCTGGATGAAAAAGGATTTCCCACAAAGGTCGCGGGCTGCCCGCCGGATGGTTTTTCCACGACAGGCCAGCTGTGGGGGAACCCGATCTATCGCTGGGACTACCATAAGAAGACCGGGTATGAGTGGTGGATCAGAAGGATCGAATACTGCTTCCGGCTCTATGACGTTCTGCGGATCGACCATTTCCGGGGCTTTGATGAATATTACGCCATTCCATACGGCCATACGACGGCAGAATTGGGAAGATGGGAAAAGGGCCCCGGCTATGATCTTTTTGTAAAGATCCGGGAGGCACTGGGAGAACGGAAGATCATTGCCGAGGATCTCGGATATATGACAGAATCCGTGAGCGAGCTGGTGAAAAAGACCGGGTATCCCGGCATGAAGGTGCTGCAGTTCGCCTTTGATTCCAGAGAGGAGAGCGATTACCTGCCGCATAATTACCAGCGCAACTGCGTGGTCTATACGGGGACCCATGACAATGAGACCATGAAGGGCTGGTATGAGAATGTAAATGAAACAGACCGGCTCTTTGCAAAACGCTATATCGGAATCACCGACGAAAGGAATATATCCTGGGATTTCATTCGTGTGGCCTTTGTGTCCGTAGCGGATACGGCGATCATTCCCATGCAGGATTACCTGAAGCTGGGAGATGAAGCCCGCATCAATACGCCTTCCACCCTGGGCGGAAACTGGGAGTGGAGGATGGACCGCGGCTCCCTGACGGAGGAACTGGCCGGGCAGATGCGCATCTTGGCGAAGACTTATGGGAGACTTTGATAAACGATGTCAGTGACGATAAAGGATATAGCAAAACAGTGCGGTGTCGGTGTTTCCACAGTATCGCGGGCACTGAACAATCATCCGGATATCAATCCGCAGACCCGGGAGATGATTATGAAGGTCATCAGGGAAACGGGCTTTGTTCCGAATGATTCCGCCAGATATTTAAAGCGCAGTGAATCCAATTCCCTGGCGCTTCTTGTAAAGGGAATCAGCAATCCATTCTTTTCCGAAATGATCCGGATCATGGAGATGGAGACGGAGAAGAGAGGATATTCCGTGATCCTCCGGCATGTATCCGCCAACGAGGATGAGGTCGCGATCGCCTATTCCCTCGTCCGGGAAAGACGCCTTAAGGGGATCATTTTCCTGGGCGGGAATTTCACCCATGACGTAGAAGCCCTGAAGAAGCTGGGCGTTCCGTACATCTTCAGTACGATCGGTAATGTTAACGAGAACACGAATGACGATGATCTGATCGCCAATATCGCGGTCGATGATGTGGAAGCATCCAGGGAAGCCGTAGATTACCTGATCCAGCAGGGGCACCGGAATATTGCCATCGTAACAGATGCACTCCATGTCCCTTCGGTGGGACAGCTCCGTTTCCGGGGATACCGGAAGGCGCTGGAAGCCCACGGGATCCCTTACCGGGAAGAACTTGTCTACGAAGTGAACGACGGGACCGAGCATTATACCAGGCCGAACGGATACAAGGCCGCCCGCAGCCTTCTTTCGGCGCATCCCGAGATCACCGCGTTCTTCTGTATTTCGGACGTTCTGGCCTTCGGTGTCTGCCGCGCGGTAGTGGAAAGAGGCAAAAGGATCCCGCTGGATGTTTCCGTTGTCGGTTTCGACGGGATCGAGGAAGGGGATTATTACATCCCGAAGCTTACGACGGTCCGGCAGCCTGTGGAGCAGATGGCGGAGGAAACGGTAAATCTTCTGTTTGACATGATCCAGAAAAAGGCAAAGCCGAAGAATATTATTATGCCGGCGCAGCTGCTCATCAAGGAATCCAGCGGTATGGGATACCGCGGATGATCCGGACGATGTTTGCTCATATTGCGTAAAAGGGCGTGTGAAAAATGAGAAATCGTTTTTCACACGCCTTTTATTAGCTTTAATTTGCAAGCTTCAGGAAGAATCCTGACTGC
>DFHD01000116.1 GCA_002372545.1 Lachnospiraceae bacterium UBA3732 | reverse complement strand
GGCCGGAGTCAGAGTCTTGTGGTTTACGTTGTAAACGATGGTGGGCAGGTCGTTGCCGGCGGGAGCAGAGAACACAACCTTCTTGGCACCAGCCTTGATGTGGGCAGAAGCCTTCTCCTTAGATGTATAGAAACCTGTGCACTCCAGAACAACATCTACGCCGATCTCTCCCCAGGGAAGCTCAGCTGCATTAGCTTTAGCATAGATCTGCAGAGTCTTGCCATCTACAGTGATGGTATTAGCCTCATCATCTGCAGTTACTGTGTGCAGTCCCTCACCGATCTTTCCGCAGTATCCGCCCTGAGCGGTATCATACTTCAGAAGATGTGCAAGCATAGACGGCTTTGTCAGGTCGTTGATAGCAACGACTTCATAACCCTCTGCTCCGAACATCTGACGAAAAGCAAGACGTCCGATACGGCCAAAACCATTGATAGCTACCTTTACTGCCATTTTATAAATCCTCCTGTGATTTTTATTAGAACCATTCCTTTGGAATGCTCACATACGTTTATATTACATTTTTTGCGTGTGAATTTCAAGTACATTTACATGAACTTTTCATTTTCCAGAGGATGAAATTCCGGTTTTCCCCTCCGGAAGGTCGTATAATAGCGGAAACCGGTTTCCAGGGCTTCCTTTACGGCATCTGGAAATGCCCATCCGATATGCACGAGGTCATGGCTGTCGCTGCCGAAGGTCAGCACCTCGCCGCCCATATCATGATACAGCTGCAGGATTTCCCGGTGAGGATGGGCAAAATCCATGCCGCGGTAAAGACTTCCGGTATTGATCTCTATCCCCTTGCCCTTTTCGATCATGACCTTAAAGGCCTCCTCAAAGATCTCCAGATAATCCTTCGCCGTGAAAAACTCCGCCTTTGTGGGGCCGTACCGGAGAATATAATCCAGATGGCCGTAAACATGATAATCCTCAAAGTGGGTCACATTATAAAGAATGGTCTCGAAATATTTTCTGTAACCGGTCTTCTCATCATACTTCTCGAAATACGGCGGATAATAGGGATCATAGCCCTCCACAAAGTGAGAGGAGCAGATGATAAAATCCAGCTCCGGGTACCGGAGGGAAAAGTCGGAAAGCTTTTCGCAGGTTTCCGGCATCACCCCCTGCTCCACACCGATCCTGAGATCAAATCGGTCCTTATATTTTTCCCTAAGGGAAAGCATAGATTTTATGTAAACCTCTGTATCCAGATGGAAATCCACCGGGTCCGGCAGGACCGGATGATCCAGATCGTTATGATCCGTTACACAAAGGGAGGTCATCCCCTGCGAGATTGCCTGCAGGATCAGTTCCTCCGGCGGTGTCTTGCAGTCACCGGAAAAGGCCGTGTGCAGGTGGTAATCAGGAACTGCTGCATATCTTTCATTCATCAATATCCGTCTCCTTCTGTCTCGTCTTTATTTATACTCTTCAAGAAACGCCAGCTCGTCCGCCAGACAATCCTCATACAGCTTGTGATGCCCGAATATCTCTATCGCCTTCCGGTAGCATTCCGCAGCCTTTTCGTGATTCCCCTGCCGGGAATAGACCTTGCCCTTAGCGTACCATGCGCCATGTGCATTGGAAAAGTAATAAAAGATTGAGCGACTCAGCTTCAGCTTCTCCTCTGCCATTTCCAGAGCCTTATCATCCTCGCCCACGGCAAAGTAGAAATCGCCCCTTCTACCGTACTCCGTATCCCAGTCTTTGATCTCTCGCGAGTCATCCGCAATATAGTCTCTCATCTTCCCGACAAGATCCTCATTTCCTGCCAGGTTGCCGTCATAAGCCTTAGCGGCGATCATGAGATAGAGACCCAGATGATTCATGGCAGATTCGGGAACGCTCTTCATCCCGGAGGAAAGAAGCTTCAGTGCTTCCTTCTCTCTTCCATGTTCCAAAAGCACCTCCGCCATACAATGGTAAGCGGCAAGATCCCTCGGGAATGCCTCTATTCCTTCCCGGAACAACCGATAAGCCGTCTCCACATCACCCTCATTTCCGCAGAAGCAGCAGAGATTCATCCGAAGGATCTGGGAATCCCAGTCGTCCTTCATCCCCCTTCGTTCCTCCAGCCGGGCAAAGGCAAAGGCCTTCGCCTCCTCCAGCTTATCCATCCGTACCAGAAGCTCAGTATAATCCACCCAGAAATCCGGATCATAACCAAGTTCCTCAAAGGCCTCTTCGAAGACCTCCTTTGCCTCTTCAAGGCGTTTCATCCGGGAGAGAGAAGCCGTGACCCCTGCATACGCCCGGAAAAGGTTTTCCTTTTTATCTTCCGGATCCGCCCCCTCCTCATGTGCATATTCCAGCATGCTGCGGAAAGCTTCCAGAACCTTCTCTTCCTCACCGAAATGATGGTACAGTCTTCCCTTCTGTTCCAGAAGCCGTTCATTCAGCACGCCCCGTTTTTCGCAGTCCTCAATAAGTTTCAGCGCATCCTCATTCTGATCCGCCTCTTGCAGAATATAGCATCTGTACAGCCATGCATCAGGCTCGTAAGGATTGATCTCCAGAAGACGGTTCAGCACCTCCCACGCCTCACGGTTCTGGTCGTACCGGTAAAGACACTTCGCCTGGAACAGCAGAGCCGCACAGTTAAAGGGTTCCCGTTTCAGCATGTCCTCTGTCAGCCGGAAGCATTCCGGAAGCTTATTGTCATAAAACTCAACCTTGATCCGAAGCTCCTGCAGATCAACGTCCATTCCATCCAGCAAAATGGAATTCTCCGCCTGATCCAGAAGCTGACGGGCCTCATCATATTTTTTCTGCCTGAACCTTGCTTCCGCAAGAAGATAAAGCGAAAGACCCATTCTCGAACGCCTTTTTACACTCTCCTCATCCTTCGCTTCGGGATCAATTTTTTTAATCTCCTCTCCCCAGCGGATCAGATGCTTAGCGGCCTCCTCCAGCCGCCCGGTGTAAAGGAACAGCCGTCCCGACAGGTTATGGAAGACGTAAGCCTCCTTCCCTTCGGGATCAACATCTCTGATTGCTTCCAGCGCTTCGTTATACCGGTCGTTCTGAAAAAGGCACCACCCCAGCTCCAGCTTCTTTTCATCATCCTCCGGATTTTCCTGAATAGCCTCGCGATACTGCCTGATCTGTGCCTCGTTAGCCTCGTGCATGGCATAATACGCCTGCTCATAGAACCGGTCCTTCTGCAGGATTTCCATATAGGTATCCGCAGATTCCTTAAACTCCTTTTTCAGATAAAGGAGCCTGCCCTTCAGCATCAGATTCTGAAGCTCCTCCGGATCCTTTTCAAGAAGCGCATCCACGATTTTCTCCAGCCCTTCCGCGTCCTCCTGCAGGCTGCAGATCCTGGCCACGCTGCGCATGATCTCCGGATGGCCGGGGAACTTCTTCATGAGCTCCTCCTGCTCTGCCCGAACCTCCTCAAGCTCCTTCTCACAGGCTTCCCGGAAGCTTCTCTGCTGCTCCGGCCCGTTCCTCCATTCCACATTCAGCTTTCTGATCCGGCGGTTCAACAGATAAAGGTCAAGAAGCGGGTTCCTGCTTTCAAAGCCTTTCAGCTTTTCCAGTCCCTGCTCCTCTTCCTCATCGTTCCCCTCTTCCCCGTTATAGCTCATGCGGTAAAAGGTTTCGATATATTCATCCACATCCTTTCCTGCCGGATCGAAAAGCTCGTAGTCCAGCCGGTCCTGATATGTCCCGTTGCGGATCAGAAAATCGATGAACCGTTCCGGATATTCCTCGATCAGCTCCCCTCTTCTCCGCACGATCTCAAAATGATCGATGATCAGCTTCATCACCTTGTGCGGCAGCCGGATATGATCCATCAAAAAGCGCATCAGAACCTGAAAGGCCTCGTCCCCAGTTTCCAGCGAAACAAAGAATTCCTCCTCGAAAAGCTTACGCCATTCCTCCGTATTGATCCGCACATCAAAATGGTCATACATTTCGAGAAGCCTTGCCGCCAGCGCCATTCCCTCAGGTGAAAAAACAGGCGTCTCTTCCTCTCCCTCTCCGGCATCCTCCTCCGGTTCTTCGCCAGAGATTGCCGCTTCGTAGGCCTCTCTGAGCCGCATAAAGCCTTCCGCATCATCTTCGGGATGAACCACCGTCAGCCTTTCTCTGTATGCCTTTTTGATCTGACTTTTGTCATCTGTCTCTTCTATTCCCAGAATTTTCCAGGCTTCTTTTTTCTTCATGCCTTTCCTCTTTCTGCTGTAATCTTGATCATTTCATTATATGATACAAGGGTCAAAAGGCAGGACTACGCCCGATCCAGCTGAAGGGTGATCGTGAGCTGCGGATGTACCTTTCCCATTTTCTCCATCAGCGCGTCCTTCAGCTCCTCCTCTGTCAGAGCAGTACCATAAGGCACCACCGCATCAAAGATCAGCCGCTCCCCGTCCCGCGTCCTCAGCAGCCGAAAATCATGCACATCTCTGACGCCCATGCCCCGGAGGATGTCCATGACTTCCTTTTCCAGAGTAAGTCTCTCCTTATCCTCCAGATCTACAGGATCCATATGAATGGTGATCTCGTTCACCAGACCCTTTTCCACAATCTCTCTTTCGATCGCATCCACAACCTCATGCGCGCGCATCATTCCCACCGCACAGGATATTTCCGCGTGCATAGATGCGATCCTCCTGCTGGGGCCGTATTCATGCACCCTCAGGTCATGTACGCCGATGATATCCGGATTTGCCCTGGCTATATTCTCGATGGCCTCGACCAGTTCCGGAGCCGGCGCCCTGCCCATCAGCGTACCGATGGTTTCTAGAGCGCTTTGGATACCGGACCAGATAACAAAAAGCGAAACCAGTACGCCGGCATAGCTGTCCACATTCACACCGAAGAACAGCACCAGCGCAACAGAGATGAGCGCCACTGATGTGATGATGCAGTCCATCCGGCTGTCCATTGCCGCCGCCTTCGTCACCTCGGAATGTATCCTGTTCCCCACCTTTGTATAAAAGGAGGCCATCCAGAACTTCACCAGGATGGTGCAGAGAAGGATCACGATGGTCACAGGACTGACATCGATCTCCTTATGGTGGATGATGCCCTGAATGGAGGACTTCAGCAGCTCCAGTGCGATGGTCACCACCGCAGCCGCCACAATAAAGGCCGATACATATTCCGCCCGGCCATGGCCGTAGGGGTGTTCTCTGTCTGCCGGTTTACCCGAGACCCTGAATCCCACCAGTGTAACCACAGAGGAAACAGAATCCGAAAGGTTATTCACGGCGTCGCCCGCTATGGAGATTGCACCGGTCAGAATGCCCAGTACAACCTTGATCGCGGCCAGGAGAAAATTACAAAAGATGCCGACAGCGCCGGCCACTACACCGTAACGCTGTCGGACTTTTTCATCTTGAACATTTTCCGGGTTCCTGACGAACCACTTGATCAAAAGGCTGCTCATTACCGTCTCCAAATTATTCCTTATTCCCTGCTGGTTTCCGTTCGGCCGGCAGGATCAGTGCTTAAACAGGGTGGCAAACAGGCCGCGTCCAAGACTGGCTCCTACGTTTCCGCCCAGCGTCTTCCCGAACTTGCCGAAGGACTTACCCACGTTTTTGCCCACTTCACGTCCAACGGTTCCTGCAGCGGAGTTTCCTACGGAACTTATCGCCTGCTTCCGCTTTCTCTCTTCCGCGTCCTTCTTCCTCTGCGCTTCCTTTTCGGCCCGCTCGGCAGCCTTTTCCCGTTCCCGGATAGCCTGTGCCTCAGCCCGGAGCCTGGCCTTTTCTTCAGCCGCCTCCAGTCTTGCCTTTTCCTTCTCAGCCGCCGCTTCTTCCTTCAGCCTCTGCTTTTCTTCCTCTGCTTCGATCCTGGCAGCCTCAGCTGCCTCTGCCTCTTCTACGCCCAGACGGACCAAGATCTCATAGGCAGACTCCGGATCCACACTCTCATAATACTTGGAATACAGAATGCTTCCCTTCACCAGATTGTCTCTCTGGCTTTCGGAGATTGCGCCGAAGCTGGATGCCGGCGGCAGAATATATGCCTTTTGCGCCATACCGGGAATACCCTTTTCATCCAGGAAGGAAACCACGGCCTCACCTGTTCCCAGATTCAGGATCGTATCATAGGTATTAAAGTCCGGATTCTCCCGGAAGGAAGAAGCCGCCGCCTTTACCGCCTTCTGGTCGGAGGGGGTATATGCCCGGAGGCCATGCTGGATCTTGTTGCCAAGCTGCGCAAGAACGCCATCGGGAATATCCCGGGGATTCTGGGTGCAGAAATATACACCCACGCCCTTGGAACGCACAAGCTTCACTACCTGCTCAATCTTTTCCAACAGTGCCTTGGGGGCATCGTTAAAGAGAAGATGCGCCTCATCAAAGAAGAAGATCATCTTGGGTCTGTCCAGATCGCCAACCTCCGGAAGCCGCTCAAAAAGCTCGGAAAGGAGCCAGAGCAGAAAGGTGGAATACAGTCTGGTATTGCTGATCAGGCTCTCGCTGTCCAGAATATTGATCATACCCTTTCCTCCTGCCCCGATGGCAAAGAGGTCCATGATATTCAGAGCGGTCTCTCCAAAGAACTGATCTCCGCCGGCAACCTCCAAAGCTACCAGCGCCCGGATGATTGCCGCAATGGAGGCGGGACTCATCTTTCCGTAATCTGCTTCAAAGTCCTTATTATGCTCCGATACATAGTTCAGCATGGACTTCAGGTCCTTGGTATCGATAAGCAGAAGGTTATTCTCATCCGCGATCTTAAATACAATAGAAAGGATATCACTCTGGAGATCGTTCAGCTCCAGCAGTCTGCCGAGAAGAAGCGGTCCCATTTCCGAAATGGTGGTCCGGAGACGGATGCCCTTCTCTCCGTAAAGGTCAAAGATCGTTACCGGATAGCCCTGCAGAGAAAAGTTTTCCTCGGCCAGACCGAAGCGGTCAATACGGCTCTGCATATCCTCTGTCATGTTTCCCGGCTGGGAAAGCCCGGCAATATCCCCCTTTACATCCGCGATAAAAACAGGTACTCCCATATCCGAAAAGCTTTCTGCCAGCACCTTCAGCGTAACGGTCTTGCCGGTACCCGTTGCACCGGCCACAAGACCATGGCGATTGGCCAGCTTCGGCAGCATTTCAATCCTCTCTCCGTTTTCTGTATTGGCAACCCAGATTTTCCCTTTTGCTAACATATTTTCCTCCCCAAACAGTGCCTGTCTGTCATTCATTACCTATACTCAATTATATGGATTTTCCGTCAAAACACAAGAGGAGCGGCGTGAAAATTTACCATCTCAAACTCCGATTGTGATCCTGTATTTTACTATTATAATTCTCTTTTTTCCAGCGACTCCATTTCATTTTTTTCTCAAAATTCTTAGCCGTAGCTTTCCTTCTGACCGCTTTCAGAGGCACCTATGTTCCAGAAGTTCAAGGACAACTTCAAGGTCTGCCGGAAGCCAGTCTACTGCATATGGGAGTTTATCATTGATCTCCACCCACTTTGCCGCTTCATGCTCTAATAATGTAAGATCACCCTTTACTATATCGCACCAGTAAACATACATGGTGATATGAAATGAAGGATAATCTGTCTCTACTGTTTTTATAAGACTTCCTACCTGGATTTCCGTATCCAGCTCTTCCTTTATCTCTCTGACAAGAGCAGCCTCCGGATCTTCTCCCGGCTCGATCTTTCCTCCGGGAAACTCCCATCTGTCCTTAAACTCTCCATAGCCCCTCTCTGTTGCAAATATCTTATTCCCCTGCCGGATCACTGCTGCAACAACACTGATTGCCCTGATTATCGATTTATCCTCTTTAATCCAGACAGATTTTCCCTCTTCCACTTTATTTTCCGAAATCCATTTTTCAGAAACCTCGCGTTTGGTGCCATCTTCAAAAATAAGAACTGCATGCGGTCCGTCTGTATGCTCCTCACAGCCAAAGTCCGCTTCTGTTATACTTACTATCTTATGTAAACTCAACGATCTGCTCCTCTTATATGTGAACTTCCTGTAAAAATAACTCTCGTCATTTTTAGTGAAAAACGACTGCGGTTTCGGTGTTTTGCGTGCCATAACCATGCAAGCATGTCAAAAATGACCTTTTGACCTTTGTATCATTATATTGGTTTCGGCCATAAACTGTCAAGAAAGCAGCTGATCTGCCGAAGGGGTATGGATGCTTTTACCGTCAGCCCCTCCTGCCGCTCCCGTTAACTGTAAAATATGCGCCTGTGAGCTTTCACCCACAGGCGCATACATGCATTACTTATTATCTTCTTTTTCTCTTCTTATAGAGTACTGCCACAACTCCTGCTGCAGCTATACTCATCATAAGGAAGAGTGTAAGGAGGGCTGTTTCATCTCCGGTTTTAACTACGGTTGTGTTCGATGTTTTGTTGGGTGTTTTGTCGGAAGTTTTGTTAGAAGTTTTGTCGCTTGTTTCCGTAGTTCCCGCCGATTTTTCTTTTACAGGATTTTCTACGATTTCAAGCGTGTATATATCATCATTTCCGATCTGAACAGTTGCTGTCTCTCCACCGTTCACTACCTTATCAGGTCCACCCTTTGATTTAAGAGCTCCTTCAAGGACTTTAACTGTAAGAGTTACCTTACCCTCTGCTCCTGCAGGAACATCCTTGATTATCCATCTCACTGTACCATTATCGTTAATTCCACCATTATCTGCTGAAACAAATGCAACATTTGCGTCAAGCTGATCCTTG
>DFHD01000103.1:2772-7823 GCA_002372545.1 Lachnospiraceae bacterium UBA3732 | reverse complement strand
ACGGAAGATTTTGAATCTGAGAGGGCTGAAAAGGACAAAGCCGGCGGGAAGAAAAACGAAGCGGCCGGAGAAAAAAAGGCTGAAGCAGCCGGGAAAAAGAAAGCCGGCGGGAAGAAAAATCCCCTGCTCCCTGTGGTGATCGGACTGGGCGTTCTGGTAGTCGGCCTTCTCATTTTTATCATTGCCGGAGCTAAAGGAAAAGAAAAAAAGGAAAAGAAGAATGATGCTTCCGTGGTAACGGAGGAACAGGCTGCGTCTGAGACGGAGGAGGCGCAGGCGGAAAGCACCGATTCCAAAGAAAAATCCGAAAAAGCTTCCGAAAAAACTTCCGAAGCGGAAACGGAAGCCGGGAAAACCGAAGAAGAGAAAAAAGCGAAGACTGAAGAAAAAGCTCCCGAGGGTGGCGAAGGTACGACCTATGAGCTGAACTGTAAGGTGGCATCCGGAGACGGATGGGAAGATGGCGGCCGGACAGTACGGCAGTTTAATATCACGGTTACCAACAGTTCCGGTTCCGACCAGAAGGACTGGGAGATCCGTCTTCCCGGCTTTACCGATTGCAAGATCGTTAACGGCTGGAGTGCAGAATATGAGATTACGGGAGATACCCTTTCCGCGACGGCAGTGGATTACAGCGAAACCATCCCCAAGGGACAGGGAATCGATATGGGCGTTCAGATTTCCTTCCCCTCATCCGAAGCAGCAGAGAGCACGGTAAAGCTGCTGACGGGAAAGAAATCCTTCCCGATCTATATTGCCGGCGAACTGAAGGATGCGGAGAAGGAGCCGGTTAAGCCTCTTTCCGATGAGAAAAAAGAGGAAGTGAAGCAGGAAAAACCGGCAGCGGAAACAGGCAGTCCCCTGGAGAATCATGGTGCGCTTTCCGTAAAAGGAACTGACCTTGTGGATAAAAATGGAAAGCCTTATCAGCTGAAGGGAATATCCACCCATGGACTTGCCTGGTTCCCGGAATATGTAAACAAGGATGCTTTTCGCGAGTTCCGTGATGAGTGGGGCGCCAATGTGATCCGCCTTGCCATGTATACCGGCGAGAGCGGCGGATACTGCTCCGGCGGGGATAAGGAGGCGCTGAAGAAGCTGGTAAACGACGGCGTTTCCTATGCCACGGAGCTCGGCATGTATGTGCTGATCGACTGGCATATTCTGAGCGATTCCAATCCGCTCAGCAACGAGGATGAGGCTATTCTGTTCTTCGATGAGATGTCTGCCCGTTATGCGGATTATGACAACGTGCTTTTCGAAATCTGCAATGAGCCGAATGGAAGCACAACCTGGAGTGATGTTAAGGAATATGCAGAGGATGTGATCCCTGTGATCCGGAACAATAAAAAGGATGCAGTGATCATCGTCGGAACGCCTACCTGGTCACAGGATGTGGACCTTGCGGCGGCGGATCCCATTACCGATTATGATAACCTGCTGTATACCGTTCATTTCTATGCGGCCACGCATAAGGACAATATCCGGAATAAGGTGAAGGAGGCCCATGATAAGGGGCTGGCCATGATCGTGTCCGAGTTCAGCATCTGTGATGCCTCCGGAAACGGCGGGATCGATTATGACTCTGCAGATGAATGGTTTAGTCTGATCGGAGAGTACAATCTGTCTTACATCGGGTGGAATCTTTCCAATAAGAACGAAACCTCTTCACTGATCTCTTCCTCCTGCACAAAGACAAGCGGCTGGGAGGATGATGACCTTTCGGAAACAGGTATCTGGCTGAAGAAAAAGATCAGCGGAAAATAGGAGGAGAACCATGCGTGTCATAGCGGGAACAAGGAGGAGTCTTCCGCTCAGATCGGTAGAGGGAGAGGGAACCAGACCTACCCTCGACCGGTATAAGGAGACTTTGTTTAACATACTGATGCCCTATATCCCGGGCTGCCGCTTTCTGGATCTTTTTGCGGGGAGCGGAGCCGTGGGAATTGAGGCGCTTTCCCGGGGGGCGGAGACGGCCTGTTTTGTAGAACAGGGCAGAGAGGCCATCCGGTGCATAGAGGAAAATATCCGCTTTACGAAGTTTGAAAAGGAAGCCAGGATCGTTAAGGGCGACGCGCTGAATTTTTTGCGGGGCAGGAAGGAGATAGATGAGGATGTCATCTTTATCGATCCGCCCTACGGAAAGGAGCTGGAAAAGGAAGCGCTCATGATCCTCAGCGGAAAGACCTTCCGGAATCCGGAGGTGGTGATCGTTGTGGAAGCGGACGATAAAACGGATTTTGACTATGTGGAAACGGAAACGGTGTTTACCGTATATAAGGAAAAAAACTATAAGACCAATAAGCATGTTTTTCTGAAACGGAAGGAGGAAGTGGAATGAAGGTAGTATATCCGGGGAGCTTTGACCCTCCGACCTACGGGCATCTGGATGTGATCAGGAGGGCTTCTCTGCTCTTTGAAGAGGTACATGTCTGCCTTCTTCATAATTCTTCTAAAAAATCCTCGTTGTTTTCTGTCGAAGAACGTGTTAATATGTTAAAAGAGGTCGTGGGTGATATCCCGAATGTTTTTGTGGACTTTTACGACGGACTGCTGATCGATTATGTGAAGGAGCGGGAGATCGGAGCCATCATCAGAGGACTGAGGGAGATTACGGATTTTGGAGAGGAGCTTAGGATGGCACAGGCTAACCGCAGCTTTTCCGGCGGAATAGAGACTCTGTTTCTGGCAGCGGATCCCACCCATTCCTTTATCAGTTCGAGTATGGTCAGGGAGTTTGCGTCATACGGAAAAACAGTGGAACAGTTTGTTCCCGAACCGGTATTGATGAAAATAGAAGAAAAACTAATAGGCTAAGTTTTACAGGAGGTTAAAAAAATGGGAAAGAAGGGCGTTGAGGATTTAATTCAGGAGATTGAGGTATTTATCGGGCAGTGCAAATATCAGCCCCTGTCCTCAAACAAGATCGTCGTACCGAAGGACGAGATAGAAAGGCTTCTGAACGAATTGAAAATGAAGCTGCCCAGTGAGATCGAGAGATGCAGAAAGATCATGAGAAACAAGGAAGCTATCCTTGCATCTGCCAGAACCCGATCCGATGCCATTATTTCTGAATCTGTGAACGAGGCTAACAGGCTTGTGGATTCCAACCACATCACCGAGCTGGCCAATATCAGGGCCGGCGAGATCGTGGATGCTGCCAAGGCGGAAGCGCAGCGTATTGTCAGTGAGGCAACGGCAGAAGCTACGGAGGTTCGTCTCAGTGGCATGCTCTATACCAAACAGAAGATTTCCGAAATGAAGGAATTCATGGCTGCTACGCTTGAGGCGGAGAATGAGAATTACAGAAATCTCTGCGAGAGCCTGGAGAATAATGTATATACCATGGAATCCAATCTGAGTGAATTGGATGCCAGCATCAATCTGATCAATGGCTCTTCCCAGCAGCCTGCGCAGGCAGGCCAGCAGGAAGCTTACCAAGCGCCTGCCTACACGGATGATGAATTCGATGAGGAAGAGGAAGAGTACGAAGAGGACGGCGGATACGAGGAAGAGTACGAAGAAGAGGACGAATACGAAGACGAAGAGGAAGATGATTTCCTGGATGAATAAATAATGAAGCAGAGCGTCTACGGCCGGCAGGGGGGCTGCGGTCAGAACAGCATGTACGAATCAATGAAAAAGGTGTCGGTAGAAATTACCGGCACTTTTTTTGCTCCGGCGTAAACTGATCTCACATAAATTCATGTGAAGGAGGATCAAATATTGAAAAAAACAAATGGATACGCGAAGGATGATTACAGGCTGATCCGGCAGCTTATGGCGGATATTCAGAAGGAGAGCTTTGGAAGCTACGGTTACCGCAGGATGACCAGCGCGCTCCGGGAGAGAGGATACCTGCTAAACCATAAGCTAGTGCTTCGCCTGATGAAGGAGGAGGGGCTTTGCTGTAAATTGCGAAAGAAGCAGGCGGAGCTTCCGGAAAAGAAATTCGATACCTACAATAAGCAGTTTGGTACTGAAGGAGAAGACCTTTTAATGCGTGACTTTTCCGCAAAGAGCTTTGGAAAAAAATGGGTGACGGATATGACGGAGATCACCTATGGAGACAGAAAACTTTATCTATGCGTTGTAATCGACAGCTACAGTACGGAAGTGGTTGGATACAGAATATCTGACAAGGCGGATCTGGTCACGGTTCTGAAAGCTGTGGATCACGCACATTTCCGGTATCCGGATGTACATCCCATTCTGCACAGCGACCGGGGCTGGTTCTACAGAACGAACGCATATATGCAGATGCTCGAGCGATTTGGGTATAAAAGAAGCATGACTGTAAAGGGCAGCTGCTACGACAATGCGCTTGCGGAAAGTTTTTTTGCCCAGCTCAAAACGGAACTCATTTATCCGAAAGAGTGGAAGTATTTTTCCGAACTCTGTGCGGCAATCCATTCGTATATTGCATTCTATAATACGGAGAGAAAAAAGAGCCGGCTCGGAAACATGAGCCCTGTGCAGTATCGGATGAAAACTGTAAAGATGCAGTGAATATTTTGCTTGCATATCCCGGAACGCGCGAGTATAATTTTTTAAAAAAAATACCCGGAATTATGGGTTTGTACAGATTTTTTCTGTTTCAAAAATGTTATACTGTTTTCATAAGATAATAATGAAACGTTTATGATTGACTGTTTTTCATTTAAGTGAGGACGAATGATATGAAAAAAAAGATTTTAATCGCTTCTCTTGCAGCTATTCTTCTTGCCGGCGGCGGATTCGGAAGCTGGTATCTCCTGAACGGTACCGATAAAAAAGAATCAATCAGTACGGTGGGTGCTTCTTCCGGTAATGAGGATGAAGCAAAGAAAGCTGAAGCCACAACGGAGAAGTCTGAAGCAACCGCAACAGAAGCTGAAACCGAAGAGGCTACTACAGAAACCAACAAGAAAGACGCCGACTGGTGGATTTCTATGGGCGTTCAGGTAGACGACGACAAGAAGACCGAGACTACTACAGAAAAGCCTTCTACCACAGAAGAAACTACTACTGAAGCAAAGAAGCCTTCTACTACTGAGTCTAAGAAGCCTACT
>DFHD01000103.1:0-2638 GCA_002372545.1 Lachnospiraceae bacterium UBA3732 | reverse complement strand
ACTTGGGCAACAAGAACTGTTACAGACCAAGACGCTTGGGATGAACAGGTCTGCACCAAGGAAGCTTGGGATGAACAGGTCTGCACCAAGGAAGCTTGGGATGAGCAGGTGCCTAGATACGAAGAAAAGCGTGTTTGGGTTTGCTGTGGTTGCGGTAGCCCTGCCAACGATAATGGTCCTTGTCCATATTGCGGTCGTCTTGAAGCCCAGGGTAAATATGAAAATGTTCTTGTTGGCTATGACACAGTACATCACGATGCTGAGTACAAGACAGTACATCACGATGCGGAGTATACTACAAAGCATCACGATGCCGTAACTCACACTGAGACATACTGCACAAGTTGTGGTGCAACAAAGTAACCTGTAGACCTTATAATCTGTTACGGTCACTTCGCAAGGAGTGGCTGTAGCAGATGATCTGAACCCCCTGGAAGGGGTGCACCCCGATCGGTGCATCTCATCCAAGGGGTTCTTTTATCGAACGCAAAGTGCGAGATGATCGATAACGAGCCGTATGAATTGTATCGGCTATCATTATTGAACTGAAATGGAACAGGGATTGTAATGAAACGGTTGAACAGATTGATGATAAACGATATGATTCGGCTCTGTCTGGATATGTTGGAGAGGTCGTGAAGGAGAAGACCTTTTGGTGAGAAGCGTGTTATGGCATATTTTCCTCATCTTTATGAAAGGCAATGATATCTTCAACGTTGCAATCCAAAATGGAACAAAGCCTGTTCAGCGTATGCGTGGAGATTCCTTCGCCGTGCTGCAGGCAGTAAATAGTACCGCGGGATATTCCTTCCTTGTTCAAACGGTAGGTAGATATATTCTTTTCTTTCATTGTTTTCCATAGAGGTTCGTAACTGATCAATGGATAACACTCCCGTTTCAATAGTGATATAAACCCATTGTAGAAAGAAAAGAATGTATTGCATATGACCATAAATACGGGTATAATCGGATTTATGGGTATATAATACTGTCAGAACAGTGAAAACAGGAGAATTTGGGATGTTTTGTTATCATTGTGGTTCAAATATCTATGACGGGTATATCTGCCCGGTATGCGGAGCAGATAATCGTCAAACGACAACTGCCGGTTCGGGGTATAATTCAGGTTATGGAAACAGTTATACCCAGCCTGAAGGCATAAACAGTGGAAATCGATATATGCAGCCGCAGGGGCAATCCTACAATCAGTCACCGCATGATCAATCGTACAACCAATCATACAAACAGCTATACAAACAGCCACACAATCAGGAATATAATCAAGGCTATGGTCCCACGTATGGCCAGATGAATACCTTGCCGTCCGGAACACAGAATAACAAGGGGAGCTCTGCATGGCTGTATCTGATTCCGGCCGTTTTGATTGTCTGTTTGGCATCGATTATTTTTGTGAAGAAATACCTGGATGAACACCCCAAAATGATTCATGAAACCATTTCGGTATCCCAGCAGAAAAAAACGATGGAAGCGGAAGCACCGCAGTATTCCGATGCGGAAAAAGAACAATTAAAACAGCAGGATATTGAGACGGCAGCGAGAATTGCGGAAGCCATTGAATCGGCTTACAAACGCGATAAAGAAGCCGGGGAACTGAAGTTTAGTGAAAATTATTTTAGTTATGGCTGGGGATTTCCTATAGATGAGAGAGTGATACTAAGTGACTATGGCATGGCTCATAACAGTGATGGATTTGCCTATCGGGTGGCCGACTATTTTTATCAGAATCTGGGTGGATATTATCCGGAACCAGTGTACCAGTTCGATACGAATAAACACTATTTTTATGTGAAACAGACAGCGTCGAACGAATTTGTGGTTGGTGTTTGCAATCTGGGAACCAGCAGCCGCTATCAACTATATCCGGAAGTTAGTGAAAAATATCTCAAGAAATAGGTGAATACATGAAGTATAAAAAACTTTCTCTGATCATAGCTTTGATCCTTGTTTTGATCACGGCAGGCGTTATTATTGTATTATTCATGAAAAGACCGGAAGAAAAGGTTTCTGCCAAAAGGGAAGAATCGTCCGGCCCGGCTTATCCAACTCCGGAATCGGTGGTGGAAGCATATTTTTATAATGTTGTCGTGCCGTATGCGTATGATTTTCGAGATGAAAAATCGGTTGTTGATGTACAGTCGGTCACCGGCTATTGTCTGACGCCGGAGATGTATAATGCCTTTCTTGCGTTTGCGAATCTTATGGGATCGGGTTACAAGACATCGGGTAAATGGAAAGTCACCAATTATGAAAAGCAGTATGAAAGAGAAAAAAATCCGTTTTTGTCAGATCCGGAAATATATGACAGTAGATTAGATTATGAAAAAGGTTCCGACGTGTATTATTTCGACCTTCTGTTTCTCGAATTTATGTATAAAACAAGCCTTGGCGCGGCAACCAATACCTATGACAGTTGGCGGCAGTCTGCTGCTGATGTAAGCTATATTGGTGATTTTCAAGTGACAGGAAAAGAAGATTGGAATACGGATAATGAGAGATACGGAAGATCGGTTCCTGATGGTCAGGGATGGATTGCTGACGCAACGACAGCGGTTGAAGAGGATAATGCCTATTTCCGATTACTTGGCCTTGGTGAATATCAAATACCGGAAGCGGATGA
>DFHD01000026.1:3245-16014 GCA_002372545.1 Lachnospiraceae bacterium UBA3732 | reverse complement strand
CGATGGACACCCTTGCTGTTCAGCTATGTACTTCGTCGTTGCCTACGCGTACTCGGGACTTTCACCCGTTAGAGCGCGCCCATGGCGCGCAAACTGAAAAAAGAACCGGCCGCAAAGCGCAGCCGGTACATCTGGGTTCACTCAAAGCTCAGTATAATTCAGTTTCAGGCCGCCTGCAGTAAGGCCGTCCTTCATGCCCCTGTCCGAGGTGAGCAGAATGACCTGTTCACGGTTCAGCAGGTTAAGGGCTTCGGCCAGCGCCTTGTAATCTTTTTCATCTTCGCAGCGGACTGCATCATCCAGAATAAGGGGTGTTGCCTCCTTCCGGGCAAAATAGCCTGCCACAGCCAGCCGGACTGCCAGCGTAACCTTTCCGATCATGGATTTCTCCAGACCCTTCAGGGGTTCTGTTCCGGAATCTCCCGTGACCAGAAGACCGCCCTGATCGTCGAAAATGAGACCGTTCCATTCATGATCTGTCAGGATTGGCAGGAATGCGGAAATATTCGGGAAAAGCTCTTCCGCGGTTTCCTTCTGAATCTTCTCGGATGCTGAACGGAGTCTTGCCGCTGCAAGGGTGATGGCAACAAGCTCATCCTCCAGCTCGCTCTTTTTCCGGAACACAGAGCTGTATTCCGCCTTCAGACGCTCTCTCTCGTTCCTCTTTTCCAGAAGCGCATTCTCTCTTTCCGCAAGAGCCGCCTTCTTTTCCTGGAATTCTTTGGCAAAGGTCATGTCGAACTCGATTTCCTCTTCCTTTTCCTTTTCCGTTTCCAGCTCCTGGAGAACCTTATGGAATTCCTCCTCCGACGGGGTATCGTCACCATCGTCGGAATCGAAGTAGCCCTTGATCCTGAGGCCATCGATTATCGTCAGAACAACAAACAGCGCAGTAAAGATAATAAACAGGTGACGGATTGCCGGCTCGAAGGGGAGCATATATACAACAACTGCGATGACAGCGATCACAAAGATGCCCACGGCGATGATCACGCTCAGCCTGTCCGTAAGACGCGGCTTATCCTCTTCCTCATCCAGTTCCTCCGCACCGAAGGTGGTATCCTTCCTGGTGATGCGGTCGATCTTTTTATCCAGCTCCTCGTCCTTTTCGTAGGTGACGGTGCCGTCCTCATTCTCCACCATCCTGCGGGCTACGCGCTTACGCTTTTCCGCTTCGATGATGAATTCCTCGTTCAGCTCACGCCTTTCCTTTTCCAGCTTTTCCAGATCCCGGTCTACGGATTCATATTCCTCCAGCTGCCGGTCTATGGACTCCAGCCGGCGAACCATAGGCTTCGGAACATGCTTTTTCTTTTCCTGTTCCAGGTAGCTGATGGCCCGTTCAATATCCAGATTGGGCGAGCCGGTCTGGTACAGATTGGAAAGCTCTCTTGCCAGTCCGTCGGCCGTCTGCTCTCCGTCACCGGAAATACACTGTGTATCCCGATATGTATTTCTGTCTGTGCTGAGCACCGTTCCGGTAAGTGTGTCCGGATTGGCCAGCCGTACCTCACGGCCGCTCTTTACCTCCATCAGAGAGGTTTTTTTGGCTCCCGTAAGGAAGGATCTGTCCACCAGATAGGTCTTATCCTCATCCCGGAGATAAACCGATCCGGAATAGCCGGATCTCGTTTCCGGTTTTCTCTTATCGTATTCGGAAAGCTCCGAACCGAATCCGCTTCTTCTGTGAATGCCGAAAAGCATGCCGGTAATAAAGTCGCGGATCGTTGTCTTTCCGGAATCCCGGTCTCCGCAGATCACATTGACCCCTGATTTCAGACTGATCTCTTTATTATGAAATTTTCCAAAATCCCGAAGGAGTAGTTTTGATAAATACATCTACGATCTGTCCTCTGCCATGATGAGTGCTTCCAGTCCGTACCGCTCGGCACGTTCCCGGATCTTATCGTCTACGGAATAATCCAGTTCTATATCATTTACAAAGCTTCCCGCCAGATTTCCGGAATTCTCCAGCCGGAGGGTGGAAAGCTCTCTCTCCGGTATGGTCAGGTTCATGATCCGGCTGATCCGGAAACGATCGGATACTCTCCGGAAATCGGGGTTCATGTCATCTGCGGAAAAGCCCCGCAGAATAACGGAATAGATATTCTCGGTCCCCAACTTCATGATCCGGTTTTCCACCTCTGTCTGAATCTCTTCATCGGAGAGGGATGGTGTAACCTGTACCTCCAGATCCACAAAGGTTCTCTTATTGATATGACAGAATCTGATCTCTGTCTTTCCATCCTTCACCTCGCCCAGAACGAAGCCTCTTCGTCCGGTTTCCTCCGGTTCAAAGGGTTCGGGCGAACCGCTGTAGGCCATCCGGTTTTTCAGCACATGAACCGGCTCCCTTTTTCCGCCCAGCGCCACATACTGGAAGCCCTTCCGGGCAAGTACATCCTTTCGGAACGGCATATGCTGGCGGTCGCCTCCACTGGCCAGAAGGATGTTGATGGCATCCTGCCTGCCCGGTCCGATATCCTCCAGAATACGGTCGCGGTAATCCGGTCTGCCATAGCTCACGCCCGTCACGCAGGTATTGATTCCCTTAAGATAGGCGTTTGTTGTCCGCCCCGCCGGAAGAACCGCCGTACGGGAACGGAACTTATAGGTACTGACCGGAGCTCCGGGTGCCGCATAGTCCTGCGGACCGGAAAGGATGACCGTCCGAAGACCGGGTACTGCAGACAGCTTTTCATCCAGCCAGTCCAGCTCCTCCCGGGTGGGCGGCGCCGCAAAAAGGTTCCCTGCAACAAGTAAGAGCTCCACCTTTTCCTCGATCATGAAAGAAATGATCTTCTCAAAGGTTTCCTTTACCTCCGCCGGCCTCTCTTTTCTCCAGGCCGGTTCCTCCGGTGCTTCGGTACCCAGATATACATCTGATATATGTACGAATTTCATGCTTTCAGTCCTTTATTGATAATTGTTTGCGGTTTTCACCACATAACAAGTCCATTTTAACCATTTTCGACAGAAAACACAAGGAATACTTTCGATTTATACCGCATCTCTTCTCGTGAAATCAAAAATGCTGAAGCCAAACAGGACAACCATATAGATAGCGGATGTGCACAATACCCATGTACAGCCCGAGTTAAATCCGCTCTCTGCCGGACTTGTCAGCTTGGAAAGGCATCCCACAGGAAGATAATAGGCAATATTGAAATCAAAGGCCAGTAAGGTCACCGCATTCAGCAGCGAATCGAAAAGTCCCGCGCAGAGCATGATTGTCAGCGCAATGGCAGCTCCCGTCTTCCGGAAAAGCTCGGACATGGCAATGGCCATCGCGATCACAGCAATGGCATTCACCACGCAGCAGAGAATATACTGCACCGTACCATCGATCCATTTTATTTCAACATTGAAAACGGCCGAGAATAAATATACCGCAGCCATATAAACGATCAGGCAAAGCACCATATACAGCAGAATGGCTATTGATTTGGAGCAGATATAATACCATCTCATCCTGAGTCTTCCGGCAATATTCTTGATATAGCCGCTGGTAAAATCACTGCAGACAGCAATAACAGCAAAGATTGCCAGGAACATGGCGAAAAATCCGCTTTCCAGATAGAAGTCGAAGATAGCGTGAGCGTATACAAAGCCTTCCTTACCGCTCTCGCTGAAGCGGGACATGAGATACATTGTCAGCAATGCGAACAGCACGCCGAGTGACATGATCACATAGAAGCTTTTGGATTTGATCATCCTGTAGATGAACATTTTCGTCTGTTTAAGCAATGTCCGCACCTCCTGTCATCTGGCCTTCTTCGGTAACGGCCATATAGAACTCTTCAATATCCTCATGATGCAGCCGCAGCTCATCCACGCCGATGCCTTCCATGACAAGCGCACGGTTCAGCTCAGCTCTGTTGACGCCCTTGGCATAAATGGCAAACTCATGCTCGGAGGTCTGCCGGATATTCGGATAACCCCAGCCCTTAACCAGTTCCATCGCCTTCCCGATCTGATCCACGGAAAGCTCGATCCGGTCAGCGCCTCTGTTCTCCAGATCGTCTGCCGTAAGCTCGGCCAGAAGCTTGCCCTGATGGATGATACCATAATCGGTAGCCACCTTGGAAAGCTCGGAAAGGATATGGCTCGAGATCATGATGGTAATGCCATATTCCTGATTCAGACGGGTAATGGTATGCCGCATTTCCTGGATACCCTGGGGATCCAGACCGTTGATGGGCTCATCCAGGATCAGGAACTCAGGTGCCTGAACCATAGCCATGGCGATACCCAGTCTCTGCTTCATACCCAGAGAAAACTTTCCGGCCTTCTTCTTTCCTGTATCGCCCAGGCCGACAAGGGTAAGATATTCCGGGATTACCGACATATCCTGTCCGATCTCCAGACATCTGCACTTCAGATTCTGCACAGCCGTAAGCTCGGGGTAGATTCCCGGCGCCTCGATCAGGCAGCCTACTTTATGTCTTACGTCTCTGATCGAGACGCCTGTCTGTCCGAACATCCTGTAAGAACCGGATGTGGGATTGGCCAGACCGGAGATCATCTTCATGATAGTGGTCTTACCTGCGCCGTTTCTTCCAATAAAACCATAGATCGCGCCCTTACGGATATGGATGCTTACATTATCCACTGCCGTGACCGAGCGAAACCGCTTTGTCAGATTTTCTGTTTCCAGAATGTATTCCTGCATGGTCTCTCCCCTTCTTTTTTGATATTTTTTGCATATTTTTCATATAAAAGAATACAAATGAGCATTCTACCACATTCCCGCGTCTTTCGCAAGAACCTGTTCTGCAAAAGGACGAAAGGCCGAGGGAAGGGCGTAAACCGTCCGAAGCTCCTCCGGCGCCGCCCATACCAGGCCGCCTCCCCGGTTTTTGCATCTTATGTAAACCGCTTTCATCTCCCATTCCTTATGCGTGAAGATATGCGTATACTCCGTAACCATAAGCAGTTCTTCCGGATGGAGCCCGAGCGCCTCCGCATACCGGAGTGCCCTGTTTTCCGCCTGAAAATCTGTTTCTGTTTGCAGGGCGGCTTCTGTTTTCAGATTCGCATCTGCCTGAGGGGCAGGTTCTGTTTGCAGGTCTGCATCTGTCTGAGAGGCAGGTTCCTCAGGCAAAGTGGGTTCCGCCAACAAAGCGGGTTCCTCCAACAAAGCGGGTTCCGCCGGCACCGCGGGGAACTCCCAGAGTCCTGCCAGGAGTCCGGCATTTTTTCTTTTGGCAATAGCCACCTTCCCCCCGCAGAGCAGAATGGCCAGTACCCTCTTTTCCTTTGTTCTTTTCTTTTTCTCCGGCCGAAGAGGATATTCCTGTTCCCTCGCTTCCTCATGGGCACGGCAGCCGGAGGAAAACGGGCATGCCGGACAGCGCGGCTCTCCCCTGGGAATACAGATTTCCTGTCCCAGAGCCATCAGCCCCTCCGTCACCATGCCGGGCTCACCGTATTGATAGGCTTCCCGCAATTCCTCCGTTATGCTGTTTTTTACCTGCGGCCGGCCGGGATCCGCCTGCAGCGCCGCGAGCCGGGCATAGACCCTGAGGACGTTACCGTCTACCGCAGGAACAGGCTTCCCGAAGGAAATCGATAATATTGCCCCCGCAGTATATGGCCCGATTCCCGGCAGGGCAAGTATTTCTTTCTCCGAGCCGGGGAATTCACCGCCGTACTTCTCCATGATCATCCGGGCTGCCCGCTTCAGGTTTCTCGCCCTGCTGTAATAGCCAAGTCCCTCCCAAAGCTTAAGCAGACGCTCCTCGTCCACCTCTGCCAGGCTTTCCAGCGAAGGAAGCTCCCGCATGAACCTCTCATAATAAGGGATCACCGCCTCAATCCTGGTCTGCTGAAGCATGATCTCCGAAACCCACACATGATAAGGCTCCCGATCCCTTCTCCAGGGAAGCGGGCGCCTGTTTTTCCTGTGCCAGCTTTCCAGAGCCGGTACAAGCGTTTTCCAATCTGTTATCTTTTCGTGTTCTACTATCGTTTCCTGTTCTGATAATTTTTCACACTCTGTTGATCTTTCAAGCTCTGCTGTATGTTCTGTATCCATATACCTGATCCTGTACTTCCGGTTGGTCTTCCGGTTTCCCGTTCGTTTCAGACCTGTTCCTGTCCTGAGCTTTCTTTTATATGCTCTCCCCGGCCTGCTCCCCGCTCTGACCTGCCTCCTCCGTCTTCCGGTCCATTTCTTCGTTCATCTTCTCGGCCTCCGGGTCCTTGAAACCGGTTTTCATCCGGACCTCATACTCTTCTCCCGGCATAGGCTTTGCATAGTAGTAGCCCTGTATCATATCACAGCCCTGATCCGCCAGAAAATCCACCTGTTTCTTTATTTCAACGCCCTCTGCCACCGTACGCATATGAAGACTCTTGGCCAGACGGATTGCCTCCGATACCACGATCTCTCCCCGGGAATCTTCAACATCCCCGCGGAAGAATTCCGCATCCAGCTTCAGCACGTCCAGCGGCATATCCTTCAGGGAATTCAGGGAGGAATAGCCTGAACCGAAGTCGTCCATGGATACGGTAAAGCCGTATTTCTTCAGCTTACGGATTGTTGAGACGAGTGCCTTCTTATCATCGAAGAACGCGCTTTCCGTCAGCTCGATCTCAATATACCGATGAGGCGTTCCCGCTTCATCCACCATATCCCGGATCTGCTCTGCAAGATCATTCTCGGCAAAATGCGCCCGGGAAACATTGACGGACACCGGCACCAGATGATAGCCCTGGTCCAGCCATTTCTTCTGATCTGCCGCCACATGGCGGATCATATAATGATCGATTTCTGTAATAAACCCGTTGTTTTCAAATATGGGGATGAATCTGCCCGGGGAGACAAAGCCGAGCTCCGGGCTGTTCCAACGGATCAAGGCCTCCGCTCCGGAAAGCATATTGGTCCGGGGATCATATTTAGGCTGGTAATAAACCACAAACTCCTCAGCCCTAAGAGCCTTTTCCTGATTTTCCTGAACAGAAAGATTCCACTTCTGTTCCTCTACCAGCCCGCTGTCGAAGATCTGCACCGCGGACTCCGCTTTTGACTCCAGCGTCATCCTTGCCGCATTGGCGTTATTATATAAGGTTTCCAGATCCACCTTTTTCCGTTTTACTGCTCTTCCATTCTCATTCAGACTGGCGGGGATCAGGTCGATTCCGACATGAAAACGTACCCTCTGGCCGGGAGCCGCCTGTTCCAGGCTGCCAATAAGCGCCTTTACCCGTTCCAGCAGCTCCTCCTCCCGGTCATAACGCAGGAGAACAGCAAAGCTGGCCGAGCCGTAATGTGCACTCATCTCTTTCTTAGCGATATTATTGCCGATCACCTCATCCAGCTTTTCCAGAAGCTTCTCCCCTTCCTCAACGGTGTGGCAGATGCAGTAATTCCGGTACTGATCAAAATCAATGTCCAGCATGGCGAAATTCATCTTCGCTGTTTTCTTCTTTTTCAGGTACCTTTCTCCGGCGGCATGCATCCATTTCCAGTTGTAACCGCCGGTGATCTCATCTGTATGATAAAGCAGTGTCAACTTCTTCTGCTTTCTTCTCAGCCTTATCGTCCGGATCACCAGATAAACGAAAAGGATGAACAGGAACAGAAACAGAACAGCCACGGCAATTACTACCACAGTCAGATCCCCTGCATCCACACGGAAGAATATCTTTGCCATAAATATCCGGCCATCCTGCATGGGAATCTCTGCCCAGACCGGAAAACTGGCACGGTCCTCCAGATTCCGGCTGACCAGCATAAGGTCATGCTCATCCATCTCCTCCTCACTGAGATCCTTCATTTCATCCGGGAGTTCCGTTTCTGGGGTTTCCTCAAAAGAATGATCAATCTCCTTAAACAGCTTTTTGTAACGTATGGCAAGGCCGCCATTCGAAATATACAGGACATCCGATTCCAGATCCTCATGAACAGTGATCTCTGAGATAAAATCCATCTTTGTAAGTACAGCCGAGTTTTCTCCGCAGGTATTTTCGGAATCTCCATCCAGTATGGTTCCCTCTCTGTCCGTAACAAACCATTCTCTTTCGTTTAAACCGAGGAATTTCTTTACATTAATGTCGTTATTCTTCTCGGCATATTCATACATTTCCATAAGGTCAGAGGCCCGCAGATAATCCTCCTCCAGAGATTTCTCCATAATATAATAGATCAGTCCCCTCATGGATACCACGAGCAGCTGATATGTGCAGATGGAAAGAAATATGACGATCGGAATGGTCAGCCACCACCGGTTCCTGCTCAGTTTTTTTATGGATTTTTCCGTTCTTCTTACCATTGGATTCTCCCGTTTCCCGATTTGTTTCCTAATGTTTTTAGGTTTCTGCTTCCTCGTCTTTCTTTTCACAGCTCCCTAAAAAACATTCGGAAAGTCCGCGCGTCCCGCGCTCTACCGTCTGCTTCACAGACACTTTCCTCATGTTTTTAGGTTCCTGCTTCGCAGGATTCATGATATAAAAGGCCAAAACTCGTCTGCAAGCAGCCGGTTTTGCTTCGTCCGGACACAGCGATGCAAGGCCGGTCAGCGTTCCTCCAGCACCTGAAAGATATAGAATTTCAGATAATACCCGGCCTCGTCCCCCGACCAGAGGATCGGATGATCCGGCGCCTGTGTACGGTATTCCACCTGCCGGAGCCGGACATGGGCAGCTCTGGCCGCCTGACCGATCACGGCAGTAAAGGTTTCATAATCCATGAAGTGCGAGCATGAACAGGTGGCCAGATATCCGCCATTACGGGTCAGCTTCATGCCCCGGATATTGATCTCCCTGTAGCCCTTTGCCGCCTGCTTCACCTTATCTCTTGTCTTGGTAAAGGCCGGAGGATCCAGAATCACCACATCATACTTTTGGCCTTCCTCCGTCAGCTTCGGCAGAAGATCCAGCACATCCGCCTCCTGAAACTTCACCCGGTCCGTAAGCCCGTTCAGCTCTGCATTTTCCCGGGCCTGTTCCACAGCGAGAGCGGAAACATCCACGCCCAGTACGCTGTCCGCTCCGCCAAGTCCGCAGTTCAGAGCGAACGAGCCGGTATGGGTAAAGCAGTCCAGTACATGAACCGTCTCCCCCGCTGCCTTCATCCGCCGCACCAGCTGCTGCATGGCCATCCGGTTCCCCTTCTGATCCAGAAAGAAGCCGGTCTTCTGACCATTTTCCACGTCTACAATGTATTTTACCCCGTTTTCCGTGATCCGGATATGCGGGTCAAAGCTTTCTCCCTCATAAAGGGAAAGAAGTCCCTTTTCTCTGGGAAGCCCTTCCTTCAGACGGATCTTCGCATCGCTCCGCTCATATACCGCGCGGATCTTTATCCCGTCCTCCCGGAGAATATCTACAAGGAACTGCAGGATTTTCTCCTTCATCCGGTCTATGCCCAGCGCCAGAGATTCCACCACCAGCACATCCTCATATTTATCCACCACAAGTCCGGGAAGAAAATCCGCTTCTCCGAAGATCAGCCGGCAGGATGAGATGTCCGTAACGCTCCTGCGGTATTCCCATGCCGCCTTTACCCTGCTTTGGATAAAGCTGTCATTAATCACTGCCGAAGGATCCCTTGTCAGCATCCGGACCGTGATCTTCGACCGGCGGTTCAGGATTCCCCATCCCATGGGATATCCGTCAAAATCCTCCACCCGGATCACCTCGCCGTCCGGAATATCTCCGGGGATCCGGTCAATTTCGTTATCATAGATCCAGGCGCCTCCGGCCTTTATCGTTCTGCCCTCTCCCTTTTTCAGGATTAAAGCTTCCTCGTTCATTGATAGCTCCCTTATTTCCGATTGTCTTCATCTGCCGCCCCGGACACGCCCGGAACTAAAAATAAAAAACACAATATGCACATTTATCCTGCATGCTGAACGCTTACCCTTATCATAATAACAAAAAACAGAAAGAAAACAATCCCTTTCTCAACTCTTCACAGAACCGATTGCCGAAGCAAAATAAAAATGCTATAATCATCGGGATATCAGAAAGGATGCAGAAATACACTGTAAAGCATGATATTCAGACAAGGAGAATCGGCATTGAGTAAGAAAATCGTTCTGACCGGCGGCGGGACCGGCGGTCATGTCACACCAAACCTCGCCATGGTGCCCCGTCTTAAAGAGCTGGGTTTCAGCATCAGCTACATCGGAAGCTATGATGGCATAGAAAAGAAGCTGGTCACGGAAGCCGGACTTCCCTATTACGGCATATCCTCCGGTAAGCTCCGCCGGTATTTTTCATGGAAAAACTTCACGGATCCCTTCCGGGTTCTGAAGGGCTACCGCGAAGCGAAAAAGCTCATGAAGAAGCTTGCACCGGATGTGGTATTTTCCAAGGGCGGATTTGTCAGCGTTCCTGTTGTATTTGCCGCGAAAAAAAGAAAGATTCCTGTAGTCATCCACGAATCGGACATGACCCCGGGACTTGCCAATAAACTGGCTCTGCCAAAGGCAACCCGCGTCTGCTGTAATTTCCCGGAAACTCGGGATACCTTCCCCGAAGGAAAGGCCATCGTCACCGGAACGCCCATCCGTCCGGAGCTTTTTCAGGGAAATGCGGATAAGGGTGCGGAATTTCTCGGCTTTAACCGGGAAAAACCGGTGATCCTTGTCATGGGCGGCTCCACAGGTGCAGCGAGCGTTAACCGGGCGATCCATGAAGCCCTTCCCACTCTGACAAAGGATTATCAGATTGTTCATCTGGCAGGAAAGGGCAAGACCGATCCCTCCAAGGACGGCACGCCGGGCTACGCCCAGTTTGAATATATTTCCAAAGAGCTGCCGGATATCTTTGCCCTGACGGATCTTGTGATCTCCCGGGCTGGCGCAAATGCCATCTGCGAGTTTCTCGCCCTGCGGAAGCCCAATATCCTGATCCCGCTTTCCAAGCGGGCCAGCCGGGGAGACCAGATCTTAAACGCGGCCTCCTTTGAAAAAAGCGGCTACAGCAAAGTGATCCAGGATGAAGATGTTACGACAGAAAGCCTTACGGCTGCCATCCGGGAGGTCATGGAAAACCGGGAGAAATATGTAAGCGCCATGTCTGACTTTCATGAGTCCGACGCCATCACCATGATCACCGATATGCTTAACGGGCTGGCAGAGCGTCAAGCCTAGTACAGCGATTCTTATATAACTGGAACAAAAAAGTACCGGCATCATTCACCGGTACTTTTTTATTCTCATCATATCTTTTCGCAGCCACTCCGCTTTTCCAAATTGCGAACGCCATTTCACACTGTTTCAAGCAGAGGTTTTCTTCTATCCGGCTGAACACAGGCGGGAAGCATTACTTTCCAAAAGCTCTTTCCATCAAGCCCTGCAGGATTTCGGAGTAGTAAACATCCTTCGGTACGAAGTTGTCCTCTTCCACCTTGATCTTAACCAGCGTTACCTTGGTTATCTTTTTCTCCATGTACTCAATATTGAACACCAGTCTGACATGTGCACGGGAGTATGACTTATTGGTATCATCATTTACCGCATGCTCAATATCCAGATCAACCTTGTAACCATCGGCATAAACCTGATATGTACCGTTTCCGGACTTATCTGCAGTCAGTGTGGAAACTGTCCAGGCAGAAGCCTCCGTTCCCTTGCTCATCAGATCGCCAAAGGTTCTGTTCTCGTAACCGGGAACCATCTTTGTCTTCATTTCCCGGACGATCTCCTTATATGTCCTGTTTGTGTTCTTCTGAATGAACTCCTTGATCCTGTAATGATACTGACCGGGAAGAATGAAATAAATACCCACCAGTACAGCACAACCGATCAGGATACCAATAATCCAACGTACAACTTTTGTTCCCATACTATTTTCACCTCACAACGTTTAAAAAATCTCGCGTTCCAGCTGGTAGATGAAATTCTCTATCGCCTGCATGCGCTTGGTATACTCAGAACGAGCTGCCTCCGTTTTACAGCTGCGGATCTTCGGCTTATTGAGCCTGTAGTTATTCTTGATCCGGTAATAAGCACGCTTGTAGCTGGCCTCATCCTCAAGAGCCGTCGCCATACAATCCAGCATGATCCCTACTGAACCGATCTCATCCAGAAGATCGGCATCCATCACGATCCTGCATTCCAGAGAAAGATCCCTTTCGGTCTCTTTATCTGATTGCGCCATGATGATCTCGCCCACCTTAACGATGGTTTCAGGATCCACGCCGATGGAATCCAGATACTCAACTGCGACCTCTGCGCTGACCTCTTCCTTCGGGCGGCCTTCTTCCCACCCTACATCATGCAGAAGAGACGCCAGAACGATCACATCCAGATCTCCGCCCAGCTTGGACTGAAGACGAATGGCCCAGCGGTAAACCCGCATGGTGTGCTCAAAAACATTGCGAAACGGATACTCGTTCGGTCTCCCGTTTTCAGAAGTTGTTCTTTTTACAAAATCGATTACTTCCGAATAATCCATACTCAGTCAAACCCCTTATTTGACCCGGCACAAGGTCCGGCTCTTTTCATTCCCCCACAGAAAGACGGCAGATATCTCTGCCATACCTTCTTTATTTTAGCACTTTCCTATAAGAAATGCTATTGTATTTTTAAAAAACCGCGCGGTCTGCTTTGAAACGCTTCAATCGACGTTACCTCTCCAGCAGACTCAGCCCAGGCACCCTTACGGCGCACAAGAGCGTCTGCTTAGTGCTGCTCCGTTCCCGACCTGACACGGTTCACAGATTCCTGTCGCGTAAGACCCAAGCCTCAACGCCTCTGTAAGAGGGCAGCTCAACTGAAAACGATCCGGGGCAGACCATCACCCCTGCTGTAGCGGA
>DFHD01000026.1:0-3178 GCA_002372545.1 Lachnospiraceae bacterium UBA3732 | reverse complement strand
GCACCGCTATCTCCCCGGCTGCGCGGAAATTTTATATCCATGTTTTAAGATGTCAATCCCCCTTAGTATACATAACTTGCGTTTTTCCGTCAAGACCTTTTCCTTTTTGGGCCTTTTCCGCCCGCCTCAGTTCGGCAAAAAAACCGCTGAGCAGCTCCGAGCAGGTGGTGGAAAGCACGCCGCGGTCCACCTGAACGCGGTGGTTAAAGCCCTGCATTTCCAGGAGGTTGATCACTGAGCCGGCCGACCCGGCTTTCGGGTTCATGCAGCCGATGACCACCCTGGGAATCCTGGCTTGGAGGATTGCTCCGGCGCACATGGGACATGGTTCCAGTGTGACATACAACGTGCAGTCCTCCAGCCTCCAGTCGCCGGTTTTCTCAGAAGCCTTTCCGATAGCCAGAAGCTCTGCATGCCCTAGAACCGCATGCTTTTTATTTCTCTGGTTCCATCCCCTGGCAATGATCTTTCCGTTTTGTACGATCACACAGCCGATGGGAACATCCCCCACAGCCGCCGCCCGCTTAGCCAGATGAATGGCGGTCTGCATAAATTTTTCATCTTCTGTCGGCACTTTTTTCCCCCGTTCATTCCTTGTCATTTTCGTCTATTCTGTTTCACCGTCTGTTTTTTCACCCTCTGCTTCGTGCATCTTTTTTCCATTAACCCGGTTCTGAACCTCACTGCTTATCCGAACAGCGCAGCATAGGCAAGGCCATTTTTATTCCCGGCTGCCGGAAATCCTCCGGGAAAAACCGTCCGAAAGCGCCGCGAACTGCTCAAGCGACAGGGTCTCTCCGCGTACATTCTCCGAAAGACCATTTTCCATAAGCACCTCCCGGATCATATCCTTCGGCAGCTCCGCCCCATGGGAAAGTGCGTTCACCAGGGTCTTTCTTCTCTGGCCGAAGGCGGCTCTGATCAGACGGAACAAAAGTTCTTCATCAGCCACATGTACCTTTTTCTCCTTCCGGCGGTCCAGACGAACCACCGCCGACCCTACATTGGGTCTCGGCATAAAGCAGTTGGGCGGCACATTTGCCGCAAGATAGGGCTCCGCATGATACTGCACGGCAAGAGAAAGCGCGCCGTAATCTTTCGTTCCCGGCCCTGCCGCCATCCTGTCGGCCACCTCCTTCTGGACCATGACCGTAATGGATTCCGCAGGGATGCCCTTTTCCAGAAGCTGCATGATAATGGGCGTGGTAATATAATAGGGAAGATTGGCAACCACCAGAAAGGATTCATTTCCCATCAGCTCGCGGATATCGCATTTCAGGATGTCCCCGTGGATCACCCGTACATTCTCTCTACCCGCAAGAGTTTCCTCCAGTATGGGCAGCAGATTTCCGTCGATCTCCACTGCCGTAACCTCCCCGGCCGCATCCGAAAGCTGCTGGGTCAGCGTGCCTATTCCCGGACCGATCTCCAGCACCCGGCTTTCCTTTGTAATGCCGGCGGCGCGGATGATCTTTCCGATCACATGGTCGTCGATCAGAAAATTCTGTCCGTAATTCTTTTTGAACCGGAAGCTGTGACGCTGCAAAACCTCGATCGTCACCTTTGGGTCACTGAGATAACCTTCCATACTCTGTATTCTTTCCTTCTCAATACTTTCTTCTGTTTATTATCCTTTGCTGCTTTCTTCTGTTTATTGACTTCTGATCTTATCATTTTCCGTATTATTTCTCATCCTGTACATGCCCCCTTATCCAGGGTTTTTTCGGGGTTTGAAATCGTCCGGCATATGTAGTATACTCAATTCTCAGAGGTTATACAAGTTTCAGCGGAAAGGAAAACAAAAATGATATCATCTTTTTATAAGGAAATGACAGGAAAAGAATCTGTGATCCGCCAGTTTTTTGATTACAGCCGCGCCCGGGCAGCCGAGCTGGGGCCGGACAGCGTTTATAATTTTTCCATCGGCAACCCGTCGGTTCCGGCTCCCCAGGCCTTTACGGATGCTGTGATCCGCCTCATGCAGGAGAAGGATCCCGTCACCCTTCACGGCTACAGCCCCACTCTGGGCCAGCCCTCCACCAAAAAGGCCATCGCCGATTCCCTGAACCGCCGGTTCGGCATGAACTATGGTCCCGAGCATATTTTCCCCACCTCCGGTGCGGCCGGCGCCATTGCGCATGCGCTCCGCTGTGTGGCCGGAGAAGGCGACAGCGTGATCACCTTCGCCCCCTATTTCCCGGAATATATTCCTTATGTGACCGGAACGGGTGCTTCCCTTAAGGTAGTTCCTGCGGATACCGATTCCTTCCAGATTAATTTCGATGCTTTTCTGGATATGCTTGCTCCGGATGTTGCCGCCGTTCTTATTAATACCCCCAACAATCCTTCCGGTATTGTTTACACCGAAGCAACGATCCGCCGTCTGGCTGAGATCCTGACCGAAAAGGAAAAGGAATATGGTCATGAGATCTTCCTGATCACGGACGAGCCTTACCGCGAACTGGTATTCAGCGGCGTTGAGCACCCCTTCGTCTCGGCCTATTACGATAATTCCATCTGCTGCTATTCCTTCAGCAAGTCCATATCCATCCCCGGTGAACGAATCGGATATGTTGCGGTAAATCCCAAGGCGAAGGATGCAGAATATATCGTGCCTATGTGCGGTCAGATTTCCCGTTTTACCGGACATAACTGCCCCTCATCGCTGATGCAGCTGGCTGTTGAGCCTGTTCTGGATGAGACCAGTGATATTTCCATCTATGAAACAAATGCGGAGCTGCTGTATAAGGAACTCACACGCATGGGCTACTCCATAGTAAAGCCCATGGGAACCTTCTACATGTTCCCCAAGAGTCCGGATCCGGATGCCAACCGCTTCTGCTGGTCTGCCGCAAAAGAGCTGGGGCTCATCAATGTGCCCGGTGACTCCTTTGACTGTCCCGGACATTTCCGGATTTCCTACTGCGTACCTACAGAACGAATTGAAAAAGCCCTTCCCCTTTTCGAGAAGGCACTTTCCCTGTAAATCTCTGTAATGAGGTTCTCTGCGGCCGGCCAGCGCTGCCTCACATGACTGAAGTCACAAGCGTGCGAAGCCTGATCGTAAAAAAGGCCTGCGGCGCCTGGTCTTATACAAGGCCTGCGATGGATAGTCATAAAAAGACCGGCGGCACCTTCCGGTGTCCCGGACTGCTACGGCTCCGAACATGACGCAATT
>DFHD01000032.1 GCA_002372545.1 Lachnospiraceae bacterium UBA3732 | reverse complement strand
CGGGGCATTCTGAAGATCGACAGCCGGCCGGGAGAAGGTACAACAGTTGAAATGGAATTTCCTGAGCAGGAAATATAAGTAAGGTTAGAAACGTCCCCCTTTTTTCAGATTATACCCAGTTACCGAAATCCCTGATAAGCTTATAATACAATCATAATAAAAACCACAAAGGGAGGTAATCGTTATGAAAAAACTTATTCCATTACTCTTGTCAGCCGGTCTTGCATGCTCCATGCTGGGAGGAGCAGTACAGGCAGAGGAAGCCGGTGGGAATGTAACAATCTGGTACTACTGGGAGACAGAAGGCCACCAGGCAGCGCTGAACCACATCATTGAAGAGTTCAACGGCTCTCAGGACGATATTACTGTAGAAGCAAAATATGTGCCCTTTGCGGATTTTAAAAAGCAGCTTTCGATCGGCGCGTCGGCTGATGAACTGCCCGATCTGGTGATCCTCGACAACCCGGACCATGCTGCTTATGCCGCGATGGGGATCTTTGCGGATATTACCGATAAATTTGACGTCAGCAATTATTATGAAGGCCCGGTCAATTCGTGCACGCTGGACGGAAAACTGTATGGAGTTCCATTCGGAAGCAATGACCTGTTGCTGTTCTACAACGAAGATATGCTGAGGGAAGCAGGATGTGAAGTTCCGACTACCTGGGACGAGCTTCTCGAGGCAGCAAAAGCAACAACTACCGATACGGTTTCAGGCTTTGCCCACTGCGCACTGCAGAACGAAGAGGGTACCTTCAACTTCCTTCCCTGGGTATGGTCCACAGGCGCAACGTCCTACGAGATCAATTCCGAAGGTGGAATTAAAGCCCTTACATTCGAGAAGGAACTGGTCGATTCCGGAGCGATGACAAAAGAGGCTATCAACTGGACACAGGGAGATACGATGCATCAGTTCATTGCCGGAAACCTGGCAATGATGATCAACGGAACCTGGCAGATCCCGACCATGCGGGAAGAAGTTCCGGATCTTAACTGGAATGTTGCACCTATCCCACAGGATAAGGAGCAGGCATCCGGACTTGGCGGAGAAAACTACGCAGTTATCGCAGGCGGAAACGAAGACGCCGCGGTCGAGTTCCTCAAGTTTGCTACTTCACCGGAGACCTGCCTGTATATGATGAATGCGATGGGCTATATCTCAGCTGATTCCACAATAGCCGAAACTCAGTTTGAAGGCGATGAAGTATATCAGGTGTTTGTTGATGAGATGCAGTATGCACATGCAAGAGGCCCGCTTCCCGAGTGGCCGAGCATTTCCGACGCGATCTCACTTGCGTTCAACAAAGTCATTACCGGAGATAGTTCACCTGAGGATGCCGCCGCAGAGGCTCAAGCTACTATTGACGGGATCATCGGATAAACAGAACATTAATTAAATGGAGATGAAAATCAGAGATATACGGATCACAGATCCATTCTGGCTGCATTATCGCAGCATTGTGCGGCACGAGATGATTCCATATCAGTGGAAGGTTTTGAACGATGAGATCGATGTAAGGATCGAGCGGGAAAGAGATGACCCATCCATACCAAATGAAAAGAGTCATGCCCTGGAGAACTTCAGGATAGCTGCCGGCGTGCACCCGGGACACCATTACGGTTGGGTGTTTCAGGACAGTGATGTTTACAAGTGGCTGGAGGCTGTCGCGTATGTCCTCATGGAGGAGATGGACGACGCTTTGAAGCAGGCGGCGGATGGCGTGGTGGACCTTATTGCAGCCGCCCAGGAGGAGGATGGCTATCTTGGGACTTATTTCACTATCGATGAACCGGACCGAAAGTTCAAAAGTCTTATGGACAGCCATGAACTCTACTGCGCAGGACATTTTATGGAAGCAGCTGCAGCGTACTACGAAGCCACAGGAAACCTGAAGGCTCTGGATACGGCAGAGAAACTGGCAGACTATATAGAAAGAAATCTGGGCCCGGAAGGAGCCTTTGGATACGATGGGCATGAAGAAGTCGAGATAGGCCTTATGAAGCTGTATCATGTGACGGGACAAGAACGGTATCTTCACCTCGGAACACATTTCCTGAGGATACGCGGCACGGATGAGGATTTCTTCGGGGAACAGAGAAAAAAAGATCCCGGAAAAAAGCCTCTGATACGGGGATTGGAGAATTTTAAGCGCAGCTATTTCCAGGTCCACAGGCCGCCGGTCGAGCAGGATACTGCGGAGGGCCATGCGGTGAGGCTGGTATACCTTTGCACTGCAATGGCGGATGCGGCTGTGAGCGGAGGAAACCGTGACATGCTGGAGGCCTGTAGAAAAATCTGGAGGAATATCGTGGACCGCAGGATGTATATTACAGGCGGAATCGGATCTACAGTGCACGGGGAAGCGTTCACCTTTGACTATGATCTTCCAAACGATACAATGTACTGCGAAACCTGTGCCTCTGTGGGGCTTGTATTTTTTGCATCTCAGATGCTTCGCAATGAGAGTAACGGAGAATATGGGGATGTGATGGAGCGTGCTTTGTATAATACCGTTCTGTCCGGAACCGCTCTTGACGGAAAACATTTCTTCTATGTAAATCCGCTGGAGGTGAATCCCCTCGCGTCAAAGCTGGATCCCGGAAAGAGCCATGTGAAGCCGGTGCGCCCGGAATGGCTTGGCTGCGCCTGCTGTCCCCCGAATCTGGCAAGGCTGATCGCTTCGATCGACCGTTATATCTATACGATCAAAGAAGATTGCATTCTGGTGAACCTTTTTATCAGCAGTACTGTTGATCTGCCGGTCCCGGACGGGAATGTTCGTATCACACAGACGACGGACTATCCGGAAAGCGGCAGGATACATATCAGCGTAAGTTCAGATACAGATCATCCTCAAAGTCTGGGGATCCGAATTCCGGGGTGGTCACGGTCATATAAAGTGACGGTCGACGGGAAATTGCTTACGGGCGGATACGGATCAAAAACAGACGTGCGGCCTGAGCAGGGATATTTATATATTAAAGACCTGAAAGGAAATCATGAGATCGAGCTGGAGCTGTGCATGGAACCGCGCCTGTGGAGGGCGAATCCCCTGGTAAAGGAAGACATAGGTAAGGTAGCGCTTACCCGCGGTCCCATTGTTTACTGTCTTGAGGAAATTGACAACGGAAATAACCTTCATCTGCTCGCGCTCGATCCTTCAAGTATACCGGAGGAAGAAAAAGAGGACGGAGAACTGGGGCATATAATCAGGATAAATGCCAAAGGAGCAAAAATCGGAAAACCGGAGAAAGACAGCCTTTATCTGGCCGCTGAAGAAGAACTGCCGGCGAAAGAGGCACGGCTGAGCTTTATCCCATATTATACCTGGGGAAACCGAGGAATCAATGAAATGTGTGTTTGGGTCCGCAGCTTGACATGATAATGGTGTCAGGTACGGCCCTCCGGGCCCAGCCTTTCCCTGAAATACCGTCTTGACGCGGCGGCAGTCTACCTGCAGGAGAATCCGGAGACTGTCTGTATCGTGTCCGGCGGACAGGGGTATAACGAGCCCTTTACCGAAGCGCAGGGCATGTATGATTATCTGACGGCCCGCGGCATTGCTCCGGAACGCATCCGC
>DFHD01000057.1:1175-9866 GCA_002372545.1 Lachnospiraceae bacterium UBA3732 | reverse complement strand
TCTAACGGGTGAAAGTCCCGAATCTGCCCGACAGACTAAAGCCCGATAACCGTACGGAGACCGGCAATCAGAGGAAAATGTAAAGGATTGACAAATTCATTCGCTGCGTTATATGATTACCTGTATAAAAGTTTATGCAGACGTTGCCCGGCGGGGGCAGGTAAGTGAGGTTATCCAATGAAAACACCCTTTATTACAAAAGAACAGATTGAAGAAATAGTTAAGACACATCCGACTCCCTTCCATATATATGATGAAAAGGGAATCCGTGAGAATGCGAGGCGCCTGCGCAAGGCATTTTCCTGGAATCCGGGCTTCCGCGAATACTTTGCGGTAAAGGCCACCCCCACGCCGGCCATCCTGCAGATCCTGCATGAGGAGGGCTGCGGTACAGACTGCTCGTCTCTGGCGGAGCTCGTCATGTCCGAAAAGAGCGGTATCACCGGACAGGATATCATGTTCTCCTCTAATGATACGCCTGCCGAAGAATTTGCCTATGCGGCAAAGCTCGGCGCAACCATTAATCTGGATGATATTACACACATTGATCTTCTGAAGAATACCTGCGGCATTCCCAGACGGATATCCTGCCGTTTCAATCCGGGTGGAACCTTTGCGATCGCCAATGCGATCATGGATAATCCCGGAGACGCCAAATACGGCATGACCGAGGAGCAGCTTTTCGAGGCTTACACGCGGCTGAAGGCCGAGGGTGCAGAGGAATTCGGTCTGCATGCTTTCCTGGCCAGCAACACCGTGACGAACGATTATTATCCGACACTGGCAGGGATCCTGTTCCGTCTTGCAGTGAAGTTGAAGAGGGAAACCGGTATTGAGCTTTCCTTCATCAATCTTTCCGGCGGTATCGGCGTGCCCTACACACCGGATAAGGAACCGAACGACATCCTGGCAATCGGCGAGGGCGTTCGGAAGATGTTCGAAGAAATCCTTGTTCCGGCAGGGATGGAGAATCTATCCGTTTACACGGAGCTGGGCCGCTTTATGCTGGCACCCTACGGCCACCTTGTGACCAAGGCGATACATGAAAAACATATTTACAAGGAGTACATCGGTGTGGATGCCTGTGCAGCCGATCTGATGCGGCCGGCCATGTATGGCGCCTATCATCACATCACCGTCGCAGGAAAGGAAAACGCGCCGGCGGACCATGTCTATGATGTGACCGGCTCTCTCTGCGAGAATAATGATAAATTTGCCATTGACCGCCCGCTTCCGGAGATCGAGAAGGGCGATTATCTGATCATTCATGATACAGGCGCGCATGGAGCGGCCATGGGCTACAATTACAACGGACGTCTGCACTCCGCTGAGCTTCTGCTCCGCGAGGACGGCTCCGTTATCCAGATCCGCCGCCCGCAGACACTGGATGATTACTTTGCAACCATCAGTGAATACTGGGATGTGGTGTAAGGAAATATCCTGCAGGTGTACCCACTCACACAGCAGATTCCTCGAAATTGACGAGGAATCTGCGTGATGTTTGTGAGATTTTAGGCCTGATCAGCGATAATAAAAACACATGTCAGTCAGTACTTATAAACAGCCCGTCATATATGGTGGAATACAAATAATATCATCTTTAAGAATAATTCTCTTTTCGTGTTTTGACAACAACCCCGGAATTTGATCATATATAGCCAAAACCTAAGATCTGTACTGAGCTTTTATCTTCATAATATCATCCCGATACAGTTTTAATATATCCCTGTCAATCTTTGATTATGCGCAATTTTAACATAGAACGGGTTTAAGGCCTGGGATCAGCGGTCCCTTTTTTGCCGGGAGCTTATATCTGCCGGGCCTGTCTTGTATTTTTTTTATATAAAGGGTATACTGAAGGGGATTATAAAAAAGGTAACTGTTCAGTTACAGGGAAAGAAGGATTTTATGGCTGACAGTATGTTCATGCATATGCTGAACCGGTTGGGGGATGTGCTTCTCCTGTCCATCATCACCATCGTGTTCTGCATCCCGGTTGTGACTATAGGGGCCGCCCTCAGCGCCTGCTCTTATACGGCGATCCATTCCATACAGGGGGACGACGGATATATCTGGAAGAAATTCTGGAAGAGCTTTAAAAGCAGTTTCAAACAGTCTACCATTGCCTGGCTCATTATGGCAGTGATCGGGTTTATTCTTTACGTGGATGTCTTTTTCTGGCATAAGATGATCCAGAGCAATCCAGGGGATCTTTTCAAGATCATGCTGATCCTCAGCTGTTTGCTTACGGTGCTCTATGCCTGCATTTTTGTGCATCTGTTTGCGCTGATCGGCAACTATGAGAATACGGTAAAGAATGCCTTTTCCAACGCATCGGTTCTGGCTATCGCCCAGTTCCCCTGGACGCTTCTCATGCTGGTGATCCTTGCTGCGGTTTTCTTTGTTGTACGGTATCATGTGCTTTTTATCATCACGTTCATGTTCATCGGAGCCGGCGTGCTGGCTTATGTTTTCGGCTTTATCCGGATCCAGGTATTTAAACGAGCCATGCGGCAGGCGGAAGCGGCGAAGGAGGCAATCCGGAAGGCCGAAGAAGATGCTGAGAATGAAGAGTCCGAAGAAGCTGCAGAAGAGTCTGAAGAAGCTGAAGAAGAAATCGAAGAAGCCGACATGAAAGCCGGGGCGGCGTCTGAGGACGATGAATCCAAAGAAACTGCAGATGAATCCGAAGAAACTGCAGATGAGTCCAAAGAAGCTGCAGATGAGTCTGAAGGAGAATCTGAGGATAAGGAACCCGAAGCTTGAGAACGGTGTAAATCCAGCGTGGAGACAGCGAATGGCAAAAAAGAGAATAAAACTGAAAAAGAAGGGTGTCTTTAATGCGGTCATTCTTTCGATTTATGTGCTGCTGACACTCGCTTCTATCGTTCTTCTCTGCATCAGAGGGGTAAGTGCGCTTAAGCCCGTCTATATCCTCAATATCGGGGCGGATATAATGGGAATGTTCGTCGCTCTGGTACTCTCCGCCTGCGGTTACGTGGATTACCGGGGAAGCGGAGAATATCACCGCTTTTACATGTCCATGGTCAATGTGGTATTTCTGGGGCTGTTTACGGATGAGATCGCCTGGCTTGTGGATGCGCTCCCGCGGCTTCGGATGGTCAATCTTATTGACAACTCCCTGTTTTATCTGGCAACGACGGTTGTCGGCTACTTTTTCTGGCGTTATGTGACATCGCTTTTGCATGTTACGGAAAAGAAGTGGATAAAACGCTGCACCGCCTTAATGGGTATCTGTCTCATCATTGCTCTGGTCATGCGGGTCGTCAATCTCTTTACCGGCATCTACTTCACGGTGAACAGAGATGGTGTTTACGAGAGGGGGACGCTGTTCTTTGCGCCGATGGTTTTTTCTGTTGCGGTGCTGATGCTGGCTTTTATCGTGATCATGCAGAACAGGGAGAAGCTTAGACTTAGCCAGAGGGTCGCGCTGATCCTCTATGTTGTCATGCCGTTCATTGTCAGCGTGATGACTGTCTCCATTTACGGTCTCTCTGTCACCTTCAGCGTGCTCGTGCTCGTGCTGGTGCTGATGTACGGTATGGTGAATATTGAACGGGGCATGAAAAAGGCGGTGATCGAGAAGGATCTGAACATGGCCACCCGGATCCAGGAGGGCGTTCTGCCCAGAGAGTTCCCGGCCTTTCCCGACCGGAAGGAATTTGATCTTTATGCATCCATGGATCCTGCCAAGGAGGTGGGCGGAGACTTCTACGATTTCTTCCTGACGGATGAGGATCATCTGGCTGTCGTTGTGGCGGATGTATCCGGCAAGGGTGTTCCGGCCGCGCTTTTCATGATGGTTGCCAAGGCGCTTCTGAAGAACCGTCTGAAGAATGGAGACACGCCCGGGCAGGCTCTTTACAGCGTGAATAATCAGCTGCTGAAGGGCGGGCAGGAGCTGATGTTTGTCACTGTGTGGATGGCAATTCTGGAAATATCCACGGGAAAGGGCGTATCGGTGAATGCCGGACATGAGCATCCCATTTTGAAACACAGGGGCGGCAGCTTTGAAGCAGTGGAATATAGACACAGTGTGCCCGTGGCTACGATGGAGGACATGCGGTTCAGAGAGCGTGAATTTAAGCTGGAAAAGGGGGACACTCTGTTTGTTTATACTGACGGCGTGCCGGAAGCTATGAACGATGCGGGTAAATTTTACGGTGTGCCCGGTATGCTGGAGGGGCTGAACGCCATGGAGGCGGAGTCCCCGAAAGAGGTTGTGGAGGGCATGCAGAAAAGGCTGGAAGAGTTTGTCGGCGGTGCGGAGCAGTTTGATGATATAACCATGCTGTGTCTGAATTATAATGGAATATGATCACAGAAAAAGCCCGGAGGCTTCATTCGATGCTTGTGCCATGCGGACGGCGTGGCGAAAGGATGAAGCTTCGGGCCTTTTTGCTCAGCCGGATTTATTCAGCCAGTTTCTCCGGTTCGGGGTAGTCCACGTTCTGTGTGTCTACGGTGACGGTCTGCATAACCTGGGGCTGAACCGGTTTATCCGCCCAGCCGGTCTTGGTTTCGGCGATGGCGTCTACCACATCCATTCCCTCGATGATCTTACCGAAAGCAGCATAGCTTCCGTCGAGGTGCGGAGCGTCCTTATGCATGATGAAGAACTGGGAGCCAGCGGAATCGGGGCGCATGGAGCGGGCCATGGAAAGCACGCCGGCCGTATGCTTCAGCTCATTGGGGAATCCGTTGGAGGAAAACTCGCCGCGGATGGAGTAGCCGGGTCCGCCGGTTCCTCTTCCGTCCGGGTCGCCGCCCTGGATCATGAAGCCGCTGATCACGCGGTGGAAGGTGAGTCCGTTATAAAAGCCGCTGCGGATCAGAGAGATGAAATTATTGACTGTGTTCGGCGCGATTTCGGGATAAAGCTCTGCTTTCATGACGGCGCCGTCCGCCATTGTGATGGTTACGATAGGATTTGCCAATTTTATGTACCTTCTTTCTTGAAAATGTATTGAAAAGATGCTAATATAGTATCACGTATGTTAAATTACTTCAAGTGCGCCCTTTTTTCGGGTGCGCAAAAATTCGAGGTAGTAAATTGATCAAAATTCTGAAGTTTTTTGTGATCATGTTCACGACCCTTGTACTGGGTATCATGATCCTGACATATTATAAAAATTACAGACGCGATTACAAGCACGAAATGACCAGCACGGAGATGAAGGCCGGTGAGGATGTGACCGTGACGATTCCGAAGGATGCTTCCGCGGAAAAGATCGCCTCCATCCTGCATAAAGCGGGGCTGATCAAGTATGAAAGGGCTTTCTTGGAGCGGCTTCAGGACTCGGAATACAGGGGTCGTCTGTCCAGCGGAACCTTTACTCTGAATACCGGCTGGAATACGCTCCGGATGATGGAGGAAATGTCGGTAAGCATCAGTTCGGAAGAGAATTCCAAAAAGCTGGTCATCCCCGAGGGCTTTTCCGTGGATATGATCGCGGAACGCTGTGAGGAACTGGACATCTGCAGCAAAACGGATTTCATCAATGCGGTTAAGTCTGTTACTACCAGCGATTTTCCCTATCTTTCCGAGGTTCCTTCCGGTGCGAATGTGCGGTACAAGATGGAAGGCTTCCTTTTCCCGGCTACCTATACGGTGCCCGAGGGTACCACGGCTGAGCAGCTGGTGAACATGATGATGGATGCTTTCGAAAATTATTACACGCAGAGTCTGCGGGACCGGGCAGCGGAGCTGGAAATGTCCACCTTCGAGGTGCTGACCATTGCGTCCATGCTGGAGAGGGAGGCAAAGATCCCCGAAGAACGTGCGATGATCGCGCAGGTTATTTATAACCGTTTGGATGCGGATATGCCTTTGCAGATTGACTCATCTGCGCTTTATCCGCTCACGAACGGACTTTATGACGTGGAAGAAGTGACTTATGAAGATCTGTCATATGAGTCCGAATATAATACCTATCTTCATGACGGTCTTCCTGTGGGCCCCATCTGCAATCCGGGTATTGCCTGTATAACGGCTGTACTGTATCCGGTGGAGAACACATACTATTATTATCATGTGATCGATGAAAAAACCGGTGCGCACCATTTCTCTGAAACCTATGAAGAGCATCTGGCGACCATGGAGGAGGACGGCGTAAAGCCCGGCCCCGGCGAAAAGTTCTCCGAGGACGAGCATAACGATAGTGATGACGAATCTTATGATGACTGGTGACCCGAAAGGAAGCCGGCAGATCATAATTTGAAGGAGGAAGAGGATTAAGCATGAGAAGTTTTGAGTTCAGAGCTAAAAATATCGGACGTGAACGTTACCTCACCTACATCATGGGCGAGGGATGCGAAATGGACGAGGACATTCTCGATTTATGTGAAGAAAGCGGTCTTCGGGAGCTGGTAAAGGTAATCTATCATGAGGATGATGATTATGACTACCTGACCTACGATGTTACCGGAATGACCAACATTGAAAAGTTCACAAAGGGACAGATGAACCGGGAGACGGTTTTCAAGCTTGTTCGCAACATTGCCTCTACCATCATCTCCTGCAAGGAAAACGCAATTCCGCTTTCCTACATCCTGATGAACAGAGGATTTTCCTACGTGGATCCCAAGAGCCTTGAGGTACAGTTTATCTGCCTTCCCGTGGAAAGCGATGCATCCGTATCCGCTGAGTTTAAGGGCTTTATCCGTCAGGTTATTGCCAACATGAAATTTGATGTAAATGAAGACCTGTCTTACGTTGGCCAGCTGCTCACCTATATCAATGGCGATTCGTTCAATCTCCGCGGACTTGTGGGACTGATCGAAGCTCTGATGAAGGACGCGGGCATTGAGTTCGAGGCCGGCGAGGCTATACAGGTGGATGAAGGCGATGACAGCGCCGGAACCGTTGAGGGCGATGCTGTAGAGGAGGAAACCGTCAGCAGCTTCATGGATCAGGCCGAGGATGGCCCGCTTCCGGAAATCGGCGATGATGAGGATGACGCGCAGGATGAAGATGAGCCTGCTCCCGTAGATGAGGGTGAGCCGGAGAGCATTGTTCCTCCCGCTGCAAAGGCCAAGGCTGATGCGGCCAATAAAGAAGAGAAGAAGACGGTCGAAGAGTTTATTGACGATGTGATCTCCAATACAGAGCTGCTTCGCCGCCAGATGGCAAACGAAGAGCTGCAGGAGCTGGCAGGACTCACTCCTCTCAGAGAGGAAGGCGCGGAGGCGAAGAAGGATGAAAAGGCTTCCGCTGAAGAGCCTGGAAAGAAGGAAGAGGCAAAGGCAGAAGAAGCAGAAGATAAGCGGAAGGATGATGATATTGTCATGACGGATGCGGCTGCACAGCCTGCCGCTCCGGCTGAGGAGGATTCGTTCGAAGAGGAAGAGGATGAGCAGGAGGAATCCATTGAGGCCATCCGCGCAAGGCTTCAGAGAGGCGTTGCCGAAAAGCAGGAAAGAGACGAAAAAGAAAAAGTTAGAGATAAGGAAAAGGATGAAAGGGCGATCGCAGATAAGCTGACGCAGGCAGCGGGCCGTCCAGAAAGGCCTGTCCGCGTAAGCCGGGCGGCCATTATCCACAACGCTGAGCAGGAGGAGCTTGCGGAGATCTCCGAGTCCTCCAAGAATGCATCCGGCGGAAACGTAGTAACAGAGGATCTGGACAGCGTCAGGGATAAGGAACAGTCTGAAGAGGAAAAGAAGTCGGCTAAGCCTGTAGTTAAGGTTAATCCGTATCTCCTTCGCGAGACCACCGGTGAAAGGACCATGATCACCAAGGCTGTCTTCAAAATCGGTAAGGCCAGCCGTGGCGTGGATTACCATGTCAGTGGAAACGGAGCCATCAGCCGTCAGCATGCGCTGATCCTGAAGAAGGGTGATGATTATTATCTGAAGGACAACAAATCCACCAACCATACGTATCTTGGCGACAGGATGCTGGAGGATGATGAGGAGATCCTTCTGAAGAATAACAGCCGGATCCGTCTGGGCGATGAAGATTTCATTTTCAAATTCTGATAACATATAGTGGGGAGGAGAAGAGAGTCTATGGAAAAGTCACGTATGAATCTCGAAAACATGGGGAACTATATTACATTCCGGTATGAGCTTCTGCCGTCCGAAACACTGGACAGCAATGCGCTTGACCGGCTGAAGACGGCGGGAATAGATGGTATTGCCCCTGTTGATGTGAAGGAGGAAAACGGCAGGAAGGTCGTTATGTCTCAGATTCCCGGCGCGGTATCTATTTCGGCATTTTCCAAGAAGGTTTTGGCCAAGGCTGATGTCGTCAGGATTTTCAGCAATCTGATTGAGACCATCGATATCGGCAAGCTGGGCGTTCCCATCGGATACATCGTGAAGGATAAGGATTTTCTCTTTGTTGATGAGCAATCCCTCAGAATTTATGCTTTTCTGGTTCCTGTTCAGGGAAGCACTATTGATATGGCCGAGATTCCGAACTTTTTCAGAGACATTCTCTCTATGATGAAGTTCCGCGACGAAGATAAAGATAATTACGTAGCCAGACTTCTGACCAAGATCAACTCCGATCGTTTCAGCATTTCCGAGCTGAAGGTGGTTGTGGATGATCTGATGAGTCAGGTGGGCATGAGCCAGCCAATCAAGAATTCCATGACAGGCCCCGACAGAGCGCAGAGACCCATGGGTCAGCCCGGGTTCGGTGGTCAGCCGCAGTTTGGCGGCCAG
>DFHD01000057.1:0-1041 GCA_002372545.1 Lachnospiraceae bacterium UBA3732 | reverse complement strand
CCAGCCGCAGTTTGGCGGTCAGCCGCAGTTTGGCGGCCAGCCGCAGGGAATGGGTCAGCAGTTTGGTCAGAGACCCATGGGCCAGCCCGGTCAGCCGGGGTTCGGCGGTCAGCCGCAGGGAATGGGTCAGCAGTTTGGTCAGAAGCCCATGGGCCAGCCCGGTCAGCCCGGGTTCGGTGGTCAGCCCGGTCAGCCCGGATTCGGTGGTCAGCCGCAGGGAATGGGCCAGCAGTTTGGTCAGAAACCTATGGGCCAGCCCGGCCAGCCAGGATTTGGTGGTCAGCCGCAGTTTGGCGGCCAGCCCGGTCAGCCTGGATACGGTGGCCAGTCGCAGGGAATGGGCCAGCAGTTTGGTCAGAAACCTATGGGCCAGCAGTTTGGCGGTCAGTCCGGTCAGCCCGGATTCGGCGGTCAGCCGCAGGGAATGGGTCAGAAGCCTGCCGGACAGGAAGCTCCTGAAATGAAAAAGGGCGACGTGAAGATTCCGGAAGCGCCGAAGGCACCCGAAATAAAGGCGGAAGTACCGAAGGCGCCTGAAATGAAAGCGGAAGCACCGAAAGCGCCCGAAGCAAAACCGTCTGCAGCAGAGCTTTTGAAGGCGGCAGAAGGTAAGCCGGAGATCAAACCCGAAATTAAGCCGGAAATCAAACCGGAAGCGAAAGCAGATATTAAACCTGAAGTGAAGGCGGAAGCGCCGAAGGCGGCTCCTGCAGCTCCGCAGTTTGGTGGAACACCCGCACCGCAGACTCCTCAGTTTGGAGGAGCGCCTGCACCTCAGGCGCCGCAGTTTGGCGGTCCCATCGGAATGCAGCCGAAGGCAGCAGCGCCGGAAGCACCGAAGATGCCCGAGGCTCCGAAAACACCTGAAGCACCGAAAGCCGCTCCCGCACCGCAGACTCCTCAGTTTGGAGGAGCGCCTGCACCTCAGGCGCCGCAGTTTGGCGGTCCCATCGGAATGCAGCCGAAGGCGGCAGCGCCGGAAGCACCGAAGATGCCCGGGGCTCCGAAGACACCTGAAGCGCCCAAGGCCGCTCCCGCACC
>DFHD01000012.1:4108-6053 GCA_002372545.1 Lachnospiraceae bacterium UBA3732 | reverse complement strand
GTGCTATTCGGGAAAGCAGGCAAGCATTCGGTCCAGTTATTTAAGAATCGTTATACTAGAATATACTCAGGCGTCCAGCTCCCTGCCGGTCAGCATCCGGTAAGCGGAGAGGTACTTGTCGATGGTCTTATCCACGATCTCCTGAGGCAGGAACCAGTTTTCCGGCTCTTCATGGTTCTCGTCGGACTTCAGCCAGTCTCTGGCAAACTGCTTATCAAAAGAGGGCTGTCCATGACCCGGCTCATAGCCCTCAAGAGGCCAGAAGCGGGAGGAATCCGGTGTCAGCATTTCGTCTGCCAGTACCAGCTTTCCGTTCTCATCCAGACCGAACTCAAACTTGGTATCGGCAATGATGATGCCCTTTGTCAGTGCATAGTCGGCACATTTCTTATAAAGCGCGATGGTCGCATCTCTCAGGGCAGCAGCATATTCCTCGCCCTTTCCGGGGAATTCCTTTTCCAGAACGGCCACGCTCTGTTCAAAGGAGATATTTTCGTCATGATCGCCGATCTCGGCCTTTGTGGAAGGCGTGTAGATGGGCTGGGGCAGCTTATCGGATTCGGAAAGCCCTTCCGGAAGGGTAATACCGCAGACTGTACCATTCTTTACATAGCTTGCCCAGCCGCTGCCGGTGATATATCCGCGGACAATGCACTCGATGGGGAGCATGGTGAGCTTCTTGCAGAGCATGGATTTTCCTTCGAATTCCGGCTTCTGGAAGAATTCCGGCATATCCTTTGTATCTGTGGAGATCATATGATTCGGGATGATGTCCTCTGTCATGTCAAACCAGAATTTTGACATTTGGGTAAGAACGGTCCCCTTCTTTTCGATCACATTTTTCAGGATCACATCATAACAGCTGATGCGGTCTGTGGCCACCATGATCAGGCCCTGATCGGTATCATAGATTTCTCTGACTTTTCCTTCTTTGAACGGTTTGTAAGCTTTCATTGTACATGTCCTTTCTTTTATGGATACATATGGGCATCTGCCGGATAACGGAAAAAACCGCCCCCGGAGAAGAAAAACTCCGGCGACAAACACCCCCAGAAAAATAATAGTTTATTTCTGTAAAAAAATCAACCTTTTCACATTGCGAACTCATCATAATTATGCTAAAATTGTCTGTACAGCGAGAGCTGAAAAAAATGAGGAGTAAAGGAGAGTTTTTCAATGAATTACTTAGAGATCGAGAAAGTAGTCGGCAGAGAGATCCTTGATTCCAGAGGAAACCCCACCGTTGAGGCAGAGGTTTACCTGGTTGACGGTACTGTAGGACGCGGCACTGCTCCCAGCGGCGCTTCCACAGGTGAGTTTGAAGCACTTGAGCTTCGTGACGGCGACAAGTCCAGATACCTGGGCAAGGGCGTACAGAAGGCAGTTGAAAACATCAATACCACCATTAATGAAGTTCTGGTTGGTCTGGATGCTTCCGATACCTACGCTGTAGATGCTGCCATGATCAAGGCAGACGGCACAAAGGATAAGTCCAATCTGGGCGCTAATGCGATCCTGGCTGTATCCATCGCAGCAGCAAGAGCAGCTTCCATCGCTCTGGATATTCCGCTTTATCGTTTCCTCGGCGGCGTACAGGCTACAAAGCTTCCTGTGCCCATGATGAACATCCTGAACGGCGGCGCACATGCAGACAGCGCAGTTGATACACAGGAATTCATGATCATGCCCGTCGGCGCACCTTCTTTCAAGGAAGGCCTTCGCTGGTGTGCAGAAGTATTCCATAAGCTTCGCGCACTGATCAAGGAAATGGGCGATGTTACCGCTGTTGGTGATGAGGGTGGTTTTGCTCCCAACAAGCTGACAAGTGATGAAGAAGCAATCGAGAAGATCCTCGAAGCGATCAAGGCTGCAGGCTTTGAGCCCGGCAAGGACTTCATGATCGCTATGGATGCTGCTTCCTCCGAGTGGAAGAGCGAAAAGGGCA
>DFHD01000012.1:0-4031 GCA_002372545.1 Lachnospiraceae bacterium UBA3732 | reverse complement strand
CTTCTACAAGCAGCCGAAGTCCGGTAAGGAATTCACTTCTGATGAGCTGATCGCTCACTGGGAGAGCCTTGTTGACAAGTACCCGATCATTTCCATCGAGGATGGTCTGGATGAGGAAGACTGGGAAGGCTGGCAGAGAATGACCGCTAAGATCGGCCACAAGGTACAGCTGGTTGGCGACGACCTGTTCGTTACCAACACTGAGAGACTTTCCAAGGGTATCCAGCTCGGCGCAGCAAACTCCATCCTGATCAAGCTGAACCAGATCGGTTCCGTATCTGAGACTTTGGAAGCTGTAAAGATGGCTCACAAGGCAGGCTATACCGCAATTTCTTCTCATCGTTCCGGTGAGACAGCAGATACTACCATCGCTGACCTTGCAGTTGCTCTGAATACATGCCAGATCAAGACCGGTGCTCCCAGCCGTTCCGAGCGTGTTGCCAAGTACAATCAGCTTCTCCGCATCGAGGAAGAGCTTGGTGCTGCAGCAACCTATCCGCAGATGGGCGCTTTCAATGTAAAGAAGTAATTCAAAAAAGTAATTCAAAATCCCGGCCCGGCAGTTATGCCGGGCCTTTTTTTTGTTGCATGGAAAGGGAGCGGAGGGTATAATTCAAGTCGCAGGTATAATCGTAGCTGACTGTACAGGAAAAACCAGCCGCTCGCGTTCCTATTCCTCTCATTCCGGGTCATCCCGTTATTCGTTCCGGTCCGGCTCTAACCGCGCACCGCGGATGGTTTCCGACTATGTCCCGGGCGGAGACTACAGGGGACGGGTGGTGAAGCGTCCGAAGATCAATCAGCCCTCCGGCTATAAGAAAAAAGAGCATTACGGAAGAGTAACCCGGCACTACTGCCGGAACCATAATTATACCTTTTATCCGGAAAGCTGGGTGGACCGGAAGACAGGGAAGGATTATTTATCCGGATACTATGATGAGAATGGCGAACGCTACGAGGATGTTGCGTTTAAGAAAAAAGGAAAGTATGACGATGTTTTATGCGAGTGCGAATTCTGCAGTGCCAGAATGCATACTGCATGGAACGAGAATGAGGTACTGAAGTGCCCGGACTGCGGCGGCCGCATGAAGCTGATCTCACAGCTGGATGAATATACCCAGGACCCGGGATATACCAATGATCCGGCCTTAAAAAAGCAGATTAAAAAAAATTATTCGACACCGATCGACGGGTTTGTGATCTTTGGTTTTCTCATCTTTATCAGTATGATCTCACTGGTTGTATATATGATCTATCTGGCAATCTCCGGCGTGATCAGCAGAAAAAGATCGGAGGATGATTCCGGCAGCAGGAGTGTGGTCATATCTGATTCCGGGAATGATACAGTTTCCAATATCGATATTTACGGCAGTACCCTGTATCTGGATGATGTGGGAGATCATTCGTATAAGTTGGTGACAGAGACGGACGGGTATGAAAAAAAGCTGAAGTGGGATTACGGCGCAGACAGCTATTATGACCCGGAGTCGGACTGCTACATCTGGTTCAATACCGATGTTTCACCGAACCTCTGGCAGTACTGGTATGAGGGGATTTCCTCCGATTACGGTGATTACGGCTGGATGGAGTACGAGGATACCGGCTGGTACATCGAAGAGAGCAGCCATAACTGGGTCAGCCTTCCGGAAAATTATGATACAGGGAAGCTTTGGCATTTGGTGGAATAAGCCTGATTACTTGAATCGGTAAAGAAGATGACAGAAGCATCTGCTGATGTGATCGCACAGCTCAATTCAATCATATCAAGAATACCAGGTAATAATACACAAAAGGACGAACTTCAGACAACAATGATATTGCTGAAGAGCATGATGGATAACTATCAGAAGAATGTAAAGACTTTGAGAGAAAGGAAGCACTCACTAATGCTCTTAACACGGCTAATGCTAAAGATAAAGCTAAGGCAAGGTGATGGCAGCTGGCCGCTCCTTTTGGTAGAGATAGGATATAGGACCAAGAAGAATCTGCAGTAAAAAAGCACAGTGGCAGCAACTGCTTCCACTGTGCTTTGCGCGTTTGTTGGAATATCTTTGGGGGCTATCTTACTCCGTGAATGCCAATACTTCCTTCAGGAACGCCTCGGGCTGATCAAAGAAGCAGAGATGCGTGGCTTTGGCAAGCGTTTTCTTTTCCTTCACCGGCGCGGTGATTTGATCATAGCAGCGATTCAGCAGTTCTTCCGGGCAGGCAAAGTCCTCATCGCCGAAGAGGAAGAGTACAGGCACATCGAAATGAAGGTTCTCGCGGAAATCGTGGGCGAGCAGAGTCCGGTATGTTCCGGCGAGCAGCTTGGCATTTGCGGTGATCATGGCTTTCTTCTCTTTGAGCTTCAGGAAGGGGGACTTCAGAAGCTCCTTCACGGGGAAGGGACGTGCATCCTTCGCGATGTACTTTGCGCCCAGAACGGAGAATCCCTGAATGGCTTTCAGGAAAGCGTCATCCATGGCGGGACGCTTGGAAACAAGCTCGGAGAAGGTGTTTAGCTGCGCCATATCGGTCGCGTCATCTTTTGCAAGGTCTTTCATCCACGAAATACTGTAATCCAGTCCTTCAAAGTAATGGACATGCTGTCCGATCCCGATATAATGAGAGATGTTTTCCGGATGCAGTTTGGCATATTCCGCACCGATCAGGCTGCCCCAGGAAAAACCGGCGAGGATGAGCTTCTTAAAGGAATAGACGGTGTGGAGGTATTGGATCACAGCATCTATGTCCGCCATAAAGTCTGCCAGGCTTCCGGTTTCGGCAATTTCGCCGGCTCTTTTTTTATTGGCAATCAGCGTTTTGCAGGTATTCCGCTGATCCCAGTTTACAACGGTAAAATGCTTCTCCCATTCATTTTGGATGACATGGGCAAGGCCGGCCATGGAGCCGCCCGGTCCGCCATGCAGGAAGAGCAGGAGCGGCGCATCTTTTCTCACGCCCCGGATCTGGATATATTGTTTGATCCCGTTGATCTCAGGATACTCATAGCGGCAGATACCACCGTTTTCATAGCAGAAAAGGATTTCTTTCTTCTTACTCATTGTGTGTTCCTCCGTTTGAACTTCATACATAGATATATCAGTACACCGATTTCTGATTAACTGTACTTTTTGGCTCGTCTGTTTTCCTTATCTTATCAGCCCCAAATTAGACTTGGCTGTCGGCTTCCGTTGGCATGGACATGAGATACAGGTTGCGGAGAGGCGTATCTGCGGAGGCCGGTTTATGCTGATACTTCTGAACAACGGCATAGATTTCGGACAGCATATCTGCAAAATCCGGATCGGACAGGGGGATGGCATAGTTCAGAACGAACAACTTGTCCCTTTCCACATCTGCATCCTCCCGGTGGAAGTACCGGTCACACTGACTGTAAATCTGCGTCAGGGTGGAATCCATGAGCTTCATGCCGTCACCGGGTTCTTTCGGTGCGGAGATAAAGATGTTTCGGATCGCGTACACGTTCTCGGTTTGGCCGCGGACCTTGTGGGTTTCGACAATCTCTATGACGCCGGCCTGAAGCATTTTTTCCATTCGCCGGTAGACCGTTGCGCGCGGGACATCCGGGGCTTGGCTCAGGATTTCCGATATGGTCATTCTTTGCGCGGTCCTGATCAGCTGGATCAGTCTGTTGGATATGGGATCGGTCAGAATCTTAACAAGCTTTTCCATGTGCACCTCGCTATCGTTAACTAGTGCTGATGTTTTAAATTAATGCGACTATTGCGCAGAATGCTTATTCGAGAGTGCAGTTCATCGATACTCGATGATGCGGCCTCGTCAAACAGAATTTTGCATAAATGCAAATTCTGATGACTCGGTTGCGCACAAAAAACGTAGGCGTAGCGGGCTACGCTGAGGATTTTTGAACTGTGCTATTCGGATAAGCAGGCAAGAAATAGTCGTGTTAATTAAAAACGGAAGCACTGGTCTCATTTTGTGAGAATAATATAACAGGGCGTGGAAGGGTTGTCAAGGAAATGTGAAACTTTTGGGAAGTGTAAGGAAATCCGGTTGACTTTTCA
>DFHD01000085.1:4676-6088 GCA_002372545.1 Lachnospiraceae bacterium UBA3732 | reverse complement strand
CAAGCCAAGCTCAGCCGAAAGTGGTTTCGGAAAGAAGCATCCGGACAGCAGCCTCGTATTCCGGATAAGTCATGGCAGAGAATAACCTTCGGCGTGTATCGGCCGAAACAGGTTGGGCAGAAAGAAAATAAGTCCACAGCTCCTTCATCTTATCCAAATGCTTTCTCCGAGGCAGCCCCTCTTCTCCGTAACCATCAAAAAGAAGCTGGTGGAAGCGGGAGAAGGCAGAAGCGTCCTGCCTTGCGTCAGCTCTATTTGGCTGATCAGCCCGGGATAAGCGGATGCAAGCGCCAAGAGAGGGATCGGCAATCAGTCCCCTCCCGATCATGAACCGTGTAACGCTCCTCTCCGGAGCAGAAGAGGATTCAGCCGGAGAAGTGAATTCCTCCGGGGAAGATGATCCCACCGGAGAGGAGGATTCAGCCGCTTCGTTGGAAGGAGCCGCCCCGGATGTTCCGGGTGAAAAGAAAGCCGTCACCCTCCGGAAATCCTCAGGCGTGCGGATGTCCCCGTTATAGATCACGGGAAAGGGAAGCTGCTGCGCCGCCTTTTTTACATAGGAAGGCTCCGCCTGTCCGCTGTACATCATGACGCCGGTGCGGGGGTGAACGGTCAGTGAAGTGAAGGGAAAACACCGGTAAATTTCCATAAGAGCATCCCATTCGTCCGGAGAAGCATAGCCAATCCGGGTTTTGGCCGATACCTTCATGGGTGTCAGAGTGAATACCCGGTCAAGAAAATGGCGTAATTCCCCGACTCTGGACAGAAATCCGGCACCGCGGCCACCCCTTACCACCGTGCGGGAGGGGCATCCCAGATTCAGATTGATCTCGGTATAGCCCATGGAAAGGATTTCATGCGAAAGCGCGGAAAAATCCTCCGGACTATCGGTCAGCATCTGGGGAATCAGCCGCATGCCCGGATTATTTTCCGGGAGAAGATCCCTGCGCTCCCGGACGTTGGTGTGGGCCGCGGCGATAAAAGGCGTGAAGAAAATGTCTACACCGCCGTAAACCAGGTGAAGCGCCCGGCGAAATACATGGGTTGTGATCCCCTCCATAGGGGCAAGGGAAAGGGTCATTTGAAAAGCCTCCGTTTCAGGCTGAGGTCTGTTTGTACATTGAACAGTTAACACAGATCATCATAACACAAAAAAAGAGAAAGAATAAAGAAAATGTTGGGATTATCCTTGACACTGTGTTTATGCTTTTCTTATAATAGTAAAATCATATGAGTATGGGGATATGCGGCTGGAATCACCCGCCTTCTTTTTATGTATGAAGATATGCTGGAGAATAATGTGCGGAGGAAAAAGATGCTTCTTATTCAAAATGGACATCTGATGGATCCCGTTACGGGATTGGACGAGACTGGGGATATCCTGTTAAAGGATGGTGTGATCGAGGAAGTGG
>DFHD01000085.1:0-4552 GCA_002372545.1 Lachnospiraceae bacterium UBA3732 | reverse complement strand
GTTGCCCCCGGGCTGGTGGACAGCCATGTCCATTTCAGAGATCCCGGTTTTACCTATAAGGAAGATATTTTTACCGGTGCGAAGGCAGCTGCCCGGGGTGGTGTCACTACAGCCATCTGTATGGCTAACACAAAGCCGGTGGTCGACTCTGTGGAGGTTCTGGAGAAAATCCAGAAGCGGGCGGAACAGGCGGCAGTGCATGTGCTTCAGACGGCTACCGTGACAAAGGGCATGGCCGGGAAGGAGCTTACGGATATGGATGCGCTGGCGGAGGCCGGCGCGGCGGGCTTTACGGATGACGGCCTCCCCATCATGGATGAGGCTGTGCTTCTGGCAGCGCTGGAAAAAGCAAAGGATCTCGATCTTCCCATCAGCCTACATGAGGAGGACCCGCTGTTTGTCAGGCAGGCCGGAGTTAACATGGGAGAGATTTCCCGTCAGCTGGGATATGGAGGCGCCTCCCATACGGCGGAGGATATCATGGTGGCCAGAGACTGCATGCTGGCGCTGAATACCGGCGCGCCCCTCTGCATCCAGCATATCAGTTCCAGAGTGAGCGTGGAGCTGGTACGACTGGCGAAAAGGCTGGGAGCGGATGTGCATGCCGAAGCGACACCGCATCATTTTACCTTGACGGAACAGGCGGTTTTGGAGTATGGTACCTATGCCCGGATGAATCCCCCTCTCAGAACAGAGGAGGACAGACAGGCAATCCTGGAAGGACTGGCAGACGGAACCATTGATATCATCGTAACAGATCATGCACCCCACAGCCGTGAGGAAAAGGCCAGACCTCTTGCGGAGGCGCCAAGCGGCATTATAGGACTGGAGACATCTCTTGCGCTGGGGATCCGGAGTCTGGTGGAGCCGGGTATACTTACCATGATGCAGCTTCTGGATAAGATGAGCAAGGCACCGGCCGAGCTTTACCGGATGATTCCCGGCAGCCTCAGGCAGGATGCACCGGCGGATCTGGTCATCTTCGGTGAAAAGGAGCTCTGGACGGTGGGAAATTATGCTTCGAAGGCGGAGAACAGCCCCTTTACAGGCTGGGAGCTCCCGGGAAAGGTGTTTGCCACTATCTGCAGGGGCGAGATCGTATATGGCGGATGATGATGTAATAGAGTAAGGAAACAGAACAGAGGAGGGAGAGAGAACGCTCCGAAAAGAAAGAGGGCATTCAAAATAATATGGATAAACTGGATATATTAAGGCAGTTAGCCATTATCATTATTTTTGCAAAAGCCATGGGACTTGTGGCAAGAAAGCTTCGGGCACCCCAGGTGGTGGGCGAGATCATTGCCGGCCTTATCCTTGGCCCAAGCATTCTGGAATGGGTAAAGACCTCTGATTTTATCACCGGAATGGCGGAGATCGGCGTAATTCTTCTCATGTTCAGCGCCGGGCTGGAAACAAATATCAATAAGCTGAAAAAAACAGGGCTCAAGGCTTTTTTTATCGCATGTGCAGGGGTTTTCGTGCCGCTGATCTTCGGAACAATCCTCTACTTCTGTTTTTACGGCTTTCCGGCTCCGGGCTCGGATGAATTCTTCCGGGGCGTATTTATCGGAACCATCCTGACGGCCACCTCGGTGGGCATTACCGTTGAGGTGCTGAAGGAAATGGGCAAGGTATCGGATTCTGTGGGAACAACTATCCTCAGTGCCGCGATCATCGATGATGTGATCGGCATTATCGTGCTGACTATGGTGGTGAGCTTCAGGGATCCCTCCAGCAGCATCGGCCATACGGTGCTCTACACCTTCCTGTTCTTCCTTCTTTCAGCGACTATCGGGTATATCATTTACCGTGTGCTGGAAGCGTTAGATAAAAGATATCCCCATACCCGGCGGATACCCATCATCGGACTGGCGCTTGCCTTTGGCCTTTCCTATGTTGCGGATGCCTTTTTCGGTGTTGCGGATATCACCGGTGCGTACATGGCAGGCGTGATCCTGAGCTCGCTGGACGATTCAGCTTATATTGACAGAAAAATGGATGTTAACTCTTATATGATCTTCGGCCCTGTGTTCTTTGCCAGCATTGGCCTGAAGACCAATATCAGGGCCATGGATATGACGATACTCTGGTTCTCGCTTGCTTTTGTAGTAGTGGGCATGCTGGCCAAGGTGATCGGCTGCGGAACCGCAGGGCGGCTGTGCGGCTTTAAAGGCAGGGATGCGCTGAAAATCGGCTGTGGAATGATGACCAGAGGCGAAGTTGCCCTGATCGTAGCACAGAAGGGCCTGGATGTGGGCATGCTGGATTCCCGGTATTTTACATCGGTGATCCTTCTCATCATCGTCAGCTCGATCGTGACCCCTATTCTGCTTAAGCTGCTCTATTCGGAAAAAGGGAGCGGTAAAGGAAGTAATAAAGAGGGCAATAAAGAGAGCGGTAAAGGGAGTCTGGAAAAACAAAGCAAACCGGCATCTGCCTGATGCGGGTTTCTTTCTAAAACAGGATAAAAAAGCCGGCTTTGCCCGGATAATGGAACTTAGCGCAGGGAACAGGAAAGTGACTGTATGGATAAAAATGTGTGGACAATTTTGATAGCATCAGCATTTATCCTTGCGCTTATTTTGTTGTTTACGCTATCCGCAAAGGAAAAGAGTAAGCAAAAACGTAAGAGAAATAAACATGGCAGCTCAGGGAAAAAGCCGGATGACTGGGTTTCGCCTGATGAATTTGTGAAGTGGAAATACAGACTGAAGCCGTATTGCTACGAAAAGGAGGCCGACAGTTTTCTTGCTTTTTTGAAAAGCTACAAGGGCGGCTTTGTTAGAAGAAATAGAGGAAAGATCATTGCCAGGAGCTTTCTGGGCAGGGAAAAGGGAGATCTGAAAGGAATATTTTACCATGTGATCGTGCCCAATCCCAATATTCCGGAGGTAAAAAAAGAAGAGTTCCGGAAGTACTTCATGTCAGTTGGCGTTTACGGCCTGGAGGAAAGACCCGACTATGCGTCCTGCACAGAGCTTTCCGCTCTGGATGAGGAGGATCTGAAAAGAAAGGCCGTAGGCAACAGAGGAGAGCATATCGTGCAGGTGATCCTCGCCAGGCTTGATCCCCGGAATTACTATGTGATCAACGGCGCTGTTCTCCGGCATGACAGAACGACGAAGGAATATGATCATATAGTTGTCTGCCGCGAGGGTATTTTCATGATCGAAACAAAGGCTTTTGCTCTGACGGACGGAAAAACGGGGCGGGCCACTCTGCGGATCGATGAGGGAGACCATTGGATCGTTATAAAGAATGGAAGGGAAAGAGAAGTAAAATCGCCGACGGAGCAGATCAAGATGCAGAAAAAGCTGCTGGAAAGGATCATCCACTCCTGCCCGGCACCGATCCATCCGGTTCTTGCCCTCAGCAATACCGAGATCAGCATTGAGCAAAACCAGGAACTCCACTATAAAGTCGTGAGGGCGGATGCGCTTACGGAAGTGATCGCGGGAGAGAACGACAGGCTTTCCGCCAGTGACCTGAAGCTGATCCGGCAGGATATCGGAAAAGCGCAGCTGAACTGAAAATCTCTGGGCTGCCCTGTAGAAAGATGCCGGACAGAGCGGCATGAGAGCAGGACTGGGCTGACCATAAGGAATAAAGCGGAAAAGGGCGTTGTAAGAGCAGCGCCGGGCTAAGCGGCTGCTGGCAGGAAAGGAATGAACAGAATGAATGGAATGATCAGAAATATTGTATTTGATGTGGGTGATGTGCTTGTCAGCTTCTGCTTCCGGGATTATATGAGAGGGCTTGGCTTTCCCGAGGAAACGGTGGAGTTTCTATCGGAGCATATGGTACTGACGGAGTTCTGGCATGAGCTGGATGCAGGAGAACGGACTGAGGCGGAGGCTGTGGAAACCTTTACCGGGCTTTATCCGCAGTATAAGGATGAGATCGTTTCTTTCTGGGAAAACATCCAGGGAATCGTTAAGGAATATGATTATGCGCTTCCGCTTGTGAAAATGCTGAAGGAAAAGGGCTTTGGCGTATATATTCTCTCAAATTATCCTGTGGAAACGGCGGAGAGGCACTGGCCGACCTTCCGGTTTCTGCCGGAAACGGACGGGCATATCATATCCGGCTATGAGCGGATCACTAAGCCTGATCCGGCCATTTACAGGCTGCTGGAAACAAGGTTCGGCGTGAAGCTTTCGGAGTGTCTCTTTGTGGATGACAGACCGGTGAATATAGAAGGGGCAGAGGCCGTTGGCATGAAGGGACTTTTGTTCAGAGATTACGAGACGCTTCTTTCTGATTTCCGTGATATGGGCATATTGTGACCATATGGTAAAGTGTATTTACAGAAGTTTGTTGATAGAAGCTTTGTACAGAGTAGAATATCGCAGAGTATGGCAAAGTATGGCAGGATTTCGCCGTTAAGCCTACTGACAGTCCGCAATTATTGCGGGCTGTTTTATTATTCAAATATCCCAATCAGAGATATTCCGAGGCTTTTGGTGCGAAAAAAATAAGTGATGTTTATCTTCGATAACAGTATTTATTGAAAAATCACAAATAATATGTTACTATAAATAAAAAATGTTAT
>DFHD01000075.1 GCA_002372545.1 Lachnospiraceae bacterium UBA3732 | reverse complement strand
GATGAATGGCGCGCCCGGCTTTAACGGGATGAATGGAGCCCCCGGCTTCAACGAGATGAATGGCGCGCCCGGCTTTAACGGGATGAATGGAGCCCCCGGCTTTAACGGCGCGAATGGCGCCGGTCCGCAGGATTATCCGAATGCGCCGGACTTTAATGGAATGAATGGTGCGCCCGTGCCTGCAAAGAAGAAGTGGAGCGGCATGTACACAGCCATTATTATTCTGGGCATGATCTTTTTTGCTGCCCTTGGCTTTCTGATCTATGTGATCTTCGGCGATAAGGACGGCGGCAGCACTGATCCGGGAAAACAGGAAGCTGCAGGAAATGGTACATCAACCGGTCAGGGACTGGAGCCGACTTCGGAAGAAGCAGAGGGGTATACGCTGACAGAAGAGAAGACGACAGCGGAAACTGAGGCCGAAACGGAGATGACCACAACGGAAGCCAAAACCGAGGCAACGACTGCGGCAACGACAGAGGCCGCAACCGAGGCACCCTATGATGTGAAGGAGGGCGGTGTGCACCGGTATGAGCTGGTTGTGCAGGATGTAACCTGGGATCAGGCCTTCCAGGCGGCGAAGGATAAAGGCGGCTACCTTGTGCATATCAACAGCCAGGAGGAGCAGGACGCCATTATTGCCCAGATCAAAAAAGAGGGTAAAGAAGGAAAACAGTTTTATATCGGCGGACGTCTGGAGGCCGGTACCAAGAATTATTTCTGGGTGGATGAGAACAATAAGACCTACGGTGAGATCCTGAACAGTCCGAATTACTGGGCATATTCCCAGTGGCTGGAAGGCGAACCCAGCTATAAGGATGGGGATACCATTGAGGATAAAATGGATATCCTTTATGTGGACAGAGTGTCACGCTGGACCTGGAATGATGTTCCGGCGGATATTCTTTCGGTAGTATCCGGATTTTCCGGAAGGATAGGGTATATTATTGAATATGAAAACTAACAGGAAAAATAAAAAGGCGAAATATCTCATTCTTTTCCTTTCCATGATGATCTGCCTTGTTCTGGCGGAGATCGGTATTTTCACGATAGGAAGAAAAAAGACCGGCTCGAAGGAGGCGGAAAGAGCGAATACCGCCGCCAGTGAGTCAGGGATTACCGCAGAAGATATATCGGAGAGCTCCGGTAGTGATACGCCGTCGGAGGAGCAGGCTTCTTCCGGTGAAAACAGCGGAGATGAAAAACGGGCGGAAGCGGAAAGCGAAACGGAAGAGATACCGGAAACTGAAGCAGAGACAGGGGTGGAGACAGAGGGTGCCACTGAAATAAAGGAAGATGCCAGGATAGAAGACTGCATCCGGAAACTGACATTGGAAGAAAAGGTTGCTCAGCTCTTTCTGGTAACGCCCGATTCCTTTATGGAATTTTACGGCTTTAATGTGGCCGGCCCTGCTACACAGGAAACCTTTAACGAATACCCCATCAGCGGTCTTATCATGATGGGACATAACCTGGATAATGTGCCGCAGATCCAGAATATGAACGCCAATCTGCAGAGCTTTTCTCTGGAAAGGATCGGGCTCCCCATGTTTATCGCGACAGATGAGGAGGGCGGTACGGTTGCCAGGGTTGCGGGAAACGGAAATCTGCGCGTCAGCAATGTAGGCAACATGTGGGATATCGGAGAAACAGGAGATGCCCAAAAGGCCTATGAGGCCGGCTCTTATGTAGGCGGATATCTCCGGGATTACGGCTTTAATCTGGATTTTGCCCCTGTTGCGGATGTGCTTTCCAATCCGGATAACCAGGTGATCGGCGTCAGATCCTTCGGGTCGGATCCGGCACTGGTATCTTCGATGTGCAGAGCATTCTCCCGCGGACTGATGGAGCAGGGTGTGATCAGCTGCTATAAGCATTTTCCGGGACATGGCGCGACAGCGGGAGACAGTCATAAGGGCTATGCATATACGGATAAGTCTCTGGAGGAAATGGAGGCCTGCGAGCTGATCCCCTTTGCGGATGCCGTAAAGGATGATGCAAAGATGATCATGGTGGGGCATATTTCCCTGCCCTATGTGATCGGTGAAACCGTTCCGGCCTCTCTTTCCTATGATGTTATCTCCGGCCTTCTCAGAAGAGATCTGGGATACGATGGCGTAGTGATCACCGATGCCCTCAACATGGGCGCGATCACGGCGGAATACTCCTCGGCAGAGGCCTGCGTAGCGACGATTCAGGCAGGGGCGGATATCCTGCTTGAGCCTTATAATTTCCGGGATGGTTATAACGGCGTTCTGGAAGCGGTAAAGGATGGAACGATCCCGGAGGAAAGGATTGATGAATCCCTCCGCAGGATACTGAAACTGAAGTACGAAATCCTTGATCAGATGGAGGTAGAGTAGCATTGTATCAATGTTATAACTGCGGCGGGGAGCTGAGATTCGATATCCCCAGCCAGAGACTTGTCTGTACCAGCTGCAGCTCAGACTTTGATCCGTATGCGGTGGAAAAGCCCGAGGATGCGGCTGCGGAAACCTACGCATCCATGGTTTTTCATTGTCCCCAGTGCGGCGGCGAGATCATGAGTCAGGATACCACGGCGGCCGCCTTCTGCAGCTACTGCGGTGCGTCTACCGTGCTTTCCCAGCATATCGTTAATGAGAAGCGCCCCAGATACATTATTCCCTTTAAGGTGAATAAGGAGAGGTGCAAGGAACTCTATGCTTCTAAAATGAAGCGCTCGATCTTTGCACCCAAGGAGCTCAGGGATCCTAAGTTTGTCGATTCCTTCCGGGGCATTTATATGCCTTACTGGTCCTATGAGATCCTTCATCATGGACCGTTTCGTTTTCATTTTGATAAATCCCATAGAAAAGGGGATTATATCATCACCGATCATTATGCCTTTAACGGCAATCTGCATGCCGAATACAACGGCCTTTCCCATGACGCCTCATCCACCTTTGCCGATACCATCAGTGAGGCGCTTGCCCCCTATGATGTGAAGGAAATGGTGGATTTTACGCCCTCCTATCTCTGCGGATATTATGCGGATACGGAGGATGTCGACAGCCGGACCTATGAGGACCAGGTGCAGGATACCGCCGCTGCCGGAAGTCTTGCCTATATTGAGAAAAACGGTCCTCCGGGCGCGGTATTCAAGGATCCGGATAAGAAGAGTCCCGCGAAATATCATGCTGTATTAAAGGGAACAACCATGACCCTTTTTCCGGTATGGTTCCTTTCCTACAGGAGGAGGGACAGAGTGGCCTACGCCACGGTAAACGGCCAGACCGGAAAGGTGGTATCGGATATCCCGATCTCCATTGGTAAATATATTCTGGCAACCCTCGTTCTGGCGGTGCCGATCTTTTTCCTTCTGGAGGCTTTTCTGACCCTTGTGCCCAAGGTGGTCATGTCGATCGCCGCATTGCTTGCGCTCGTGGCGGCGGCCATGTTCAGAATGCAGCTTTCCATGATCAAGAAAAAGGAAACCGAGGAATTTCCGGTATACGATCACTCATCGGAGGGGAAAAGGGAAAAAGCAAGAAGGAGAGTCGTGCATAGGAGCAGCGGTAATGCTTCCGGCTTTATGGCTGTTCTGGCCATCCTGATGTTTGCCGTTCCTGTACTTATGGTTTTCGGTTCGCTGATCTATGCCCTTTCCCGCACCTTTATCATTCCGGTCCTTTCCATTATCGGAATCCTTCTTCTTTCGGGCAGCTTTAAGAAAGTGAAGAAACTCCGGGCAACGGGGTCGGTCTGGGGCATTTTCCTTGGACTCTTTGCCTTTATCGTCATGCTGGCGGTATGGCTTATTTCCCCTGCGAAGGATGCCTATTATTACTTTGCGTCGGTGGCGGCCATTGCGGCGATCATGCTGATGATGATTAGTGTTATGCAGTATCATAATATCTATGCCACCCGGGAACTCCCGCAGTTTGCAAACTATAAGGGAGGTGATAACCGTGCGTAGACGATATAAAAAGCTTATTTTTATGCCTCTCGTCCTTCTTATTCTTACGCTTCTTCCGTTTAGCGTAAGAGCGGATGATGCGGACTGGAAGAATACGGAGACCGGTTATTCTCTGGTGATCCGTGATGACGCGGATCTGCTTAAGGATTCGGAGCTTGTCAGCCTGCAGGAGGATATGAAGGGGATCACCGAGTATGCCAACGTAGGCTTTTTTACCACGAATTCCAATTCCGGAGATACGGAATCCTATGCAAAGAGGTGCTGCTATGATCTGGCCGGCAGCTCGGCCAAATCCACTGTGTTTGTTATAGATATGAGCAACCGGAAGGTATATATCTTCAGCACACAGCCTGTATATAAGACAATGTCCACGTCATACGCCAATATCATTACAGATAATGTGTATCAGTATGCAACGGATAAGGAATATTATACCTGCGCGAAAAAAGCTTTTAAGCAGATGTATGATGTGCTCAGCGGTTTCGGGATCCCGATGCCCATGAAGCACGCAGGGAACGCCCTTCTGGCCATGCTTCTTGCCGCGCTCATCAGTGCGTTCATTGTTTTCCGTGTATCCGTTAAACGTAAAGCCAGCGACGCCGAGCTTCTTTCCGGAGCCATCGTCAGACAGCAGCTGCAGAATCCTCATGTGATCTTTGAGAGTCAGTCCAGAGTTTACAGCCCGAGGAGCTCCGGCAGCAGCGGTGGAGGCGGCGGAGGCGGCGGAGGCGGAGGCGGTGGCGGAGGCGGCCACAGCTTCTGACCGGCTCCGCCACCGCTGCCGGGCGGCAAAACGCTTCTGAAAGGCTCTCGGCTTCTTGTGAATCCGTTGGTTTTATGGTACAATACGTTTCATAGCAAAGCGTCAGGCGGTATGAGCTTCAGAGCCGCCATGTGAGGAGGTATAAAAGTGGGAATACTGACAAGATTTAAGGACATCATGTCCGCCAATATCCATGCCATAGCGGATAAATTCGATAATCCGGAGAAGGATATCCGGAATTATATGACGAAGCTGAACGATGATCTGGGGCATGTAAGTTCGGAAACGGCTGCCCTTGAAGAGAATGTCCGCCGGAAAAGACGGATGGTCAGCGATGCGGATGCTGAGCTGCAAAGGCTTACCCGCTACAGAGACCGCGCCGTGCAGGAGGGAAATTCGGGGGATGCGGCAATCTATGAGGATCGCATGGCAGTAAAGCAGGAAGAGCTGAAGAAGCTGCAGGATGAATTTGCGGTGATCGAAAAGCAGAAGAATGAGCTCAGCCAGATGAATGAAAAGCTGCGGTCCGACCTGACTGTTCTGCAGGAAAAAATGAATGAGATCGAAGGCAAGATGAAAATGGCGGAGGCCATGAAAAAGGGACAGAAGCAGGCAGGCTACGATCCCGCTGCGGATATGAAGAAAATGGAAGATAAAGCCAATGCCATGCTGGACAGAGTAAATGCGGAAATTGAACTGCAGGGAGGAAGCTCGTCTGATCTGGATGATCTGACGAAAAAGTATGACGATATGGATGGACAGGAATAGGAGGCTGATTCATGCAGGAAGGTAGGCTGGAAATGCAATATAAGTGCCCCACCTGCGGGGCGGATATGATATTTAATGCCGCAGGCGGTACCCTGAAGTGCAGCGGCTGCGGAAGAGAGGAGCAGATTGAGGGCTTTGAACAAAACGGAGAGGTCCGGCAGATGGCGGATATTCCGCCGAGAACGGCGGTAATGACCGATTCGGATCAGGTGCATATCTATAAGTGTCAGTCCTGCGGTGCCGAGATCCAGACCGATGCCCAGACTGTTGCCACGGAATGCAGCTTCTGCGGTTCTCCTGTGATCCTGACAGACAGGATGGCGGGAACGCTGAGACCGGATTATATCATTCCCTTTAAGATTGAAAAACGGGAGGCCAATAAGGCGTTCCAGGAATGGGTGGCCAAGCTGAAGTTTTCTCCCGCGGAGTTCAGGAACATGGTGAAGGTAAAGCATGTGGAGGGACTCTATGCCCCCTTCTGGATCTATGATGTGGCCGGACAGGGGAGCGCCCGGTATGACTGCGTAAAGGAAAAGAAGCACACCCAGGGCAATGAGGAGATCACAGAGGAAAGCCACTATGATGTTTATCGTGAGGTGGATCTGACCTACGCAAAGATTCCGGCTGATGCATCCCAGCGTCTGGATGATAAGCTGATGGATATCATGGAGCCCTATGATTATGGTGAGCTGAAGCCGTTTTCCGCTCCCTACCTTTCCGGTTATAAGGCGGAAAAGTACGATTATCAGGAGAGTGAGGTCTTCCCACGGGTAAAGAAACGGGTGGAGGATTATATGGATAATTACATTTCCTCCACAATCTCCGGCTATAATCATGAGAGCAGGGTGGAGAAGCATTATGATATTAAGCGCATGGAAACCCATTATACCCTGTTCCCCATGTGGATCAATTATGTGAAGTACAGGGATAAGGATTATTCCTTTGCCATGAACGGACAGACCGGTAAGATTTCCGGTCATCCGCCAATCTCCAAGGGAATCGTGTCGGCGCATATCGCAGTGATCACGGCAATCATCTTTGCCATTCTGTTTTTGCTGCGTACCTTCGTTCATCTGAAGATTCACCCGGTTGCGGCTGCTGTGATCGGTCTTGTGGCTGCCCTGATCATAGTTCTTCCCCAGGCCAGCGGGGCAGGAAGAAAGGTGACAGTGGGGGCAAAGACCTATCTGGACGAAACCAGGTCGCGAATAGTCCGGCGGTATGACCGTTTCACCCATACCACCACAACGCGCAGAACGATCAATAAATAACTGCAGGATACAGACGGATCAAAATCGATCACAATAGAATACAAATTCGGAGGAGAAAAAATGGGACTGAGAAATCAATTTGCAAACGTAGTTGAGTGGGAAGAGTGGCGTGAGGACATGATCTTCTGGAAGTGGACCAATAAGGAGATCAAGAAGGGTTCCCGTCTGATCATTCGTCCGGGCCAGGATGCGATCTTCCTGTACAACGGCAAGATCGAGGGTGTCTTTAAGGATGAGGGTGAATTCGATATTGAATCCAAGATCATCCCCTTCCTTTCCACACTGAAGGGCTTCAAGTTCGGCTTCAACAGCGGCATGCGTGCCGAGGTGCTCTTCGTGAACACAAAGCAGTTCACCATCGGCTGGGGAACAAAGACTCCTGTACTGATCCCGGCTGAGGGTATGCCCGGCGGAATCCCGATCCGTGCAAACGGTACAGCCAACTTCAAGGTAACGGACTATACAACCCTGATCGACAATGTGGCAGGCATTAAGCAGAGCTATCTGGTTGAGGATCTGAAGGTCCGTATCACCACTGTGCTGAACCAGCTTCTCATGAAGTGGATCTCCAAAGAAGGCAAGAACATGTTCAATCTGCAGGCAAATGCAGAGGAAATCTCGAGGGGCATCCGTGAGGATCTGGATATGGAAACCTCCAAGGACGGAATCTCCATCACCGGCTTCTCTGTACAGAGCTTTAACTATCCCGAAGAGATCCAGCAGGCCATCAACCAGAATGCAGCAACCGCTATGGTTGGCGACGTAAATAAGTATTCCCAGGTATCCATGGTTAACGCTATGTCCAGCGGTAAGCTGAACGGAGGCAATTCCACCATGAGCAACATGGCGGAAATGATGATGGGCATGAACATGGCCAACCAGATGATGGGCTCCATGAATATGGGTCAGCAGCAGATGCAGCAGGGTTACGGCCAGCAGGCTCCCCAGATGCAGCCGCAGGGCATGCAGCAGACCCCGCAGATGCAGCCGCAGGCTGGCGGCGGACAGATTCCGAACTTCTGTCCTAACTGCGGTGCAGCAACAAACGGTGCAAATTTCTGCGGAAATTGTGGACAAAAACTCGCATAAGTAGTATGATACGGAAATCCGGTGTTTTAAGACCGGCTGAATAAATATATGCAGCCGGCTGCTTATAGGAACGCCGGGTTTTCGTGTTAGGGAGTATCGTATATGGCGCATCAGGTGGATTTTTCAGCTTTTCAGGAAAAGACAAAGCCGGGCACCGAAGTGAAACAGGTGATCGGCGTGGCCAGCGGAAAGGGCGGCGTGGGTAAATCCATGGTAACAGCTCTTCTTGCTGTGGCAGCAGCGAAAAAGGGACTCAGGACTGCAATACTGGATGCAGATATCACCGGACCATCCATCCCCGGCATGTTCGGGCTGGAGGGAAGACCGGAGGCAGCGGAGGACGGTGGGCTTCTGCCCCTTGTCAGCGCCGGGGGCATCCGGGTCATGTCCATGAATTTCCTTTTGGACAGGGTACAGGACAGCGTGATCTGGCGCGGCCCCATGATCGCCGGCGTGGTAAAGCAGTTCTGGACAGAGGTTCACTGGGGCGAAATCGACGTTATGTTCGTGGATATGCCGCCGGGAACCGGTGATGTACCGCTGACGGTTTATCAGTCTATTCCCGTAAAGAGTACAGTAATGGTCACCACTCCCCAGACGCTGGTCAGGGGGATCGTGGAGAAGGCCGTGGATATGACCAAAAAGATGCTGGTTCCTTTGTCCGGCCTTGTGGAAAATATGGCTTACTATACCTGCCCGGACTGCGGCAAACGGCATGATCTCTTTGGTCCGGCAAGGGGCAGAGAGCTGGCCGGCCAATATGGAATTCCTGCATACCTTGCGCTGGGCATGGATCCGGGCCTTACCGGTCTTGCGGACAGCGGCAGAATAGAAGAAGCAGATGATTCGGCAGTGATGCCGTTTCTGGAACAGATCATGAATTAAAGAAGGAGACTGAAAATGGGCGGATTTTTTGCAACAGCATTGAAAGAGGATTGTCTTTTTGACCTGTTTTACGGAACGGACTATCATTCCCATCTGGGTACAAGAAGAGCCGGTATGGCGGTTTATGACAGTGAAAAGGGCTTTAACCGGGCCATTCACAATATTGAGAATACGCCGTTCCGGAGCAAATTCGACAGAGACCTGAAGGAGATGGAGGGCTGCCTGGGCATCGGCAGCATTTCCGATTACGATCCGCAGCCACTGATCGTAAGATCCCATCATGGCACCTATGCCATCTGTACGGTGGGCAAGGTCAACAATACTGACCAGATCGTGGATACCATCTTCCATAAGGATAATACACATTTTCTGGAAATGAGCGGGGGAGACATCAATAAGACGGAGCTTACGGCTACGCTGATCAACCAGAAGGATAATCTGGTTGAGGGGATCACCTATGCCCAGGAAATGATCGAAGGCTCCATGTCGATCCTTGTCCTTACGCCAAAGGGAATATACTGTGCAAGAGATAAGTACGGCAGAACCCCGCTGGTGATCGGAAAGAAAAAAGAAGGCTACTGCGCCTCCTTTGAATCCTTTGCTTATCTGAATCTGGGCTATAAAAATGTGAAGGAGCTCGGCCCCGGGGAAATCTGTGTGATCACGCCTGAGGCTGTAACGACTCTGGTCCAGCCCGGAAAGAAGATGCGGATCTGTACCTTCCTCTGGGTGTATTACGGCTACCCCACATCCTGCTACGAGGGAGTAACGGTGGAATCCATGCGTTATAACTGCGGTGCGAAGCTGGCAGAGCGGGACGGATTCACCCGTGATGAGATCGATGTGGTCGCCGGCGTTCCGGATTCCGGTACGGCCCACGCCATCGGCTATTCCAATGCCTCCGGCATTCCCTTCAGCCGTCCATTTGTGAAATATACGCCCACCTGGCCCCGGTCCTTCATGCCGACGCATCAGACAAAGCGTAACCTGATCGCCAGGATGAAGCTGATCCCCGTGCATGAGCTGATCGACGGAAAGAGGCTCCTTTTGATCGATGACAGTATTGTCAGAGGGACACAGCTTCGGGAAACAACGGAATATCTATTTGAGAGCGGAGCCAGCGAGGTGCATATCCGTCCGGCTTGTCCGCCGCTGCTTTTCGGATGCAAGTACATCAACTTCTCCCGGTCCAATTCCGAAATGGAGCTGATCGCCCGTCAGGTGATCGCTGAAGAAGAGGGAGAGAAGGTTGACCGTACCATTCTGGATGATTATGCCAATCCGGATTCCGACCGCTATCATAAGATGCTGGATAATATCTGCAAGAAGCTGAATTTCACCAGCCTTGCCTTTAACCGTCTGGATGATATGATCGCAGCAACGGGGATTCCGAAGGAAAAGCTCTGCACCTATTGCTGGGACGGCAGAGAGTGAACCTTTGGACGGATCATTTATGATAGGGTTCGTTCCGCATGATGCGGATTCCCCGGTAAATCTGTTCGAGAAGGATGACCCGCATCAGCTGGTGCGGAAAGGTCATCCGGGAAAAGCTCATGAGAAGATCTGCCGATCGGAGTACCTCCGGAGAGAGCCCCAGCGAACCGCCGATGATGAATACAAAGTGACTGACGCCGCCCGTCATTTTCCGGGAAAGAAGGGTACTCAGCTCCTCTGAGGAAAAGGATTTTCCTTCAATGGCCAGGGCGGTAACAAGTGTTTCGGGATTTCGAAGAGGGGAGACGGCCTTTAAGATGCGGTCTCCCTCTTTTTGACGGATCTCATTCTCCTCGGCAGGAGAGGCGCTGTCCGGCGTCGCCTCGTCCGGCACCTCGACAATGTTCAGGCTTCCGTAACGGGAAAGCCGCTTTTTATATTCCGCAATGGCATCCCGGAAATAGCTTTCCTTAATCTTTCCGACAGTGATGAGTGTGATCTTCATGGATTCTCCTTTTTTATCAGAGTGATATATGGATAATTTCAGCAAAAATAGTAAAGAAAATATACGCCGCATTCTTTTTGCAATCCTGGCTGCGGGAATGATGGGACTGATATTCTGGTTTTCCTCTCAGGGGGCGTATGACTCCTCCGAGCAGAGCATCAGTGTCAGTTACCGGGTCGCCCGGATCATCCGGCCTGGCTTCAAAAGCCTGGATGCGGGAGAAAAGGAGGCCTTTGCGGAAAGCATAGAGGCCATCATCCGCAAGTGCGCGCATTTCCTGGAATTTCTTCTCCTGGGTATGCTGCTTCTGGGCAGCTGGAGTGCGGAAAAGAGGAAATTTCACCGTAATGCTCTTCTTGCCCTCGGCACAGCCGCTCTTTATGCGGTTTCGGATGAGATCCATCAATCCTTTGTTCCCGGCCGCTCCTGCGAGATCCGGGATATGTGTATTGATACGGCCGGTTCCCTTTCGGGCATTCTGCTTGCTGCGCTCCTTTGCTGGCTGGCAAAGAAGCTGGCCGGTCTGATCAGATGATCTCTTTATAGGTTTTTCTTCTTTCCAGAATCTTTTCCTCTGCTCCGGGATCCCGGGCTGAGGCGTGCCGCATCAGCATGGTGCGGCGTTTTTCGATCACATCCAGAAGCTGCTTCCTCTTTTCCGGGGAAGCATTCTTTTTATTGCTGTAATAAAGGGTCAGATAGTGGAGGAATTCGTCCTCGTCCATATAGGAAAGGCGTCCCCACTGGGTAGACCGCTCCGCCGTCAGGAGTCCGTCGATATTCTCCGGATCCATTTCTGTTTCCAGTCTTTCCACGATTTCCTGAAAAATCAGCTTTTTGATCTCCTCCGATCGTCCGGGGAAGGCCCATTCCAGCTCATCATGAATTTCCGTCAGTACATTGGATTCCATTACCGCTTCCCCGGAAAGCTCCAGCGGATAAGGCGGGTAGAGGCCGGCCGCCCGGAGAGCGGTATCCAGGGAGATACGGCATACGCCGCCGGCCAGCAGCTCATCGGCTCCGAAAAGATGCAGGTATTCGTTGATATGGCCGTCCTGCTCGGTGATAAAGAAACGGATTCCCTTCTTTTTCAGATTGCGGGAAATCAGCAGGAGTCTGTCAGCTGCGGAAATATCCAGCCTGCTCATTCCGCTGGCATATACAATGACCTGTTGGGTATCCGGCCTAATAGCGCGTTCAATATCCTGCTGAAAGAGATCGATATTGGCAAAGAACAGCGTTCCGTTAAACCGGTAGATCACGGTTCCTGCAATGGGATGAGCGTTTTTATGCCGCTCCAGGTTATAAAAGCCTTCCCGTCCGGGAATACAGCCGAGAAAGGAACGGGGCGGCGTAACGGTCTGAATAAGGACATCTATAAAGGAGAGCCCCACGCCTATGGCAACGCCTCTTACCGTGCCGAAGATCAGTACGCCGAAGAAAGCAGAAAGAAAGATAAAGAGCTCCTTTCTGGACTGCGCCAGAAGACGGATGGCCAGATGCAGCTCGGATGCGCTGATCAGGGCGGAGATCACGATGCCGGTGAGAACGGGCACGGGAAGATGCGCGATCATACCGGTACAGAACAGGAGAATAACAGACATAAAGCCTGCTGCGGAAAGGGACATGATCTGGGAGCGCGCACCAAAGGATCGGGCAATACCTGTACGGGAAACACTGCCGTTCACCGGGCAGGAGCCGGAAAGCCCGGATAAGAGATTTGCCGCAGCATAGGAAAATATTTCCCGGTTGGGCAGAATATCCTCGCCATCCGTGAGGGCGTTCTGCCGGGAGGCGAGAAGCGTTTCTGCTGTGATCACAAGGGCAAGAGTCAGCGCCGGGAAAACCAGAGTGGAAAGATCATGGAGCCGGAAAACCGGAATGCTGAACTCCGGCAGGCCGGAGGCGGTTTCCGGAAGCATCCGTACGCCCTTTTCAGGGAGACCCAGCGGTCCGGAAAGAAGGGCGAAAACGATCATGATCACGGCCGTCATGGGAAGTCCCGGCAGGATCCGTTTCATGATAAGGATCACCAGTATGGTGCCGATACCAAGAATAAAGGAAAGAAGATGAAATTCCTTCAGCTCCCCGGCAATGTGCGGAAAGAGATGAAAAAGCTCTCCTGTACCCGCGCGGCCGTTCCAGAGCTTGGGCAGCTGCATAAGGATAATGGTAAAGCAGATACCGGTGATAAAGCCGCCCATGACCGGCGTGGAAATATACCGGACGATCCTTCCCGCCCGGAAAAGGCCGAAGAGAAGGAGCCAGCCTGTTGTAAATATGGCCAGCACGGGTACAGCACGTTCCGCCTCGCTTCCGGCTATGCCCAGAGTGGAGAGGGTTCCGGCAATAAGAGCGGCGGGAGCGGCGTCAACGCCGAATACGAAGTTTTTAGTTGAGGTAAGAAGTCCGAAGACCAGAATGGGAAGAAGAGACCCGTACAGTCCCTTCACCATAGGAAGTCCGGATATATCCGCATAGCCCATGGAAATGGGAATGGATACCAGTGCAATAATGAGGCCGGCAAGAATGTCCCGGAAAACGCCGGCAGGTGAAAGCTTTTCCGGAAGACTGATCAGTATTTTTTTCATGTTACCGCCTTCCCCGGTGATCCGATCTGTATAGAAATCCTTTTCAGGCAGGGCAGCCGGGTGAACAGGCAGGCCGGAAAAGTCCGGATTTCGGATGACCGAATGGTAATTAACTGTATCCATGATAGCATAGAACAGGGGGAGTTGTAAAAACGAAAATATTTGTTACGCTTTTGTTGCTGTGGTCGTATTATAATTCTTTCAAAATGCGAGCGGGATGTGGTATACTATATCGTGAGAAAGAAGGTTTTTCAGATTCTGATCATGACATTTTCACGATATAGTATAAAATATTTCTGACTCAGGAGGATGGGTAATATGGCGCAGAATGGAGAAACAAATCAGCTTTCCCCGGAGGAAAGAGAGCGGATTCTCCGCGTGTTTCGCCAGCAGACGAATCTGGCGAACAGAATTTGGTATTATCTGCATTATGCTTCTTTTTTATCATCGATCAATATTGATGTTCTTTCCAATGAAATGAAGGAGGAAATGGAAGATGACTCCATAAGCTCCGAAATACGCAATTCCATCCGGGAAACGGAAGTCGAAATGCGAAAGATGCTGGGACTTCCGTCGAAGAGGCTGAATTCACCGGAAATGGAAAGTCTTTCGGAAGATACCATGCTCGGTGAACTGGAAAGGGAAATCGTGGGGGATGGAACGCAGGAAGCTAAAAATGCAAGCTTCGATACCATGGCTTCTCTGGATGTCCGGATCAAGCTGGAGATCGGTAAGGAGTACAGAAAATATCTCCAGACTATTCCGCCGGTGGAGGAGGATCCTGAAAACCCCATGACGCCTGAGAAGCGTGAGCATGCCGAGATGGTCAGAAGAAAAAAGGCCATGTATATCACCAGCAGGAGCATGACGAGATATAATCACTTCAGCAACGCGCTGGGTCAGCTTTATACCCGCCTGCAGATGGGTGATGTAGCCAATGCCGGGGGCGGCGAGGATTATGCCGCGCTTAACGAGGAGGATCTCATCAACTTCCGTAACCGGACAAAGGATCTGGTTGTGAAAGAGCTTCCACCGTCGGAAAGAGAGCTTTACGATCTGGGAGAAGCGATCTCCAACGGAATAAACGCAGACGGCGACCCTGAGCTTTCCAAATGGATGATGAATGAGGGGCCGCACATCGCTCTCCAGTATTCCCGAAACAGCATGAGGGAAAATTACAGCTACTTCAGAGGTGAGATTTCCCAGACGAAGCCGTTCATGGTAAATTCCGATCCGGAAATGCGTGCGATCAACACCTTCCGGGCAAAAGAGAGGGATGCGGATTTCCTTAGAGGAGTGATCGCCGATCTCGAATCCACAGGAACGGGGGAAAAGAAAAGCTGGGAAATCGGCTGGCACAAAACCAATTCTCCTGAATATGAAAAGCTGATGAAGCTGTTAAAGCTTTATGAATACAGAGTCAGCTCAGCTGACCATGGAAAGGCAGAGGACGTCCGGGTCCATCTGGTCAAGGCCTGCAAGGCTTATCTCCGGGGAAGAGAAAAGGTCCGCCGACATCCCTTCGGGAGAAAACGGGTTAACGATGTGCTTCTGATCATGTCCGATATCATGCTTCCTTCGGACTTCCGGACAGAGGTCCAGCGGATCAATATCATCCGCAAGGCCGGCATCGGAGATGATGATTATATCATGGCTGAAAACTACACCCCGGAGGTCAAACGAAGAAAAGGAAGCGAATACCACAGACTGAGGCTTGCCGCACTGGAGGCCAGTGAGGAAAAGCAGAAAAAAACGCAGGAAAACAGTACGGAGATTCCGGATTTCTATAAAAAACAGCTGGAAAACCTGGAAAACATCTACGGGCGTGAGCCGAGATACGATGCTTCTTCCATGCAGGGTGTGTTCAGCCCGGATCCGGAGAGACCTGACCGGATCAGGGAATTCCCCGGTATCCGGAAGGAATATTCCAGCATAGGTCCCACAAGAATCCCTTACGGTATAGCCGATAAGGATTTTACGGCAATCGCCTTCGCAGGTGCACTTACCCGGGAAGCTCTGGAAGAAGGGATGAAAGGAAGCTACGGTACTGTTTATGACCCGGACATTACCGGGCCGGAATATTCGGAAAAGGCTGCAGTAAAGACCTTTGGAAAGGATATCGCCAAATATAAAGGCGTGATCCAGTTTGGCCGTACATCCGCGGAGCAGGCACTGAAGGAATACAGCGAAGGGAATAAAGAACCTCTGGCGAAGCTCCTGGCTGCCGGGATCAAATACTGCAGAAACTATGTCAGAAAAAGCGATAAGCTGGACAATGCATATATCCTGTATCATGAAATGGCATCCCGGATGCTGAACATGATGGACAGAGACCCCGAACTTGAACGGATCGCACTGGAAAATGATCTGACCAGAGGCATGAAGGCAAGAATGAAGGATCTCGAGGCCGGCGCAAAGGTGGTTAAGGAAGCGGCAAAGGGAGTGGAAAAGCTGCTTAGTGTGAAAAAAACACATGTACCGCTGACCGAAGAGGAAAAGCTGGGCGCCGCAACAGACATTGTCATGAAGCGCATTCTGAGCGAAAGCTGCCGGAGAACGGCAAAGCTGGAGCATGGATACAACAGGCTGCTGGAAAGCATAACCGATCCGAAGGAATATGAATCGCTCCGCAGCAGCGTCCGTGAGTTTACTGCTAAAAATGAGCTGCACAGACTTCCGCCGTCTGATATTCTGAAGAAGACTTCCGAACCGGAATTCTTCCGGAAGGTTGCTCTTCTGACGAAAGAAAAACAGGAAAAGGCTAACGTCAGGGCAGAGGCTGGGGCAGCGAGGCAAAAACAGGTTCACGCCTTATAAGGCTTAAATATAGATAAAGTATTGATGTATATCGTTAAGTGCATGAGTATCAGGAGGAAAAAGACATGCCGAACAAAAAGACAAAAGAAAAGAAAAATCTTGTTACAATGATGGATGACGCGATCGCAGGCCTGAATCTGAAGAAGGAAAGACTGAAATCTCTGCTTAACAGGACAATGAACAGAACAGAAAATGGTGATACTGATCCCGGAATTGAGGAAGAGGTCACCAAAATGAAGACCGAACTGACGCAGATGGATTCCCAGCTTGAGTTATTCACGCAAACAAGAGACGAATATGCAGTCCAGCTGGCTGCGGCAGAGACCGAAGAGAAAAAGAAGAGGATTGAAAATATCGTTAAGGGCGCTATTCTGATCGGTGCCATGAATGAATCTATTCGTGTTCGCAAGAGAGCAGAGGCAATTGCCCGGATCAGCGATGAAGAGTTTATGACAAAAGCAATCCATAAGGCTGAAAAGCTCATGGAGACGAACAAATACTACTTCATCAGCGTGAATGATGTCGTGGATATCATGAATAATCCCAAATTCCAGTTCTGCGCCGAGAACAATCCTCATCAGATCGAGCTTGAGGAACAGGAAAACAGGGACGCCTGGGATCTCATTGTTATACGTACCCTTAATCATTACGGTGTAGAGATCAGTCCGGATCCCGAGGTGAACGAGGCGGAATTCAAAAAGGTCATGAAAAGAACGAATGGTCTGGAGTACATCGTCAATCAGGCACAGCAGAAGAATGGTACGCTGAAGCCGATCATCGAGAGCATCAAGGGTCACGAGAATAAGAAAAATCTGGAAGAGATCATGGAAGAGGTTAAGGAACTCGCCGTGCTGACCCGTAAGATACAGGATGATTATGCGGAAAATGATCAGAATTACATGCACGGAAACGGTATGACAGAGGAGATCGTTTCTCGTGAAAAGGCACTTGTCAGCCGGGTTCAGGAACACATTGATGAATACATGGCAGGCTATAATTCAGGACAGAAGTCGGCTGAGGATATGGATTTCTATGCCTTCTGTCTTCAGGTTCTCGGTTCTCTGGAGACGCAGGTCAAACGTGATGAGCAGATGTTACGGAATAATGCAGTCCGCAGACAGTCCGAGGCATGGGGTTTATATAATGCTCTGGCCGGAGAGGGCGGTAGACGGCAGGTCCTACAACTGCCGGAGGAGGTTGGCCTTCTGGAAAAAGCAAACGCAAAGGTCGACCGGCTGAGGAAATACGGTGAGAGAAGAGGCGGCCTTTCGAAGCAGACTGCGGATTACGCGGCCGAGGCAGCTGTGGAGATCATCAGCAGAGTATATGAAAAGAAGAATCCGACTGCGGAGGATAAGGAATTTGTCATTCAGCAGATGGCGAAGATCGTATTCCATCAGGTGGTGGAAAATGAGTGGTTATCCAATTCGACAAGAGAACAGTACCATTACAAGAGCATTACAGGAAGGAATCCGAAGTCTCTCGATGAAGCAACTAAGGAACTCTGTGAATCAGAGGTTTTCCGTGATCAGATTGATAAATACCTGAGGGGCGGTTCGCTGGAGAAAATGGCTCTGCGGTTCCTGGGCGAGAATATGGATAAGAAGATCTCCGCGAAGATCCCGGATACACCGCTGAAGAAAAAAGAGACAAGGATCATCCGGCATCCCGACAATGCGCGTTCAAGACTGGGAACCATCGTCTGAGCATAAAAGATGCTTGAGGCGCATAAGGAACAGGGGAAACACAGGCAGAGACATATGTAAGTAAGCCGTTTTCAGATGTGAAAGGCGTTAGTTGCGCTCTTGTTGCTCTTTCTGTTGTATAATGGCAGCAGAAAGAGCAGGAAGTAGGCAGAAATGCCGGATCACATATACGGGTCAGACCCGCTTTTAAGGAGAAATCAAAATGAAAGAGAATGAAAACGAAGCAAAGATGGACGGCGCAGCGGCTTTTTATGCGGAAAAGCAGAAGATCCTTGCGGATCTCATCAATGAGGAGGAAAAAGAAATCCTTCGCCGCAATCTGGAGCAGGCGGAAAAGGAAGCCAGAGAGGCTAAGTACATCGCCTATATTGCACTCTGTATGGAAGAAAACCAAAAGCCGATGAGTCATGAATCCAGAGTGGAACTGGTTTCCAAGAGCATGGCTGCGGCTATCCTTATGGTTTCTGCCATTGAGGTTGCCTTCAGTACACATATGATCGATAAGACAGCTGAAAAGCTCAGAAATTCACTGGATCTCAGTTCCTGCACAGAGGAAGAGCTGAAGAAGATGATGGAATCCAATCAGTCCCTGCAGGAAAGCGCAGCAAAGCGTGTGATGGATATGTATAAGACGCCGGAAAAGCAGGCGGATTATATCCGTGATATCCGGAAGCTGTATAAGAACATGATGGAGGCGGATGATCATTCTCCTGAATTCAAGGCAATGAAGAACAGCGTGGGCAGACTGGCCAGTACAAAGCTTACCGATGCGGCAAATCCGGATTATGCAGACAGGCTGATCAGAGACAGCTTCAATATGATCCGCGGGATCAATAATTTTGTCCAGGGAAGAAAGAGAGTTCTTTATTCCAATGCAGGAAAGGAACAGTTTGATAATGCCATGGATGCGCTTTCCATTGCTACCGGTTATATTCCCGGCGTAAGAGCGGCTGCCGGAAGACTCGTGAAGAGCATCAACCATGCGAGAGGGGCGGAGAATCCGATGCATAAGGATCATGTCAACCTGAATAAGTTCGGTGCCGAGCGTGCATTTAAGGCAAATCAGAAGAGAATGTCCATGCAGAAGAACAAGGTGCTTGAGCATAAGCCCGAGCTTCCGACAATGCGGTAAAACGCTTTTTTTTTAAAGCTGAAAATCCTCGTTGATATAGCCGTAGCGAAGGTGATCGTGGAAGCTTCCCCGGATCAGGATGCTGCTTCGCTCAATGCCCTCATATTGAAAGCCCAGCTTCTCCAGCACGCGGATGGAGGCTTTATTTTCAGGAAGCACTCTGGCTTCCACACGATGGATCCGGCTTCTGGTAAAGAGATGCTTCATGGCAGCGCTGCAGGCTTCGGTGGTATAGCCCTTTCCCTGCTCCTCTTCATCCACATCATAGCCGAAGACAGTACTGAGATAGGGTTCTTTCCGGATATTGGCAAAGCTCATGGAGCCGATGATCCTTTCCGGCTCATGGAGAAGCGAAAAATAATAATAGGCAGACTGTCCGTTTTCCATCCGTCTTACTTCCTGCAGCTGCATATTTGTCTGGTAGGAAAGAGTGTAGTATTCCTCGGGAAATGCGGGCTCGGCCGTAGAAAAAAACACCCTGTTCCTGGAGTAATAGGACAGGATGGGAGCGGCCAGCGCCGGGTCGGAGGTACGGAGCAAAAGTCTTTCGCTGTATATTTCTTCAGACATATCATTTTCCTTTCGCATTGGCAGCAATACGTCGACATCTTTTTTTCGCTTTATTATACATAGTTATTATTCTTCTTGTCAATTGACATCAAAACTCACCATCATGCGGTGCAACTTTGTTACGCTTTTGTTGCCCATAGTCTGTTAGTATATTGGATATAAGAGCAGAATAATGATTGTGTGTTAATGCATAGACAATCTGTAAATGTTATTTTGGGATTGATCGGAGGTTAAGAAATGGCTCTTTATGATGAACTGCAGACTTTAAAACTGTCCGCTGAGGAGTTTCAGGGAACATTGGATGCACTGAAACAGGCTGTGCCCCAATTTGAGCAGAATAATGCTCTGAACATCAAAGAGGTGAAGGATCTGCATACTTTTCTGGGACGTTTGTATAAACCCGGCAAAGACCAGTATTATCCCATTCTTGGCACGGCGCATATTCATGCGCTGAATATGCGTTATGACAGGGCAATCACGGCAATCGGCGCGCTGATCCAGGCGGCTCAGGCAGCAAATGCCAGCCAGGAAATCCTGAATAATCTGAATAAGGTAAAGAATGCACTTGATCAGGACAGACCGGTGATCAGTCATCTGGATCCGGAGGATGACCTTTCGCTCCCGGAATCCGTATGGAAGATCAAGAAAGAGATGCAGAAAGGGCATTATATTAACAATGTTCAGAAAAGATATCCGGGATTTCTGAAATACTGGCGTTCCAACCAGGGCTCCGGTATGGGTTTGGATCAGCTGCTGCAGAAGTATGTCGACACAACCAATGCAAAGCTGAAATCCGACTATGAGAAAAAGGTAGCGACGACACCTCACCTTTACGAATATACTCCCGCCGGCGGCGTTCTTGTAAGAGGCATCAGAAATGTTTTTAACCGGAATCTGATCCTTACATTTATGACAAATCATGAAAATGATCTTACTGTGGAGCAGAAGCAGTATTTAAAATCACATTTATCCACTATCGATAAGCTTCTGGTCATAAATGAATACGCCAAAAGAGCAAACGAAGCGGGAAATGAATATGGAAAAAGAGCAGATGTGATCTCTAACGGACCCGATCATGCTGAAGTGGATGTGCATCAGCGGGCCTTCCAGTCCAGTACCAACGGGTGCTGGTCCTGCGCCGCACAGATGATGATACAGAGCAGGGGTATAAAGAATATTACCCAGGAGGACGTCCGGAATTATCGTCCGAATATCAATGTCAATAAGGTCACGCCGGAAATGGAGGATACCTACGGGAATGATTCGGGAAAGAATTTTCTGGAAATGGGCGATTCCATTCTGAGCTTTGCCCCCAATACCATGCTGAAGGAATGTGCAGTCGTAACCTATAACAGGGGAATGGAAAAGCTTGGTGTTTCGGCTGCGCAGTATGTAAATAATACGGTAGCTTATCTGAAGAAGACTATTCTTCATGCGATAAAGGAGGATCGTTCCCCTGTCGCACTTCAGACGCCCGGTCATTTTATTACGATCGTCGGTATTGATGGAGACACGCTGCTGTTTAAGAATTCCTCCTACGATCCGAACTACAAGCCGGATCATACGTTTAGAATGTCTCTCAAAGACTTTGTTACGGAGCATTGTATCCGCAAGCCGGAGAATGTGAGGCTCCCGGCGATCCAGCTTTCCTGGATTGCGGATATAAAGCTTGCCAAGGACGGCAAGACGCTTTACGGTGTGCCCAGTGAATATGCGAGCCTGAAGCAGGACGGAACGCTGAAGGCCCAGCCGGCCGATATTGCTGAAATTGGTAATGCCGAAACCTTCTCCTATAATATCATCGGAAAAAGAATTCACCGTTTGGAGGGTGATGAAGAGAATAATATTAAGCATCATATCAATCCTGTAGGCTATCAGGGCGTTTCGGTAACGGAAAAGGTATATATGCCCAAGAAGATGAACCGCGAATACCTGGAGGCTATGGCAAATAAGCGGTCTAAAGAGGAGGAGGCCCGCCTGCAGAAAGTGGATAATGAGTATTATCATATTGGTTATCCCAGAAAGCACGTTGCGATCGAGGAAAGATTTATCCCGAAGGATAAGGGAAAGACTGAGCCTGTCAACGCCAACGACCCTCAGGTAAGAGAAGCCAACCGTCTGGAGAAGCTCAGAGACGATGTAAACAGCATGTATCAGGGAATGAAGAAGTTTTCTGTGTTCAGAATCAGCAGTAAGGGCGGCTATGGTCAGATCATGTCCAGCCTGGAATCACTGAGCAAGACTTTGGGCAGCGTGATCTCCAAAATGAAGAAGGGACAGAACTTTACCGCCGAGGATGACAGAAAGCTTTCCCAGACCATGAATACGGCACTCAAACAGTGTAATGATTTTCTGTCAGAAGCTTATCAGAATCAGGAAAAAAATACGCTGTTTTCTAACAAAGAAGAAGAAGCTTTCCAGCAGAACAGAATAAGAGCGGTTCTGAACGGCTTTGAAAAGCTGCAGGAAATGATGTCTGTTCTCAAGAAGGATAATCCGGTACAGGCTGCTGAACGTAAGCAGGTGGTCGAGCAGTACAGGAATTTACTGCTGAATGAAAGAAAAACGGCGAATGCGCTTCAGGATAAATCCTTTAAGGAAATCCTTGTTGTTCCCGAGGGCTATGAATACAAGATGGAACGTCTCAGCAATGTGTTCGGAAAAACTCCGGTTTCTTCAAACGAACTGGATGCGGCTTTCCCGAAGGACCAGACCGGCACCTTCAGTATTCTGAAAACCATGCCGAGCGGCGCGCTGACGGGTTTACCGGCGATCGGATCGAATAATGAAACCGACGTCCTCTCCGACAGGGACTTTACAGCGCTGACCTTTGCTGCAGCAGCGACACAGTATGTCTATGCGGTTTTGGACGAAGAATTCTACAAGGGTGAGGGCGGTACATTTGAGGAAAGGTATAATCGACACGGCAGCGAGCTCTGTGAGTATATCACCGAAGACACGCTCGGAGACGGTTCCCGGTTTGTCAAGGGGATTGCACATTCCCGGTCGCTTGTGATCAAGGCACTGAATGAGTATAAGCAGGGCAATATGGAGAGCCTTGCCAACCTCATTGCTGAAGGCCTGAATAACATGGGACGGTATTTCCGTCAGGTGAAGAATATTGACCGCGGAAGATATTTGTATTACAGTGAAATGGGACAGAGAATTGCTTCCATGATGGACAGGGATCCGAATCTGAAAAAAACCGTAATGGACAGAGGCCTTTTGCCGAAGAATATCGATTTTCTGAAGTCTGCCGGCGTGGAAGGAAAATACGCCGAGAAGTCAAAGCTTTATATGAAGGAGCTGAAGGAAATCGCTGAGGGAAGGCACAAAGAATGGACTAAGGATGAGCGCGAAGAGAAGTATACGGACATCATGATGGACGAGCTTCTGAAGGAAACCCGGACTAAAACAGAGTATAGTGATATATCGATAAGGGTTACAAAGCAGAAAACAAAGAGGCTGAAAGGAGAGGCCAATAAGGCTATCGTAAGCGCACATAAGAAGTATCATGAGAAGGTAACCAAGCTGTTCTCCAATCTGGATAAATTCAAAGAGATTGAAAATAGCTTTAAGCAAGAAGTCGATGAGATGAATTCATACATTATGTCCAACGGCAGGGATGAATGGATGATCATGGCGGAAAAGAAATTTCAAACAGAGGTAAAGAAGCTGGCAGAGGAGCAGAAGGGAATCTTTGATGATTATAAGAATATCCTTCTGTCTAAACACAGCGATCAGCTGGATGAAATGGACAGGACAAGAGCATCTGAAAACAGACCCGCTCTTACAGAGGAGGAGAGGCTTGCTGAAGCAAAGAAGCTGGAAAAGGCCAATATTGACCGGGTTCGTTTTCAGCTGAATCTTCCCGAGAAGGAGAAGGCAGCAGTCAATAAGGTGAAAAATGCTTTTGTAAAGTTCCTGAAGTCCGGGCCGAGTGTTCTTTATGCTCCGATCGAAGAGCAGTTAAAGGCTGACATTGATGCGGCAAAACTCGAGGAACAGAAGAAGCTCACAAGTCTCAAAAATAAGACACTTCTTTATACCGAGGAATGCAGCGAGATGGCTAAGCCCGGAGAAGAAGAAAAGAAGAGGGAGAACATTAGAAACTACCTCAGAAATACAGGAATCGTCAACTATAGTGCAAAGGACTTCCTGGATAAGGCTATGCATGATATCATTAAGCCTTCTGATGGTATAGAGTCGCTTCATCACAGGGTTGATGTCATGAAGGGCGCGGCAGACCCCATTCCGGTACAGCAGCCGGTTGTGCAGCAGCCGAATAGGCAGAATCATACAGCTGTTCACGGTGGTCATCAGCCGGGTCATGGTCCGGCGTAGGCATTGGTATCGTATGGAAAAACATTACTTTGTCTGTGAATGACAGGCCGGAGATCGTAATTTGATCTCCGGTTTTTTTTCATAGACAAAAGCAGAATGAGAAGTTATAATTATAATGGTTTATTTTGTGGAAATATGGATAAGCCGGCACTATATATTGAAGAATCAATGTACTGCGGGGGCGCGATGAAAAAGAAGATCATATTGGCGGTGATGTGGCTTATGCTGCTGATCGCTGCCGGTGTACTGTTTTTTGTATATTGGGATTATCGTAAACAGGAAAAAAACAGCAGAGAAAATAGCTCTGAGGTTCAGGAAATCGTTTCCATTTCAGGCGAAACCGGTCAGGGGACGGAGGAAAGCGGCAAAAAGAAGGAAACGGCTACCTCCGGGAATGCTGCCCGCGGAGATACAGCCACAGGCTCTGATGCAGCCCGGCAGGAAAAGGATCCGGAGGTATTTACGGCGGAGCTCGCCTATCCACTGGCCAAGCCCTGGACATATTCCATTTTGAAGCCGGAAAAGACAAAGGATACGACCATACTCCGGGATCCGGAATCCGTTATGAAGGAGGCAGAGGCCAAACAGAAGGAGGAGCTTGCAGAGCTTGAGGCGAAGGGAGAGCTGCCGCCCGAGGAGGAGATCCCTGTGATCACGATCTACAATCCCCTTCCGCTCGAACCGAAAAAAGCTCCCAGCCATCCCGTCGGCGAGGATGAGGATTATTTTAACTATAAAACGGTCTACAGCACCAATCTCATCATGGTGGATGCGGATACGGGCGAGATCGTTGTGGAACGCGGGGCGGATGAAAGGATCTATCCGGCGTCCATGATCAAGATCCTGACGGTGCTTGTGGCGGCAGACTATATTCATGACTGGGAAGATACTTATGTGATACGGGGCGACCTGATCGACTATGCCTATGCTAACCAGTGCAGCTGCGTGGGTTTTCTCCGGGATGAAACGGTCACTGTCCGGGACCTCTTTTACGGGACCATTGTCTGTTCCGGGGCGGATGCCTGCCTCAGCCTTGCGGATTATTGCTGCGGCTCGCCAAAGGAATTTGTCAGAAGAATGAACCTGAAGCTGGAGGAGCTTGGGATCGCAGACACGGCTCATGTGACCAACTGTGTCGGCATCCACGAGGAAACCCAGTATTGCACAGTGAAGGACATGGCCATCATCATGGGAGCGGCGATGCAAAATCCCTTTGTGATGGATGCTCTCGCCCAGCTCTATTATACGGTTCCGCCGGATGATATGGTGCCGGACGGAATCCAGATCGCCAACGCATTTATGTGCCGGGTGGAGGATGAAGTCCCGGGCGCTGAGGTGAAAGGCGCTAAGACCGGCTACTCCCCCCAGATCGGCTTTAATGCGGCCAGCTGGCTGGAAACAGAGGATGGAAGGCGGTATATCTGCATCACGGTGAACTGTGATTCCACCTGGCGAAGCGTGTATGACCATATCGCTCTTTATAGGAATTTTACATGATAGAAACCTGAAAGCGAGGAGGTATGGATGAGAGCGTCATGATATGTAGTTTTACATACCACATATAGTAAATATCCATATCCGGCGTACAGGATTTAGTATTTTTGTATTGACAGGAAGCCTTCAAATAGGTTTTAATGTACATTGTGAGTTTTTTTCAGAACGAAAAATAATGATCCGGCAGAGAAGCTTCAAGGCCGGAATACCATCACATAAAAGGAAACGATAATGGAAAAGATCAAAAGTGTTGATTACGAGGAGGAGATGGGCCAGTCCTATGTGGATTACGCCATGTCTGTTATTACTGAGCGTGCCCTTCCGGACGTAAAGGATGGCCTGAAACCGGTACAGAGAAGAATCCTCTATACCCTTTCCTCCCTGACAAAGCCGGATGCGCCCCACAGAAAATGCGCCCGTATCGTCGGTGATGCCATGGGTAAATATCATCCCCACGGCGACGCCTCCATCTATGAGGGCCTGGTTAATCTGGCCCAGAGCTGGAAGCTGCCGATCCCCCTTGTGGATCCCCACGGAAATTTCGGTGATGTATCCGGTTCGGGGGCAGCGGCCATGCGTTATACTGAGGCCAGGATCTCCAGATATGCCGAAGAAGGCATGAAGGATCTGAAATACTGCGAATTTGTACCGAACTTTGACGGAACGGAAAAGGAACCGGTGCATATTCCGTTCCTGATCCCCAATATCCTGACCGGCGGCTCGGCGGGAATTGCCGTAGGTATGGCTACCAATATCCCCACGCATAACTTCGGTGAGGTGTGCGACGCGGAGATTGCTTATCTCCGGGATCCGTCCATTACGACGGAGGATCTGTGCGAGATCATCCAGGGACCGGATTTTGCTACCGGCGGCATCATCAATACCACAAAGGACAACCTTCTGGAAATCTACCGCACGGGACTCGGTAAGCTGAAGGTGAGAGGCAAGGTGGAGATCCGGGATGCCGGAAGAGGTAGAAAATCGATCTGCATTACCGAGATTCCCTTTACCATGATCGGTTCTACGGAGAAATTCCTGAATACGGTGGCCGAGCTGGCCAGAACAGGCAAGCTTGCACAGGTGGTGGATATAGCAGACCGCGGGGATAAGGACGGCGAGTGTCTCTGCATCGATGTAAAGAAGGGAACTACGGATGAGGAGATCGAAAATATCCTGAATATTCTTTACAAAAAGGCCGGACTTGAGGATACCTACGGCGTAAATATCAACTGCATTTACAATAAAAAGCCCGAGGTCATGGGGCTGAAACGTATCCTGGAGACCTACACCGAATATAAAGAAGAGGTATATCATGCAAAATATACCGCGCTTCTGGCTGAGCAGGAGGAGCAGAGAGAGATTAAGACCGGCCTTCTGCAGGCGGTGGATGTGATCGACCTCATTATCGAGATCCTCCGTGGAGCGAAGAATACCCGGGACGCCAAGGACTGTCTGATGTTTGGTAAGACAGATAATATCAAGTTCCGGTATAAGGGCTCAGAGGCAGATGCAAAGGAGCTCCGGTTTACGGAGAAGCAGACAGACGCCATTCTTTCCATGCGTCTCCAGAAGCTGATCGGCCTGGAGATCGATCAGCTGAAAAAGGAGCTGGATGAGACAGAGAAGCTGCTGAAAAAATATACAAAGCTTCTTTCCTCGGCCAAAGAGATGAAAAAGCAGATGATCGCGGATATCGAGGATGTAAAAAAGCGGTATGCCATTCCGAGAAAAACGCAGATCATGGATCTTGGCGAAGTGGAAGTAAAGAAGGAAGTCGAGGAAGAGGTGGACTATGTGGTTCTCCTTGACCGGTTCTTCTATCTGAAGGCTGTGCCGAAGACGATTTTTGAGAAGAATAAGGATATTGCCTTCAAACTATCTGTGGAATGTACGAATCTGGACCGCCTTGCGGTATTTGATTCCGATGGACAGATGCATACCATGAAGGTAGCCGAGCTGATCAAAAAGCAGACAAAGAAGGATAAAAAGTTCAGGCTTTCCGACAAGGGTATTCAGATTTTTGAATTCTGCCAGATGAAGGAAACGGCAGATGTTCTTTCCATTGTTACGGAAAAGCAGCTGTCGGAGGCGCAGATTATTGTTGTGGCTGAGGATGGTAAGGGGAAACGTGTGGACGGAAGCGCCTTTACCACAACGAGAAAGACGTCCCAGGCCAGCAAGAAGCCGCTGATCTTCGCAAAACCGGCCGCGGCATATCTGGTGATCGTTTCCGGGGCGGGCAATGTGCTGAAGATCAGGACGGCGGACATTCCCGAGCAGGGCAAGGGAGCCGGCGGCGTGACGCTGATCTCGCTGAAGAAGGGAGATAAGATCCGGCTGATCGAAACAGGCGAACGGGATGCAGTCATCGGCGGCGTGGCTTATTCGGATATCAATACCGGAATCCGCGGCGGCCGCGGCAGCCGGATCAAGCTGGAATTCCCGGAGGAGGAAGCATAGTATGGCAGGAAAAGACAGTTATACATCCGAATCCATAAAAGTCCTGAAGGGACTTGAACCGGTCCGGACGAGGCCGGGTATGTATATCGGAAATACAGGCAGAACGGGTCTCAATCATCTTGTACAGGAGCTGATCGATAATGCGGTGGATGAGCATCTGGCTGGGTTCTGCAAGAATATCCGGGTGACGCTGAATCCCGACGGAAGCGCGACCGTTTCCGATGACGGCCGCGGAATCCCCGTGGATATGCATCCCACAGAGAAGATCACAGCGGAGCGGGTGGTATTTACCATTCTCCACTCCGGCGGAAAGTTCAATAATCAGGCCTATAAGATCAGCGGCGGCCTTCACGGCGTTGGTTCGGCTGTTGTGAACGCGCTTTCCAAAAAGATGCTGGTGGAGATCTACCGGGATAATTTTGTCTATATGGATTCCTATGCAAAGGGAATTCCCACCACAAGGCTGGTAGACGGCCTCTTGCCCAAGGAGCCCTGCAGGCATAAGAGCGGAACGACTGTAACCATATACCCGGACGACACCATTTTTGAGGTGACAAAGTTCAAATCCAGCGCCATCCGGCAGAGATTAAAGGAGACAGCGTATCTGAATCCGGAGCTTACCATCATCTTCGAGAATAAAAGGGATGGCTATCCTGAGGAGGTGTTCCATCAGCCCGGCGGACTTACGGCTTTTGTGGAAGATATATCCGAGGGACTGACGAAAAGCTCGCCCATTGTGGAGATCCACGGGGAAAAGGGCGGGATTGGAGCGGATATCGTTTTCGTCATGACAGAGGACGGGGACGAAAATGTGATCGGCTTTACCAATAATATTACGAACCCCGACGGCGGAACCCATGTTACGTCGTTTAAGAGCGGATTTGCCAAGATCATCAACGGCTATGCCCGTAAGGAGCTCGGAATCCTGAAGGAGAAGGATGCCAACCTTTCCGGCGCGGATATCCGTCAGGGAATGCAGGCCATTATTTCTGTACGGCACCCGGATCCGCAGTTCGAGGGACAGACCAAAACCAAGCTTTCCAATACTGACGTTTCCACGGCGGTGGACCAGATCCTCCGGGAGCAGCTGACGGTCTACTTTGACCGGAACTATGAGGTGCTGAAGGATATTGCCGATAAGGCTGTGGAAACCGCAAAGGAAAAGGCGAAGAATAAGAACAAGGTGAACCTCAGCCGGTTCTCTTTTGAAGGAAACGGAAAGCTGGTCCGTCAGGAATCCAATGATGCGGATAAGTGCGAGATCTTTATCGTCGAGGGTGATTCCGCCGGGGGCAGCGCCAAGACGGCGAGAAACCGGAAGTACCAGGCCATCCTCCCGCTTCGGGGCAAGATTCTGAATGTGGAAAAGGTTCCGGTGGCGAAGGTGCTGGAAAATGCGGAGATCAAGGCCATGATCAACGCCTTCGGCTGCGGCTTCTCCCATGGCTTCGGCAATGATTTTGATATCTCCCGGCTGAATTATGGGAAGATCATCATCATGACGGATGCGGACGTGGACGGTGCGCATATCGCAACGCTGCTGCTTACCTTCTTTTACCGGTTTTATCCGGAACTTATTAACGAAGGGCATATCTATATTGCCATTCCGCCGCTTTACCGGGTGGGAGAGGGCAAAAAGGCGAAGTACCTCTATTCGGATGACGAGCTGGAGAAGTACCGGAAAACGCAGAAGGCTAAATTTACCATCCAGCGCTACAAGGGTCTTGGTGAGATGGATGCAAGCCAGCTCTTTGAGACGACCATGGATCCGGAAAACCGGGTGCTGAAGCAGGTTTCCATTTCCGATGTGGCCGGTGCAAATCTCATAACCAATACCCTTATGGGAACGGAGGTTGCGCCCAGGCGTCAGTTTATCGAAGAAAACGGACAGGATGCGGTAATTGATGCATAGATTCCGTATGCAGTGCGGTGAAAAGCAGATATTTTGAATGGCTTACAGATTGATGTAAGCGAAAGATACAGTACCCCGCCATCCGGGGAGAATGGAGAGAAACATGAAGAATAAGAGCAGGAATTATGCATGGTATACGCTTCCGGATATCGAAAACATGAAGCAGATGATCCGCGAAAGGGCGTATACAAAACCGGATGCGATCTGCTTTTCCTATCCTGACGAGAACGGGGAGAAGGTGAGCGTTTCCTTTCTGGAGTATTACCATCAGGTGAACGGACTGGGAACATGGCTGTACATGAACGGCATGACGGGCGGAAAGCATATTGCCGTGATCGGCGAGAATTCCTATCCCTGGCTCCTTGCCTTCGGCGCTGTTGTCAGCGGCGGCAATGCGGCTGTGCCGATCGATAAGGATCTGAAGCCGGCTGAGGCTGTCCGGAATATCCGGAAGGCAGACTGCGAAATGATCCTTTGCGCGGATTCCTCCAAGGCGCTGATCGAACCCCTCGGGGGCAGCATTCCTGTTCTGTATATGTCTGATTTTGAGGAGGCAGTGAAGGCCGGAGCGGAGCGGATCCGCATCGGCGACAGGAGATTTGTGGACTGTGAGATCGACCCGGAAAGCGTATGCTGCATTCTCTTTACCTCCGGCACAACCGGCGTGGCCAAGGGAGCGGTTCTGACTAACTATAATATCCGGGAGGAGCTGAACAGAACCTGCCGGAATTTCAAGTTGGAAGGAAATACCGTTGCAGTCCTGCCCTTCCATCATGCCTTCGGTCTTATAGTTGGTATCTGGATGGTATTCAATTATGGCTTTGAAACTTATATCAATAAGAGCCTCCGGACGATTTCCAAGGCTCTTGTGGATGAAAAGCCCCAGACAATGTTCCTTGTGCCGCTTTTTGTAGAAGCCTTCCATAAGCAGATCTGGCGGGAGGCCAAGAAAAAGAAGGCGGATGAGAAGCTGAAAAAGGCCATGAAGATCAGCAACGGTCTTTTGAAGACCGGCATTGATATGCGCTCCCGTTTCTTTGATTCCGTTCTTACGCCCTTTGGCCGCAACCTGCAGTATGTGATCTGCGGCGGCGCCAAGCTGGAGCCCTTCTATGTGAAGGAGTTCCGCAGCTGGGGAATTGAGATTCTGAACGGCTACGGCATGACCGAGTGTTCTCCGGTTATATCGGTTAACCGGAATTTCTACCATCGGGACGGAACAGTGGGTATCGGCATCCCCGGATCCGAGTTTAAGATCGCTGAGGATGGAGAGGTGCTGGTAAAGGGTCCCTTCGTGATGCGTGAATACTATAAGGAGCCTGAGCTTACGGCTGAGGCGGTGACCGACGGCTGGTATCATACCGGCGACATCGGTTTCATGGATAAGGATGGCTTCCTGACACTGACCGGACGTAAGAAGAATCTGATCATCCTTTCCAACGGAGAGAATATTTCTCCCGAGGAGCTTGAGGGGGATATTTCTCTGGATGACGGCGTAGAAGAGGTTCTGGTCTATGAGGAGAATAAACAGATCGTAGCGGAAATCTTCCCGGCAGAGGAAAAGAAGAGCGATAAGGCATACTTCAAGGCCCTTATCGATAAGATCAACGACGGCAGACCTATCTATAAGCAGATCAACGAAGTCCGGCTGAGAGAAGAGGAATTCGAAAAGAATACCTCACATAAGATCCTTCGTAAGAAGTAGAATTAATCCAGGCTAGCCTTGACAAGGAGAATCCGTTCTGCTACAATGTTACCGTCAAAAAAAGAGACAATCACTTCGTTGGGGAAACTCCGACCCCTTCGCGGTAATTGCCAGATGAAAGAAAAGGAGAAAATAACATGGTAACTAAGGAACAAAAAGAAGAAATCATCAAGCAGTATGGCCTTACAGAGGGCGATACCGGTTCACCGGAGGTTCAGGTAGCTATCCTGACAGCGAGGATCAATGATCTGAATGAGCATTTCAAGGCTCATCCCAATGATTTCCATTCCAGAAGAGGTCTTCTGAAGATG
>DFHD01000082.1:3946-21528 GCA_002372545.1 Lachnospiraceae bacterium UBA3732 | reverse complement strand
CCCATGAATATCTCATGCTGGTTGATCTCGCCGGTCTCATTGTTCAGAAGCCGGACATTGACCATAAGGGGTGCAGAATATGTCGCGTCCCTTTCCTTGCATTCTTCAATAGAATACTTCTTTGCCTCTTCATTCAGCTTGTAGCAGGTTCCCGTGTCCGGGTAATCCACAAACTCCAGGCTGAGTTTCCCGGTGAAATCCGTAATGGGTGAAATATCCCGGAAGGCTTCTTCCAGTCCTTCCTCCAGGAACCACTTGTAGGAATCCACCTGCACACCGATCAGGTGAGGCATTTCGAGAACTTCCCTCTTGTTGGAGTAGCTCATACGTATGCTTTTACCTGACTTAATAGGACGCATTCTGTACTTTTTCATGAACCTTACTCACTCCCTCAGTTTTTTTGCTTCATAATTCAAAGCATAAAACACCACTTTAGACTATGAGACAGTTTATAAATATAACACACTTCACCTTTGACGTCAATAAGATAATTTTGTTTTTTGTTAAAAAGGTTAAATAAAAAAGTTATTTCTTTAATTGCCTATGGATTTTATGAGCAGCGTTTTTTTATATAAAATACAACAGTCGAAAACCGGCAGTAATCACTTACTGCCGGTTTTCTTCTCTCTCTCACCATAATGTGGTCAAATTCAGATTCATTATTTTGGTCCGTTACTCCTTAGCATCTGTTTAGCATCTGTTCAGCAGATGCTTCGAAAAGCATCCGGAACGCAGGCACACGTCACACAGTCCTATTTATATTCCGGACAGGGATTCGGATAAATCCTGTAAAGGGGTTTTACCGCACCGGACTTATATCCGATCCAAACCTCCGGCTGGAAGTTATCTTCACGGATATACAGGATCCAGCATTCCGGATTTCCGTATTTTGCATTCTTCGTATACTTAAACTTCAGAAACTCGCTCAGATCATCCTTATCTTCATCATAGGTTCGATGTCCGCCGATCTTACCATCATCGTATCCGTCGACAGCCGCGCCGTGCCCCATATCCTCCAGAAATTCATTGGTAAACTTTCTCTGCAGCAACGCATACTTTGATGTACCATCCAAAACGCTCTTAAACATGACGTTCTCGGCGGTTGCATATTTTCCGGTAAACACCCTGCCACGGCACCAAGCGACCATTCTGACATAATAGGAACCTTTTGATACACGATCCATATCATACCAGTGTCCGCTTTCGGTTACACGCTGACGTCCTACACTGCCCTTCACAGCCGGATCCATGGAAACCATCCATCCGTCTGCTACATCGTCATCACTGGATGCGCTGGCCAGATGAGCCGCATCATAAATAACCTTTGCCGTCTGAATATCCATAGCCTTTCTGGCCTTGTCAATGTAGGAGACGATAGAAGGATACATGATCGAGGCCAGGATTGCCATGATCGAAATAACGATCAAGAGCTCGATCAAGTTGAAACCCTTATCATTTCTTTCCCATTTTTTCATATGTAACACCCCACCCTCCGGTTCACAGTTTATACATATATTTATACCATATTCCTGCCTCTATTGCAACAAAAAAAGGACTCCCGGCGAACGCGGAAGTCCCTTTTCTTTCTTCTTTTCGGGTTGGATTACTTAAGAGTAACCTTTGCGCCCTCAGCCTCAAGCTTAGCCTTGAGATCCTCAGCCTCTTCCTTGGAAGCACCCTCCTTCAGAACCTTCGGAGCGCCCTCAACGGCTTCCTTAGCTTCCTTCAGGCCAAGGCCGGTTACTTCACGAACGACCTTGATGACCTTGATCTTGTTCGGGCCAACATCTGTCAGCTCTACATCAAAGTCTGTCTTCTCCTCAGCTGCTGCGCCGCCATCTGCGGGGCCTGCTGCTACTACAACGCCTGCTGCTGCAGAGACGCCGTACTTCTCTTCGATTGCCTTTACCAGATCATTCAGCTCCATTACGGAAAGCTTATCAATTTCAGCTACCAGCTCTTCGATTGTCATTTTTTATTCCTCCAAAATTTTTCTTATTGGGATCACTCTGATCCTGTCTCTTATTCTGCCTTCTGCTCTGCCACCTGGTTCAGAACCCTTGCCAGATTCGTGATCGGTGACTGCAGAGAACCGAGAAGTCTGGAAAGAAGCACTTCTCTTGACGGGATCTTAGCCACTTCAGCGATCCCCTTGGCATCGTAGTAGGTTCCCTCTACAACGCCGCTCTTCAGCTCGAACGTTTTGATGTCCTTACCGAACTTTGCGAGTACTCTGGCCGGTGCTGTTGCGTCTTCCTTGGAAATCGCAATAGCTGTAGGACCTTCCAGATCCTTATCCAGGTCAGCGAACTCTGTACCTTCGATCGCACGACGGATCATGGTGTTCTTGTAAACCTTGTATACCAGGTTTTCCTTTCTTGTCTCACGGCGAAGAGCGGTATCCTGCTCAACGGTAAGGCCAAGATAGTCAACAAGGACAACAGACTTTGCTCCGTCAAGATGAGACTTGATCTCTTCTACGACCGGCTGCTTCAGCTCTACCTTTGCCACTTCGGCACACCTCCTTGTAAAATTTTTGACAGCCCGGAGGCTGTCCGGATAATGAGTGCTTCGGTGAAAAGGGAAAAAATAAACGGCTGCACCTTTGGCGCAGCCGAAGAATCCATTCTTTCTTCCTGATCTTTCCTCGGCAGGCAACATCCTGTTTTACGCCTTACGGCACCTGCTGTCTTCGGCAGCTCATCGTGCTATAGATTATCACAGAAGGCTGCCCTCTGTCAAGGGATTTTTTCATCCGTCATCCGGCGCTTTTGTATCCGGTATCCGGACGTCAGATAAAAGCGCAGATTCCATGTTTTTCGAGATGCAGTCTTACAAAAGCCTGCCGGAGTTTCGTCTGGCGACAGAATAGCCGAATTTGCCCAGCTTCTTTCCAAGAGCAAAATACTCTCCATGGGAGTAAGCGATCAGATGTGCCCGGGAAAGATCAAATCTCCCCTTTTCATCCAGATACCGGTCATCCACCGTTACGCCTGCAACCTCCGCCAGAAAAAGGTCATGCGAGCCCAGCTCCTCCCTTTTCGTTACCCTGCAGTAAATGTTTACCGGGCTCTCTTCGATCGCCGGGGTTGACATAAATTTAGATACATAGGGCGTCAGCCCCATCCTGCCAAACTTATCCTCATCCCTTCCCGATCTTACGCCGCACCAGTCACAGGCGCGGGTCAGTTCCTCCGTCACCAGATTGATCACAAACTCGCCGCTTTCCAGGATCAGGCGGTGGGAATACCTTGACGGTCTGACAGATATGCTCACCATGGCCGGATCGGAACAGATTGTCCCCGCCCAGGCCACGGTAATGATATTGGGGCGCTCCTCCTTATTCCGTCCCCGGCAGCTCACCATCACTGCCGGGACCGGATAGAGCATATTTCCCGGTTTCCAGTTTTCTTTCATATCTCCTTACTCCATTCACATTGAGCCGGATTGCCCAGACCCCTCTTGCTTCTGTATTTTTTCCACATAATATCCATTTTCCTTCACAATGTCAAGAATGCTGCTCGAAAAATGCTTTCCGATTGTTCCTGACGTACCTGCTGAACAGATACTGAAACACGTAATTTGCAATCTGTCCTTTTTTCCTATATACTGTGACATAGAGACTTGCGAACAAACCCTTGCGAATGCCGCAGGGCAGCTTATCATTCTCTGTAAGGCAATATCGTAACTTATCAGTAAGGAGAAAAATACTATGTGGTTTGAAAATGCTAATTTTTATCAGATCTATCCTCTGGGGTTCTGCGGTGCCCCCTTCGAAAACGACGGTGTAACGGTATCCCGTATCCGGAAGGTTCTGGACTGGATACCCCACCTGACAAAGCTGGGGATTACGGCGATTTACTTTTCGCCGGTCTTCGAGTCGGATACCCACGGCTACAATACAAGAGATTACGGACGGATCGACTGCCGTCTCGGCACCAATGATGACTTTAAGGAAGTCGTGAATGCCCTCCACGAGGCCGGCATCAAGGTCGTTCTGGATGGTGTATTTAACCATGTCGGACGCGGCTTCTGGGCCTTCCGGGATGTGCAGGAAAAGAAATGGGACTCTCCCTATAAGGACTGGTTCCACCTTTCCTTCGATGGGAACTCCAACTATAACGACGGCTTCTGGTACGAGGGCTGGGAAGGCAACTATGACCTTGTGAAGCTGAACCTTCGAAATGAAGCAGTGATCCAGCATATCTTCGACAATATCCGGTTCTGGGTCAGCGAATTCGATATCGACGGTCTGAGGCTGGATGTAGCCTACTGCCTGGACAGAGACTTTATTCACCGTCTCCGGGAGCTGGCGAATGGCGTAAAGCCGGAGTTCCTTCTTCTGGGGGAGCTGCTCCACGGCGACTACAACCAGTTCGTCAACGACGGCATGCTCCACAGCTGTACCAACTATGCATGCTACAAGGGACTTTTCTCCAGTTTCAATTCCATGAACATGTTCGAGGTGATCCACACCCTGATCCAGCAGTTCGGCCCGGAAAACTGGACCTGGTACCGGGGAAAGCATCTGCTCAGCTTTGTGGATAATCATGATGTGACCAGAGTGGCCAGCATCCTCAACAATCCGGCGCATCTGCCGCTGATCTATACCCTTCTCTTCGGCATGCCCGGCGTGCCCTGTGTCTACTACGGCAGCGAATGGGGCGCCAAGGGCAGGAAGGAGGAGGGCGATCCATCGCTCCGTCTTTCCTACGACCATCCGGAGTGGAACGAGCTGACAGACCATATTGCCAGACTCGCCGAGATAAGAAAAGAGCACCCTGCGCTCTCCTGGGGAGATTTCCGCAGCGTGCTCCTGACAAATAAACAATGCATCTTTGAACGTAAAACGAATGAGGAACGCATCCTCGTGGCAATCAACGCCGATGACCAGCCCTTCACCGCTCACTTCGATGCGGGCTGCGGCCAGGCTGACGAGCTCCTGACCGGAACCCTGCATGACTTTGGAGGCGGTTCCACCCTGAAACCCTATTCATCCGAAATCTGGAAAATGGAAAGATAGGGATCAATATGTAGTCATCCAGACATTGAGATCCGTTTCATGACTGATGCCCGGCACCTCGCCGTAAGGCGAGTACTGCCAGGCCTCGGTATGATACGGAAACTCAGGGTCCGCATCATAGCAGGCCAGCCAGAGGGGATATCCCCCGAGCCTGTCCATATCCAGATATTTCACCAGCCAGACAATGCTTGCGTACAGCATAGGCTTATACTTCGCTGCTTCCACGGTCTCAAGAAAGCCCTGTACCGCGTCCGTACGCTCTTCTACAGAGATCACATTACATCTGGCATTCTCATCCTCGTAAACCTCTTCCGAATCGCAGATCACCGGTCCCTTTACCGGAAGCCCCTTGATCTTTTCCAGAACAAACTTTGCTTCTTCGATCCCTTCCTCCCGATTTATGGCCTGGGAGTAAAAATATACGCCAACGGTGAGTCCGGCCTCTGCCGCTCCGCGGATATTCTTTTCGTAGGTTTCATCCGCGAGGATGGTTCCCGAAGCATATCCCCGGTAACCGACCCGGACAATGACAATGGTAAAGCCTGCCTTCTTCACTTCCTTCCAGTCGATCTCTCCGTTGAACTCCGAAACATCAATGGCCAGCTGCCCCTTTTTCTTCCCTTCGGCGTAATAATTCATGTATTTCTCGCCGTCCGGCGTGTAGAAGTCCTCAGTCCAGTTATACTGATTCCTCTCCACCTTATCGCTGATCTTATAGAACTCGCAGTCCGGGTAGGTGCCGAACATGAAGTAGGCCCGTTTCAGATAAGCGTAGTAATTATCCTGAACCATGGGCGCGATCTCATCGTTTCCGCCCGAAAAGATCATATCTTCGGGCAGGAAGGTATTGTCATAAATCGGAAGTGCACCAACGCCTTTTTTCCGGGTGAACCTATACACCAGCAAGACTGCCAGAATGGCTGCCAGGAAAAGAAAAACGATCCATAGCCTTGCCACTGTTTTCAATTGCCTTTTGTTTCTGTTTTCTGTCATTCCAGTATCTCTTACATTACGATAAAGCTGCTCCATCAGGAACGATTTTCCTTATCTACAAGGTTTGCCGCTCCGTAGATTTCCCGGAGCCGCGGCTTCTCGATCTTACCGGTGGCATTCCGCGGTACATCCGCAAAGATCACCTTTCTGGGTCTCTTATACCGGGGCAGCTCCTCACAGTAGCTGTTAATTTCCTCTTCTGTGGTAAGTCTGCCCTTTTTCAGCTGAATGATAGCTGCGGATATTTCGCCCAGCCGCTCGTCACCGATACCGATCACGGCCACGTCCTGAATATCGGGATGCTTCATGAGAAAGCTCTCGATCTGAACAGGATAGATATTCTCGCCGCCGCTGATGATCACGTCCTTCTTCCGGTCTACCAGCCAGATGAAGCCGTCCTTGTCATACTTGGCCATGTCTCCCGTGTAAAGCCAGCCATCCTTCAGGCACTCATCCGTTGCCTTTTTGTTCTTATAATAGCAGATCATGACGCCGGGACCCTTTACGCAGAGCTCGCCCACGGTTTCCGCTTTTTCCTTCGGAATCTCGGTACCGTCATCCGATACGATCTTCACCTCCCAGCCATAGCCGGCTTCACCGATCGCGCCTACATGATCGATATTCTTCACGCCAAGATGTACACAGCCGGGTCCGATGGACTCGGAAAGGCCGTAGTTTGTATCATATTCATGATTGGGGAAGAGCTTCTTCCAGCGCTGGATCAGGCTGGCCGGAACAGGCTGCGCACCGATATGCATAAGCCTCCACTGGGCAAGCTCAAAATCAGCCGCATTCAGCCTGCCGCTTTCCAGCTCGACCAGAATATCCTGTGCCCAGGGCACGAGCAGCCAGACAATGGTACATTTTTCGCGGCTTACCGTCTCCAGAATATCCTTCGGCTTTGTTCCCTTCAGGAGCACCGCCTTGCTTCCGGAGATCAGCGAACCGAACCAGTGCATCTTTGCGCCGGTATGATACAGGGGCGGAATACAGAGGAACACATCATCATGGGTCTGTCCATGGTGGAACTGCTCCACCTTGGCCGAATGGCTGAGCGCTCTGTGCTTATGCAGAATAGCCTTGGGGAAGCCTGTGGTTCCCGATGAAAAGTATATCGCGCCGTAATCATCATCGGTTAAGGGAATATCCGGATTGGTGCTGCTGCAATCCGCCACCATGGAAATATAATCCTCGGCAAAGCTGGGGCAGCCCTCTCCGACATAGAAAAGAAGTCTGTGTTTGGAAATCTTCTCGGCAATTTTCTCCACACGGCCGATGAATTCCGGACCGAATACAAGGATGTCAACATCCGCCAGCTTTACACAGTATTCGATCTCATCAGAGGAATAACGGAAATTCAGCGGAACGGCAATGGCTCCGGTCTTCAGAATACCGAAATAGATGGGCAGCCATTCCAGACAGTTCATCAGAAGGATCCCCACCTTGTCATCCTTCCGGATCCCGCGCTCCATCAGAAGATGGGCGAAACGGTTGGCCTTCTCGTTAAACACATTCCAGGTGATCTCTCTCCTGTAAAAGGATACCGGACTGGGCTCGATGAGCTCATATTCCTTCCAGGTGATCCTTCTGGTCTCCGGCTGACTGGGATTGACCTCCACCAGAGCAATCTCTTCTCCGTAAAGCTTGGCATTTCTTTCCAGTAATTCTGTGATCGGCATTTTTCTTTTCCTCTCTCAATATTCTCCTGTAATATGCCTGCAGCGCCCCTGAGCATTTGACCGGTACAGCATTTTGGGTTAGTTATTTTACCGGACGCCCCGGAAAACAGGCCGTAAAAATAAATGAATGGTGCCGGTATGATCAGGCACCATTCTATAGTACATGAAATTTGCGTTTGCGTCAATGCGTTATTGCTTTACTGCGGCAAATTAAACCGATTCGTAGCCCGCAGCAAAACCTGCCAGATTGATCTCTACCGTTTTCGGCGGAACCTTTGCGCGGATCACATTTTCCCAGTCCTCCCGGGAATAATCCATATGCCGCGCTGCCATACCCAGAACAATGGTATTGAAGACCCTGGTGTTGCCAAGCTCCTCCGCCTTTTCCATGGCATTGATGGAGTAAACTCTGTATTTTTCCCGAAGCCCCTCCAGGATATTCTCCGGGTACTCCGCCGCACCGGTGATCACCGGCATGGGATCGATCCGCTGGTCATTTACGATCAGAGCGCCGTCTTTTTTCAGGAAATGCGCATACCGGAGCGCCTCCAGCCGTTCAAAAGCAATGAGGACATCTGCGCAGCCCTCCTCCACGATGGGCTCTGTTACGGCTTCGCCTGCCGTGGCATATCTGACATAGGTTACCACGGAGCCGCCGCGCTGGGCCATGCCGTGCACCTCGGAAAGCTTTACATCATAGCCGGCCTGTTCCGCCAGACCACCCAGGATCCGGCTGGTCAGAAGCGTTCCCTGGCCGCCTACGCCCACGATCATGATATTCGTTACTGCCATTTTTCTTATCTCCCTTCTTCCAGTTGAATGGCACCAAAGGGACAGAGCTGCTGGCAGAGTCCGCATCCGTTGCACATGGTTTCATCGATCACAGAATAGCCTGTTTCCTTATCCTTCTTAATGGCCGGACAGCCGGGATTCAGACAAAGGCCGCACTTCCGGCACTTTTCCGTATCCACTACACATCTGCCCTTTGCCTTGTAGCTCTTCAGAAGCGCACAGGGAGACTGGGAAATGATGACGGAGAGTTCGTCCCTTGCCACCTCTTCCTTAATGGTTTCCTCCAGCTTCTTCAGGTCAAAGGCATCAACCACCTTTACGTTTTTAATGCCCATGCCTTCGCAGATCTTCACAAGATCGATGGCCAGAGTCGTTTCCCCGTTCAGCATCTTTCCGGTAGCCGGATGATCCTGATGACCGGTCATGCCCGTGGTGGAGTTGTCCAGAATGATCACCGTGCCGGTTGCCTGATTATACACCATGTTCATCAGGGAGTTCACGCCGGTATGCATAAAGGTACTGTCGCCGATCACGGCTACCCAGTTCTTTACCCAGTCCTTGCCCTTACCCTTTTCCATACCATGGAGCATAGAGATGCTGCCGCCCATGCAAAGCGTGGTATCCACAACGGAAAGGGGAGCAGCCACACCAAGCGTATAGCAGCCGATGTCGCCGCTGGCATGGATCTTCAGCTTCTTCAGAACGCTGTAGGTCGCTCTGTGGGGACATCCGGGACAGAGAATGGGCGGACGCACAGGAACCTTTGCAGGATCGGCCAGCTCCAGCTGCTGTCCGAGGATCTTCTCTCTCAGCATATTGGCACTGTATTCTCCATCCAGAGGGAAGATATCCTTGCCGTGGCAGTGAATGCCCCATGCTCTCACCTGCTCCTCGATCACAGGCTCAAGCTCCTCGATGATATAAAGCGTATCCACTTTGGAAGCAAACTCTTCGATGAGTTTCTTCGGCAGAGGCGTTACCATACCCAGCTTCAGTACGCTGGCTCCGGGGAATACCTCCTTCACATACTGGTAAGGGATGCCGCTGGTAATGAATCCGACTGTCTTTCCCTCTACCTTCGTGTCTCCGTAGCTCACCTTATTGATGTCGCTGAACTTCTCTCCGGCGCCATCCTCAGCCAGCTTCCGGTCTCTCTCGATCACGAATTTATGTCTGACCATAGCATTGGCAGGCACCATGACATTCTTGCCGGGGTTTCTCTCGTAGGGCTTATCCTCTACCTCAGCTCTGTCCTCCAGATTCACCACGCCCTGGGAATGCGCAATACGCGTGGTAGTCCTGAGGATTACCGGCGTATCATACGCCTCGGAAATCTCAAAAGCCTTCCTGGTGAAGACTCTTGCCTCCTCGCTGTCGGAGGGTTCCAGAACGGGCACATGGGCGGAAATCGCGATCCTGCGGGTATCCTGCTCGTTCTGCGAGCTGTAAAGTCCCGGATCGTCTGCCACAAGGTAAACAAGACCGCCGTTTGCTCCGATGTAGGAAGCGGTATACAGCGGATCGGAAGCCACATTGAGACCCACGCATTTCATAGCGCACATGGCTCTTACGCCGGCAATGGAGGCACCCATGGCGACCTCAGCCGCAACCTTCTCGTTTGGAGCCCATTCCGCATAAACTCCCTCGTACTTCACCAGATTCTCACTCATTTCCGTGCTGGGTGTTCCGGGATAAGCCGAGGATACCTTTACCCCAGCTTCCCATGCACCCCTGGCGATTGCTTCGTTTCCCAGCATGATTTTCTTTTCCAATGCTCTTTTCTCCTTTATTTCTTATCCACTACCGTTTATCCTCAATAGTGGGATATTTTTCAAATCCAAGCCGGATCATGACTACCTTCCTGCCGCCGGAATTCTTACTCATTCTGACTCTCAGCCTGAGTCCGGCAGGCCAGCTTTTTTTGATTTTCACCGGATCCAGCACAGGCCTTACCCTGATCAGCGTATAGGCCGGATTCCAGTCATTCACCTTGAGCTCCGGATCCCGCATGACAAACCGTACCCGGCGGTATTCTGTGCTGCTTCCCTTCTGCGTATCTCCCATGGAGGCAGAGGACACACAGTCAAACAGTACATGGCAGCCCTGAAATCTTCTGTACAGAAGTTCGAGAAACCGGCCGACATCATCCGCCCTGAGATAGGAAAATACATTCCGGAATACGAACAGGAGTCCCTTATCCCTTTCAAATTCCAGCTCATCCATCCAGCGGATATCATTCACGGCCCGATAAAGATTTCGTTCTCTTTCTTTTTTTCCGCAATACATGGTGCGGATGGTCATTCTTCCCGGACTTTCAAGATTATACCACAAACACCGGCCATTATCCACCCTGTCGAACATGGTATCCATCCGGCAGCCTGCGTAGATCACCGTTCCGTTGGGATATTCCTTCAGAAAAAGCCTGACCTCCTCATCAAAGGCATGCATTCTGGCCGCCGAGGCAAGGCTGGTAAACCGGCTGTCCTTTTTATAGCCCGGAATTTCCAGATGGTGCCTTGCCACATAGCGAAGGGCTACATCATCCTGAAAAAGCTCCGGATTCTCTCTGGACCACTGCACATGCCTTTTCACTTCGGTCATATACTGACTGATGATCTCCGTCTGGGAATCCAGGATCAGATCCTTCAGAGTCTTATCCAGAAGGTGGGAGGTCTTATCCCTGAGATTCATGAAAAAGCCGCTGTCCTTACCGGTATATTCAAAGAACCGGACCGCGTTTCCCGTATTCTGCAGCTTATCGCAGAGCAGCCTTGCGGAGCCGTTATTCACGTCCTCCGTTCCCGAGATGAGGGTGATCTTCTCACAGATGTCCGTAAGATCCCCGTAAACCGGGCTGGTAAACTCGACCTTGCCCGCCATATCCCGGATCCAGTGCCGGTTCAGAAAATCCATGGACCGGTTAAAGCTTTTCAGCAGCCGCCTTTTACTCAGAAGCTCCTCCAGACGGCCGCGTTCCTTCACATCAAAAAATTCCGTGTCCAGCACAGGCGTCAGGAGCACCAGCTGCTGCGGCCTGGGCAGTCCCTCCTGCCAGATCATCTCCGCAAGAGAAAGCGCCAAAAGTCCTCCCGCCCCGCTCCCCATGAGCACGATGCTTTCCTTGTTCATGGAAAGCCGGGAACGGTATGCACGGGTCAGAAACCGGTAAACCTCTTCGCAGCCCGCCTCAGGAGCCAGCGGATAGGCCGGAACAAAGAACTCGGCATTCAGCGTCTCCATCAGATGAAATATGTATTTCCATTCCTTTTCCCGCATCGGGAAGCAGAATTCGCTGTCATACAGATAAAAGACCACCCTTTCCGGTTCGGATCTGCGCAGGCGGATATTGTAGCAGACACCATCCCCGACGGGAATGGAATCCATGTCCGCCAGCTCCCTGAATCTTTCCGGTGGAGCGGTCTTTCCGTGGTTTTTCCCTCTTGCGACAACTTTTTCTGTCAGCAAATGCATACGCACAGTTCTCTCCTGAATCAAGCATCCTGGAAGTAATACCCTACACCCCACTTGGTATGAATGAACTGGGGATCGGCCGGATGAACTTCGATCTTCTCTCTCAGACGACGAACATGTACATCCACCGTTCTCGCATCACCCGGATAGCCTGCACCCCAGATTTCCTTCAGCAGCTCCTCCCGGGAGTATACCTTATTGGGATTGGATACCAGAAGAAGCACAAGCTCATATTCCTTGGCCGTAAGGCTGGCCTCATGTCCGTTAATGAATACTCTCCGGCTGTCAAGCTCAAGCTTCAGTCCCTTCTTTTCGATCACATTGGACTGCGCAGCCTTCTGATCATCGCCTCTGGAATTCCGGCGGAAAATGGCCTTGATCCTGGCCTTAACCTCCAAAATGTTAAAGGGCTTCGTAATATAATCATCCGCGCCGTATTCCAGTCCGAGAATCTTATCCATATCGTCGCCCTTGGCGGTCAGCATGATGATCGGCACGTCGGAGAATTCTCTGACCATCTGGCATACATCCAGGCCGGAGATCTTGGGCAGCATGATGTCCAGAAGGATCAGGTCATAAAAACCCGCTCTGGCCATTTCCACAGCCTCTTCTCCATCGAAGGCTGTATCCACCTCCATATCGTCCTGTTCAAGTGTAAATTTCAGTCCTTTGACGATTCTCTTTTCATCATCAACGACAAGAACCTTCTTCATGTTCATCCCTCATTTTCCATCTACTGTGATCAGATCCTTCAGTTTATCAAATACGCCATCCTTGATACCACTGATATTTTTCAATTCCTCAATATTCTGAAAGCCGCCGCAGCTCTCGCGGTAGGAAATAATATCCTCTGCTTTTCTTTCTCCGATTCCGGGAAGGCTTTCCAGCTCCTCTTTCGTAGCTTTGTTGATATTCAGCTTTCCATTCAGCTTCCCATTCATCTCTCCGGAAGGATCTGCAGCGTCTCCCGGCGCCGGATTCCGGCTTTCCCTTTCAGCAGGACTCATGTTTTCCGCCTCCTCTTCCGTGGGAAAGCGGAGCATTTCCCCGTCCGTAAGCGGGGCGGCCAGGTTGATGATCCCCTTTGCGGCATCCTCGCTGTAACCGCCGGCTGCCTGAAGGGCATCTGCCGCTCTTGCGTCCGCCGGAAGCGTATATACTCCCTCCCGGACCACAGCGCCGCATACATATATGGTTATTCCTGTATTCCGGCCTTCTTCTGAAGAATCATCTGATTCTATTTCCGGATAATCTTCTTCTGCCTCTTCACCGGCCGTTCTAAGGGTCATTTCCCGTTTTCCGCAGCCGGCGGATAAAAACAGAAAAAGCAGCAAGAGAAAAAACGCATACTGCTTTTTATGCTTTTCCAAGTAGCTAACTCCTTTCCCTTACTCCTGTAAGCGAAAAGGAACGCACATGTGTATTCTATTTTAATCAAAGACGGACAAAACTGCAAGTCCTAAAAAAGCGAATCCTTTAAAATTGCGGTTCCGATACCCTTTTCGGTAAAGAATTCCAGAAGCAGGCAATGTGCCAGACGGCCATCCAGAATATGCACCCTGCTGACGCCCTGCTTCATGGCATCGATACAGTTCTGCAGCTTGGGAAGCATACCGCCGCCCACAACGCCATCGTCGATCAGCGCCTGCGCCTCCTGCAGGGTCATCTGCGAGATCAGCGTCTTCTTGTCGAAGGGATCCGTGAACACGCCCTCGATATCCGTCAGGAATACCAGCTTTTCCGCCTGAACTGCCGTTGCGATCGCACAGGCGCAGTCATCTGCATTCACGTTATAATCATGCTCATCCTCTATTCCCATGCCAATGGGGGCAACAACGGGGATGATATCCTGCTCCAGCAGCGACTCGATCACATTGGTATCTGTCTCGATCACCTCGCCCACGAAGCCGATGTCCTTTCCATCCGCTGTCTTCTTCCGGCAGCGCAGGAGTCCTGCGTCCTTTCCGCAGATTCCGACAGCCTTCAGGCCAACCTTGGACATCAGACCCACCAGGTCCTTATTGACCTTATTGAGGACCATCTCCGCTACCTCGAGCGTGGGCTCATCCGTCACCCTGAGGCCGTTAACAAAGGCCGGCTCCATGCCCAGCTTGCCGATCCACTTGCTGATCTCCTTGCCGCCGCCATGAACGATGATCGGCCTTAGACCGACCAGCTTCAGCAGGGCCACATCCCTTATCACATTATATTTCAGTTCATCGTCCAGCATGGCGCTTCCGCCATACTTGACCACGATCTTCTTACCGTTGAATTTCTGAATATAGGGAAGGGCCTCGATCAGCGTGGCCGCCTTATCCATGATCACGTTCATATCCTCGTTCTTAATCATTTCCAATCCTTTCTCTGCTTATAGCCTAGTGCTGATGTTTTAAATTAATACGACTATTGCGCAGAATGCATCTTCCGCCTTACCGCCTCTTATGAACGATAGTCCGCATTGATGGTCACATAGTCATAGGTGAGGTCGCAGCCCCAGGCAACCGCCTCAGCCTCTCCGCTCTTCAGATCGCAGATTGCCGTTATGGAATCCGGCGTCAGGATTTCCAGCGCCTCCTCCTCGGAAAAGTCTGTCGCAAGTCCGTTCTCCACCAGCTTGATCTTTCCTGCCGGGCTCTCAATATAGATATCGGTCTTTTCCGGATCAAAATCTGCTCCGGAATAGCCCATTGCGCAGAAGATTCTGCCCCAGTTTGCATCCCTGCCGAAAATCGCTGCCTTCGTCAGATTCGAGGTGATCACGGATTTTGCCAGTATCCTGGCCGTTTCCCGGTCAGGCGCCCCCTTTACATGTGCTGTAAAGAGACGGCTTGCTCCCTCTCCGTCAGCCGCAATGTGCGTAGCCAGGTACTCGGCAACCGTCCTGAGGGCCAGCTTAAATTCCGCAAGATCCTCTCCCTTGCCGTTAACCGGCGCATTGCCTGCAAGACCATTGGCCATAAGAAGCACCGTATCATTGGTCGAGGTATCGCCATCCACAGAAACCATATTGAAGGTATCCTCCACCACCTCGCGAAGGGTTTTCAGCATCAGCTCATATTCCACAGCCGCGTCCGTCATGATAAAGCCCAGCATGGTGCCCATGTTGGGATGGATCATCCCGCTGCCCTTGCACATTGCTCCCATCCGGCATACCTTACCGCCCAGCGTAAACTCCACGGCAATCTCCTTGGGCTTTGTATCTGTCGTCATGATGGCAATGGCCGCCGCATGTGCAGCCTCCCTGGAATCGGAAAGTCGTTTACTTAGCTGCTCCGCACCATCCAGGATCTTATCCATGGGGAGCTGTGGACCGATCACGCCGGTGGAGGCTGTAAACACCTGCTCCACGGGGATGCCCGTGAGTGAGCTTACCTTCTCTGCCGTCTTGCGGCAGCTCTCCAGGCCGGGCGCTCCCGTCACCGCATTGGCAATCCCGGTATTCACGATCACCGCTCTTGCCTCTTTCACGCGGTACACAATATCCATATCCCACCTTACCGGCGCAGCCTTCACCAGATTCCGGGTAAAGGTGCCTGCCACCGTTGCGGGAACCTCGCTTACGATCAGCGCCATATCTTCCTTTTCACTGCTGGCCTTAATTCCTGCCCTGCAGCTTGCACAGGTATATCCTTTTGCGGTATTTACGCCGCCATCTATTATTTTTACCATTTTTCCCTTTCCTTCTTGTTCTTATATAAAGCGCTTTTCAAGGACCATTCCCTGCCTCTGCCTCCTTACGGGAAAACAGGCGGGAGACGCAGCCCCTCGGTCTCCGGAAGGCCGAACATAAGGTTCATGTTCTGCACAGCCTGTCCGGCGGCGCCCTTTACCATATTATCCAGCGCACCCATTGCAACGATCCGCCCGCTTCTTTCATCGATCTTAAAGCCGATATCCACGAAGTTGCTGCCCTCAACCCAGCGGGTTTCAGGACATGTTCCTTCCGGCAGGATGCGGATGAAATACTCATTTCCATAGTACTTTTCATATGCCGCCCTGACATCAGCCTCTGTATAGTTTCCGGTGAGGCTTGCATAGCAGGTTGCCAGGATCCCGCGGTTCATGGGCACAAGGTGCGGCGTAAAGCTGATGGTCAGCGCCTTTTTCCCTCCGGCGTTCCCCTCTTCATATTCCTTCTGTCCGACGCGGAAAAGATTCCAGGCACCGCCCTCTTCCTTTTCATATTCTCCGGCCAGCCAGGCATATCCCAGCTGCTCCTCGATTTCCGGCGTATGCCGATGCGTGGTCACACCATAGGGCTTAATGCTTTCATTTACCTCACAATACAGATTCGGCAGCTTAGCTCCCCTTCCCGCACCGGAGGTACCGGACTTTGCATCCACGATCACCGTTGCCGGGTCGATCATATGCTCCCGGATCAGCGGATAAAGCGTAAGAATGGATGTCGTGGTATAGCAGCCCGGATTGGCCAGAAGTCTGGCATCCGGTATATTCTCCCTGTTCAGCTCCGTCAGGCCATAAACCGCCTCCCGGAGAAGCGCGGGGGCTTTATGAGAAATACCATACCATTTCTCGTATACATTCACATTTTTCAAACGAAAATCAGCCGAAAGATCGATAATCTTTGTTTTCTTTAATATATCCTCGCTGATCACCCCGGCAAGGTATCCCTGGGGAGTAGCCGTAAAGATCACATCGGCCTCTTCAGCAAGCTGCTGCAGATCATCATCCCGGCAGTCGGCATCCACAATTTTAAACATATTTCCGTAAACACGGCTGTATGGCTCATCCACATAGCTCCGCGATCCATACCATACAATCTCCGCCTCCGGATGGGCAATAAGAAGACGAACAAGCTCCTGTCCCGCATATCCCGTTGACCCGATGATTCCCGCTTTGATCATTTTTTCTTCTCCTCTTTTCCTAAGTACTGAAAACCTGTTCTGCCATTCTAACACACCCATGAATAATATGCAATGATAAAAGGATGAAATTTCAATATTATGCAGTTTTTGTGCATAATATGCAATATTTGATGAATATTCATACATTTTTATTAGAATTTCCCCTTGATTCTTCTATCTGCTTGGGCTATGATAGTACAGAAACAAAAAAGTACGGAGCGTACAGATCACAATACGGAGCGTACAGTATATAAAAATCAGGAGGAACGAAACATGTCAAAGGAGAAAGTCATCCTTGCCTATTCCGGCGGACTGGATACCACAGCCATTATTCCGTGGCTGAAAGAAACCTACGATTATGAAGTAATCTGCGCATGCATCGATGTCGGACAGGAGTCCGAGCTGGATGGTCTGGAGGAAAGAGCGAAGTACTCCGGCGCTGCAAAATGCTACATCATCGATGTTGTAGACGAGTTCTGTGAGAATTACATCATGCCCACCGTAATGGCTGATGCTGTTTATGAGAACAAGTATCTTCTGGGTACATCCTTTGCCAGACCGCTGATCGGTAAAGTGCTTGTGGATATCGCCCGCAAGGAAGGCGCAACTGCCATCTGCCACGGCGCTACCGGTAAGGGAAATGATCAGCTGCGTTTTGAGCTCGCCATCAAGGCACTTGCGCCGGACATCCGGATCATTGCCTGCTGGCGCGACCCCAACTGGACCTTTGACTCCCGTGAATCCGAGCTTGAATATGTT
>DFHD01000082.1:0-3871 GCA_002372545.1 Lachnospiraceae bacterium UBA3732 | reverse complement strand
CCTCCAAGGGAATCAATCTTCCCTTCGATGCAAAGCACAGCTACAGCCGCGACAGAAACATCTGGCATATCAGCCATGAAGGTCTGGAGCTGGAGAGCCCTGCAAACGAGCCGAACTATGATGACCTTCTGGTTCTTGGTGTCACTCCCGAAAAGGCACCGGATGAGGGTGAATATGTTGAAATGACCTTCGAAGCCGGCGTTCCGAAGTCCGTAAACGGTAAAGAAATGAAAGTTTCCGATATCATCCGTGAGCTGAACCGTCTGGGCGGCAAGCACGGTATTGGTATTATCGATATCGTAGAGAACCGTGTTGTGGGCATGAAATCCAGAGGCGTATATGAGACTCCCGGCGGAACGATCCTGATGGAAGCACATAAGCAGCTGGAAGAGCTGGTTCTTGACAGAGACACACTGGATTTCAAGCGTCATGTCGGAATCAAGTTTGCTGACCTGGTATATGAAGGAAAGTGGTTCTGCCCCATCCGTGAATGCCTGCAGGCTTTCATTGTGAAGTCCGACGAGCGTGTTACCGGTACGGTTAAGTTCAAGCTTTACAAGGGCAACATCATCAAGGCCGGTACTACTTCACCCTATACACTTTACTCTGAATCTCTGGCAAGCTTCACCACCGGCGATCTGTATGATCACAAGGACGCTTCCGGATTCATCAACCTCTTCGGTCTGCCCATGAAGGTTCGGGCTATGCTCGATCAGCAGAGAGAAGGAAAGTAAGCGCCTAAGGCTGTAAGTTATCAAAATACAGAAGACCTCTGCAATCTGCAGAGGTCTTCTTTTTTGGGGTATCATATGACGCAAGGTCATTGTGATCAAATTTAGTTGCCGAGTGCGGAAGCAAGCTCCTCATCGGTCTGCTCAAGTGTATCAGCTACTGCTGTCAGCTGCTGAGCGATACCCTGAAGGATCTCGGGGAACTGAACCAGCGTCTGATTCATTTCCTCATAGCTCTGGAAGAAGCTGTCCTGTGCTGCACCATCCCAGGTGGATTCCAGAGAATCTACCTCAGAGCGAAGCTGCTCAAGGATATCGGTAATCTCATCTGCCTTGCTGTTAAAGGTCTGGGAAGAGCTTCTCAGTTCATCAGGGGTAATTGTAATTCTATCTGCCATTTTTTCTTTCCTCCTTATTTTTTGAATTATATGGCTTTTATGTTTTTCACTGTATACAGTGTATCACATACATTTTGAAAAATTCTGCACACTTTTCTGCTTGATGATCCGGTTACGGAACCTTCACATCCGCAGCCGCCTGATCGATCCTGTCATAGGTATCCTTTGCATCCTTCAGAAGGTCCTGCATCTCTTCCATGATCTGCAGCTGTCCCTCCATGTTCTGCTGCCAGCGGTTGTCATAGAGCGAGAAAAACTGTGTGCCGGCATCCGATCTCCACTCGGAATCTCTGAGGTTCTCTATACCGCTCTTCAGCGTTTCAAAAATAGTTCTGAGTTCCTCCAGTTCCTGCTGATATGTTGCATAGCAGGAGCTCAGGGTATCCAGTTCAATTTCGAAATTCATACTTGACATCTTCTCTCTCCTTTTCTTTCCGGCCGTCCATCAGAAGGGCCTGTAACAATACTCCGTTTCCTCGATCCGCTGTTTAAAGGATCGGACCCTTAGGTCCAAACTGGATGTTGATATTGATATTCGGTATGATCGGGCCAATGTTGATGGGAGGCATTCCGCCGCCGCCAAAGCCGCCGCCAAAGCCGCCGCCGATACCTCCGCCAAAGCCGCCGATCGGACCAATGGCAATAGGTGAAAGCGGCATCATGGGATTCATCGTCAGTCCGTATGAAGGGCTGTCACCCCGAACAACGTTTCCGAATACTGTCAATCCCTTCATAATATCGGAAGCATCATTCTTTCCGTCAATTCCCGAAAGTGTCTTGATATCCTTCAGTACCTTTGTGATCTTAGTATCCTTATATTCCGGACTTCTATTATCCACGAATTCAGATAATTTAATGCCGAGGTTCAGATTTGTCTTACCGGACTTCATCTTGCCTTTGTCGCCAAAGAGGAATTCAGAAAGCTTATCCGGAACCTGCTTTGCTACTCCATCATAATCCTTTCCGTTAAAGCCGGAAAAATCCTTGATGTCCAGAAGAGCCCATAATCCCTTCTCGCCAAAATCCTTTATCATCGTTCCAGCATTACTTACATTATCAATAAGACGTCCTGCATCTCCCCAGCCTGTTTTGTCAACAGAGAATATTGTCTCGATCGCATCCAGACCAAAATAGGTGACGTCGGTGATCTCATCAAAGAATTCCAATCCGGTCTTTTCATTCAGGAACTCACCTGCGTCATGGAAAAGATCGCGGGCATCGTAATCCGCCATCTCCTTACCCTTTTCTTCATCGCCGCTCAGGTAATAGCCCAGCGCAGCCGAATCGCAAACCACATCTGTCGTTGCCTTAAAGGCTGCCCAGCCGGCACCGATGGCCGTTAAAACGCCGATCACGCCACTGGCGGGAAGCGTCAGAATAAACGTCGTGATTGCTGCTGCCGCGATCAGGATCTCGCCCACAACAACGAGAGCCTGCTTAATCGTATCCCAGTTTTCCTCAACCCATTCGATCACGCCAATGGTGAATTCCGCTACCGCATTGAAAATCGATTCAACGCCTTCACAGAAGCCTTCCCAAAGCTTCTGCAGCGTGCTCTTTTCATACTCCGGCGTAATGCCCATGGCATCCATGAATGCTTCGGAATCTGTCGTCAGCCTTGAAGCAAGCCCGCTTTCTTCATCGTAAGCAGTTTCCCGGAAATTCTCAACTCTGTCTCGGAAGGTAGAAACATCATTTTTGTAATCCGACAGTTCGGAAATCTTCTGAGAAATCTGAAAGGATGCAGAATTCAGATAACCAAACTCATTCTCTGTTCCATCGATGCTGCTCTTAATATCGGAAAGAAGATCGATCCGATCTGTGTAATCATTTACAATTGTATCCAGATCCCGGATCACGCCATCTAATTTTCCGAAATTCACTGATAATGTTGCCATGGCATTTTCTCCCTTCTATGTTCTATGATCAGCCGAAAAGAAATACAGTTCTCTTTATTCTTCCTCCAGACTGTCACTCATCTCTTTTCTATAAGACCATTATACATATCGGGGTTTGAAAAATTCTGCACAATTTCAATTATCTATTTTCTCTTATAACCCTGCTCTGTTAAGGTTTTTTCGGCAAATGCCTTGAGATCCGCCACGCACTGGTCGGGGTTTCGCAGCCCCCTTACTGAGAATTCCTCCTTACGTTCTATTCCATCCTGCCTGAATTGCAGCGAGACAGCCTTCTTCTCTGAGAAAATCCGGAGATTATAAAAGTTTTCCTTATTCAGCAGGATGTTTTCCCTGTTCCAGTGCGCCTGTTCATCCTTTCTGCTGACAGATAATCTCAGACCCTCCGGACGGAAGTGCATGATCACTTCTTTTCTGGTGGCTTTTTTGATCTCACGGTTCATCATGTAAATGCTCCCTGCCAGAAGAAGTATCAGGAATATGCCAGCGACCCCCTTCCATACCGCACCATGCAGGAAAACAAGCCCGATTAGCGGGATAAGGGATAACACTGTGGATGCTTTTCGTATTTTTTCCACCTTCTTCACGACATCCATGCTCTCTACTTCTCTGACTCTGTACTTACGGTTCACGATTATCTCCTTCCTACTCTGTTCTTTTTCATCACCGCTGGATATTCTTCTTTTGGGCATTTTCTTTGCAGTTGCCGTTTTTCTGTCTTTTTTTGCCTGGCGTTTGCGTATACGGCAGCATTTATTTACGCTTTTCCGTACCTATTTATTATACATCAGAATATGCTCACCAAGGCTATGATATATGCAGTATA
>DFHD01000094.1 GCA_002372545.1 Lachnospiraceae bacterium UBA3732 | reverse complement strand
CCGTTGGAAAGACGAACTCTGGCGATCTTACGGAGAGCTGAGTTAGGCTTCTTCGGGGTTGCTGTCTTCACTGCTGTACAAACACCTCTCTTCTGGGGAGAGCTGGCACTTGTGGCCTTCTTCTTCAGAGAGTTGAAGCTCTTCTGCAGTGCAGGTGCCGTAGACTTCTTTACGGCTGTCTCGCGACCCTTTCTGACTAACTGGTTGAATGTTGGCATGTTTTCACCTCCTTCTTGTTAAAATAAAAATCGGGCGTACGTTTACGCACGCCCAATTATTATATGCAAATTCTTCTGCCATGTCAAGGATAAATTTATCCGGCGGATGATACCGGAAATATATCTGTTGCCGCGGTTATCGCAAATAAATCCACTGCCATCCGCATCCCGCCCTACTTTCCTTGCTTCGGCTTCCAGTCGAGGAAGTCCTCCAGCGGCAGCGGCTTCGCATAATAATAGCCCTGGAAGCTCTCCACACGGAACTTCTGCAGAATGTCCCGCATACCCTCTGTTTCGATTCCTTCCACACAGACCTTCGCACCGAAGGTGGAGGCCAGACTGGAGAAATGCCGAATCAGCTCTCTTTCCATATCATCCTCCTCGATCCGGTTGACAAAGCTCCTGTCGATCTTGATGATATCAAAGGGAAGCTCCTTTACAAGTCCTACCGACGAGAAGCCCGTACCGAAATCATCCAGTGCGATAAGCACTCCGCGTCCCTTCAGGCTCGTGAGAACATTTTTCAGCAGCTGCAGATCCAGCAGCCTGCACCGCTCCGTCACCTCCAGACAAAGATGCTCCGGCGGATAAGCCGCCTCCTTCAACTCACGGATCACCATATCCGTAAAATCCGGTTTTTCCAGCTGGGTATAAGACAGATTGACATTGATCACGAAATCCGGATTGTTTTTCAAAATCTGTTTAGCTGCCAGAAGAGCCTCGCGGAGTATCCATTCGCCCAGCTCGGGGAAGAGTGGATCGGATTCCAGAAGAGGAATAAACTGATCCGGAGGAACCACGCCGTAGATGTCGTTCTTCCAGCGGAGAAGAGCCTCCGCACCGATCAGCTTTTCCGACTTGGCGTCCACCACCGGCTGATAGAGCAGATAGAAGCCCTTATAGCCATGCATGATGGAATCCCGGATAGCATGCAGCTTTTCGATCCGCTGCCGGTTGTTGCTGTTCAGGTCATTATAGAATTCAACAAAATCACCCTGATGCCGGACCTTGGACTCCGTGTAGGCAAAGTTCAGACAGGCATACGCCGTCTGGGAATCAATATCAAAATGGTCTACGGAAAGACAGCCGCAGTTAAGGTCCAGCATGATCCGCTTATCCCCTACCGTGAAATCCGAACGGAAAAAGGCCTGTGCCTTCCGGTAGATCTCCTTCATTTCCTGCACGGAAACGGAATTGCTGATCACGGCAAATTTCGTTCCGTCGATCCTGTAGGTATGCCCTGTATTTCCGGCAAACTCAAATATCTTTCTGCCAAAGAGCTGCAGAACACGGTTTCCGAAATGATAGCCGTAAACCTCATTGATCTCCGAAAACCGGCTGAGCCCCAGAAGAACCACATTGATTTCGGAATGCCTTCTGATGGCAATATCCATATCTTCAAAGAAGCCATACTGGTTCCGGAGGCCGGTGAGGGTATCGATATGCCCCTGTACCCCGTGATTTCTTATCGTTCCGGCAAAATAGTCCGGATTACCCGAGGGATCCCGGATCACCACTCCGCGGCAGGTACAGACATCATATTCGCCCGTAGTCCTGCGGGCTCTGTACTGCATATCATGAGCCGCCGCATTTCCGGAAAAGATATCGTCAATCCCTTTATGATAGGCGTCCCTGTCCTCGGGATGAATACAGTTTTCCCAGATATCCCCGGCGCCGTACATATACTCGGAGGGGAGGCCGAAGGTATCCACAGCCGATTTCGTCCAACGGGAAAAATCATATTTCATGTCGCAGAGATAAACATAGGTCCCCTCTGCCACAACGGAAAATGCCTTAAAGAGAGAATCCAGCTTATTTCTCCGTTTCTCGGGAATGATCCTGATGTTGCTTGTATCTTTCAGAAAATGGCTTTCCATCACAAGCTTCTTTTTCTTCAGCCTGGCCTTATCCTCATACATCCGGCTGTCGGCACGATTAAATACATCGACGACCGTATGATCCTCCAATGGCTGGAATTCGGCCAGGCCGGAAGCCACCACCGCTCCCTCGCCCAGAGAAAGATGCTCCTCCACCTGACGGCGCAGCTCTGCGCAGAGCTCCACGCGTTCCGCAAAATCCTGTCCTCTCAGGACAATGGCAAATTCGTCGCCGCCCACCCGGAACACCGGGCTGTGGCTGAAGATCCGGCAGATCATCTTGCAGGCCGCACGGATATAATCATCACCGGCCTTATGGCCCATGGTGTCGTTGATCACCTTCAGCTCATTGATATCACAGATCACTATGCCGAAGGGAACCATATCCCCATCGTCGATCGATCTCTGCAAACCCTCCTCGATCTCATGATATGCCGTTTTATTCTTTGTTCCGGTAAGTTCATCCCGCCGGGCCATTTCATTGGCCATTGCCAGCGCCTGCAGGTGTTCCTTTTCCTTCCGGACATCCTCGTCTCTATTCTCGATACACATGATAAAATGCGTATGATCCGAGGACCACATCACCGTCATCCGGGTATACTGGATCTTTCCGTCAATGGTCATGCGGTAATCCTCTACCAGCTGTTTTCTTTCCTCCAGTCTGGAGATCAGATTGTCACGGTCCAGAAACAGCTTGATCCGCTCCCGGTCCATGGCATGGATGATCTGTTCGGAATTGATCCGGGAGATCCCAAAAAAGTCCTCGCCCTCCTCCTGGATCTCGAGTTCCCCGTAGATCCTCCGGGTGGAAAATTCCATGTAATGCCCTGTAGCGCTGTCCACGTAATAGATCAGGTCATAATGGGAAGCCAGGCTCTCGGCGATCTGGCCGTAGGTCGTACTCTTCTTCTGACTTTCCTTCAGCTTGCGTCTGGTTTTCACCTCCGCATCGATATTTTCTATACAGACAATGATATGCTTTTTATCTCTGGCCATGATCTCAGAATGACGGATATGGCTGATCTTCCCGTTAACCACCAGCCGCCAGGTCATGGAGAAGGAATCTTGATCCTTCAGCTGATCCAGCATAGCATCCTTATAGTGGATAGCGAGAACCTTTTCCTGATCCTCCGGGTGGACATACTTCCGGATACTGCGCCGGCTTTCGGAGAAGAAGTCGTTCCCGGTAGCCGGTACGTTCATCTTTTTATAGTCATCCGTAGAAGATATCTCCATATACGTTCCGGTCTCAATATTCACATAATAGATCGTATCATAATGCTCAGCCAGACTGGCAGCGATCTGATTATAGATTTCCTTCTGCCTCTCGGTCTCAGATTCTCTGATCTTCCGCTGCATTTCCTTTTCGATATTGAGGACGCCGAGGACAAAGTAATCATCAGCATCATCGATCCCCCGGATCAGTCTGAGGGAATGCCAGACTGGTTTTCCATTGATCATCAGGCGGTACTCGGCACTCTGCATCGTTCCCTTTTTTACGTCCGAAAGAAGCTTTTCCTTCTGGAACCCCTCGGTGAAGATATGCATATCCTCTTCAAATACCACCTTTCTGGCGTCGCGGAGCAAATTCTCAAAAAAATCTTTTCCCTGCTGTTCGATCTGAAGAGAATGAAATTCAGGATTCATGGAGTACCAGAAATACTCATTCGTCTCAGCATTTACATAGTAAACGCTGGTATAATCCACAAGCAGAGCTTCCGCTATTTTATTGAAAATAGTATCCTGTGCAGGCATATGCCCTCCTGTTCCTATCCGGATTCCAATGCATCATTTATTCTTATATCATTCCGGGGGCCTGTCTCCGGCCGATGCTTCGCCCCATGTACCTTTACGTATGCATCGCCCGGACCACGATGTCTCCATAATATTTTACCACACATCACGAATAAGGTCAAAAACGAAAACGCCGAATATTAACGAAATTTAACTGTCCGGAAGGCACTTTAAAAGAAGAAAACCTGCACCGCCGGGTGCGCCATAAAAATACCGCCCGGATGAACCGGGCGGTACATGTATTGATCTGTCAGAATTATATCTTATGAGGGTAACCGGAAAGATCAATCCTCCGTTTTCCCCTCAGCCGGCTCTGCCGCTTCAGAACCCTCTTCTTCTGCTTCATCTTTAGCTTCCGGCTCAGCCTCAGCCGTTTCATCAGCCATAGCTTCTTCAGTCATTTCCTCATCCGAAACAACACCGGCCTCTTCATTCACGCCCTCAGCCTCAGCATATTCATCAGCTGAAACGCCCTCATTCTCCTCATCCTCGATATCCGGAACATCATTCAGTTCTTCGGAATCCAGACGTACGGAACGATAACGCTTCATACCTGTACCGGCAGGGATCAGCTTTCCGATCAGCACGTTCTCCTTCAGACCGATCAGGTGATCCATCTTTCCGTTGATCGCAGCATCGGTAAGCACACGGTTGGTCTCCTGGAAGGATGCCGCCGAAAGGAAGCTGTCTGTCTTCAGCGCTGCCTTGGTGATACCCAGAAGTTCCTGTCTATATACAGCAGGACGAAGACCATCCTCCTCCAGGAAGCTGTTCATCTCTTCCAGATCCAGCACATCGGCAAGGGTTCCGGGCAGATACTCGGAATCGCCGCTCTCCTCCACCTTTGCCTTCTTCAGCATCTGGCGGACG
>DFHD01000091.1 GCA_002372545.1 Lachnospiraceae bacterium UBA3732 | reverse complement strand
CCTCTCAGATTCAAAATCTTCCGTCTTCTTTTCTTCCGCCATTTCTTTCCTCCGGTCTTTCTTTCATTCTGCCAGGTTTACAGCACCGCCTGTCCCTCATGCCGGGATTCAAGACGGTCTCCGTATTTCAGCATACAGGCCTGTGCCTGTTTCAGCTCCTTTGCAAAGCTATATATATCCGCGATCCGGAAATCCAGTTCACCGCTCTGCCGTACGCCGTAAAACTCTCCCGGCCCTCTGAGGGTCAGGTCCTTCGCCGCTATGGCAAAGCCGTCATTGGATTCCTCCAGCACCTTCAGTCTTTCCTGATTGGCCTCGCTTTTTTTCACATTGATAAAAATACAGTAGCTCTGGGCATCTCCGCGGCCGACGCGGCCCCTCAGCTGATGGAGCTGTGCCAGTCCGAAACGCTCTGCGTTTTCGATCATCATCACCGTGGCGTTGGGATTGTTGATTCCCACCTCGATGACTGTAGTAGAGACCAGGACATCAATCTTACGCTCCGCATAATCGCGCATGACCCGGTTTTTCTCCTCATCCTTCATACGGCCATGAAGATACTCCACACGGACGCCGTCACCATACAGGCCGGACAGCTCCTCCGCATAGGAGATAACATCCTCGCCCTCCATCTGCTCGCTCTCCTCCACCATGGGACAGATCACATAAGCCTGATGGCCGGCCGCCACCTCCTTCCGGATAAACTGCCAGGCTGTAGGTCTGTAGGACGTATCCACCACACAGTTCTTGATCCGTTTTCTGCCCGAGGGCAGCTCATGGATCTCCGAAATATCCATATCCGCATAAAGGATCATGGCAAGGGTTCGGGGAATCGGGGTCGCACTCATGAGGAGTATATGGATACCGCCGCCCTTTCCGGACAGTCTTTCCCTCTGTCTGACGCCGAAGCGGTGCTGCTCATCTGTAACGGCAAGCCCCAGATTCATGAACTGCACCGGGTCCTCCAGCAGGGCATGGGTACCGATCACCAGCCGGATCTTTCCGCTCGCCAGCCCCTCACGGATCCTCTTTTTCTCCGCAGCGGGTACAGCGCCTGTCAGAAGCGCGGTTTCCCACCTGTAGGGCTTCAGTTTTTCCGATATTTCCCGGAAATGCTGCTCCGCCAGCACCTCCGTCGGCACCATAAATGCCGCCTGGTATCCGGAGGAAAGCGCCATGAACACCGCAGAAAGCGCCACCATGGTCTTGCCGCAGCCCACATCTCCCTGGATCAGCCGGGTCATCACGTGGAGCGAAGTCATATCCTCCCTGATTTCCTCCACCGCCCTTTTCTGTCCTTCCGTAAGCAGAAAGGGCTGTCCCGCCAAAAATCCGGTCAGTTTTTTTTCCGCCTCACCGGTTACGGGATGGGTATTATTTTCTTTTTTTGATGCCTCTCCCGCCGCTCTGACATCCAGAAGAAACTGCAGAAATTCATCAAAGGCGAGCCGGGACATTGCCCGGGTAAGCTCTTCCTTTTCCCTGGGCCGGTGAACGGTGTGCAGCGCCCTGGAAAGCGGCATCAGTCCGTATTCCTCTCTTGCTTCTTCGGGAAGATCATCGGTAAGCTCCAGGGAGGAAAACGCCTCCTCCACCGCCTTTTCCACAGCATGGTTCGTGAGTCCCGCTGTCAGCGGATAAACCGGCTGCAGGGTTTCTCTTTTCTTCTGGTAGGCAAGGTGCGTAAAGTATTCCGGCATTTCCATGACCCGGAAGTTTCCTTTGATCCGCAGAATGCCGGAAAACACATAGGTCTCCCCCTTCCGGAATTTAGACCGGAGATAGGGAGCATTAAACCATACCATACGGCAGGAGCCGGTGCCGTCCGACGCGGAGAGCGCCGTTATGGTATACCGTTTTCCCTGCCTCACCTCCACAGAGGTGACTACCTTCAAAAGTACGCTGACCCTTTCTCCCTCCTCTGCCTGAGAAAGGGGGATGATCTCCGGGTAGGAAAGATAGGTCCTTGGATAGTGCCGGATCAGATCCTCAACCGTTTCCATTCCGGCCTTTCTGAAGAGCCCGGCCTTCTTCTCCCCTATGCCGCGTATAGAAGTAATCCGATCATTTTTTTCCATTTTGATTCCATTTTTATTCTGTTTTTATTCCGTTTTTATTCAACCGAAACGATGTAATAGTAAATTGGCTGTCCGCCGAATTCCAGATCGAATTCCACATCCGGCCAGCGTTCTTCCAGCCTGGCCACAAGAGCTTCGGCCTCCTCTTTGGAAACATCCTCTCCGTAATAGATGCCGCCGATCTCCGCATCCTCCATGCCCATGGCCGAGAGAAGCTCCTCCGTCACCAGATTCTTATCCTGTCCGACGGCCTGAACGGCACTGCCGGATATTCCGATGATATCATCCTTTTTAATGCTTTTTCCATTTAATTCCGTATCCCGGACAGCATAGGTCACCTCTCCTGCATTCACAGTTCCCATGGAACGCAGGATATCCTTTTCATTCTCCTTCGCGTTCTTCAGCTTGCTGTAGCCCATCATGCCGGATATACATTGCGGAACAGACTTGGAAGGAATAACATAAAGCTTCTTCTCTTTGGAAATGGATGCCGCCTGCTGTGCCGCCATAATGATATTGGAATTATTGGGGAAAACAAAGATATTCCTCGCCCCCACCCGGTCTACTGCCGCCAGAATATCCTCTGTGCTGGGATTCATGGTCTGGCCGCCGGAAATCACATAATCCACGCCGATACCCTTCAGGATTTCCTCCATTCCGCTGCCTGCCGCAACGGCAATGACACCGAATTCCTCGGATATGATTTTCTCTTCTTTCTCTTCTTTTCCTGCTTTTTCCTCTGCCTTTCCGGCCGGAGTCTCCGCCTTTTCCCTGATCTCCTTCATAATCCGGAACGCATCTCCGAATTCGCCTCTGGCAATCCTTTCCTGTTCCATGGCAACACGTTCGGAATGCTCCTCCTTCATGTTGTCGATCTTCATATTGGTCAGACTGCCCATGGTCAGCGCCTTTTCAAAGGCCTGGCCAGGATGATTGGTATGCACATGGATCTTGATGAGCTCCTCATCGGATACACAGACAAGGGAATCACCGATGGAAAGCAGATACTCCCGGAAGGCATTTACCTCCTCATCCGTAAAGGGGGCACTGCCTGTAACGATAAATTCCGTACAATACGTAAACTTTATATCCGCCGTAGAGATTTCATCGTTTCCGCTGCCGAAGGGACGGATCTGCTTCGGCGCACTGCCTGCAGCCTTCTCCGGCTGTTCTCCCTCCACGGGATTTCCTTCAAGGGCAAGCAGAATGCCATGGAAAATCTCCATCAGTCCCTGACCGCCGGAATCCACCACTCCCGCCTCCGCCAGCACAGGAAGCATCTCCGGTGTTTTCAGGAGCACCTCGTCTCCATAGGCGACTACAGCTCTTAAAAAAGAAAGAATATCCGGCTCATCCGTATCGCCGGAAACCTGCATTTCCTCTATATAGAGAGCGGCCTTTTCCGCCACAGCTCTGGCAACCGTCAGGATGGTTCCCTCCTTCGGCTTCATCACTGCCTTGTAGGCTGTATCCACAGCCCTTCCGAAGGCAATGGCCAGCGACTCCATATCCAGCTCCTTCTTCTCCCGGATCTCCCGGGAAAAGCCTCTGATCAGCTGGGACAGGATCACACCGGAGTTTCCTCTTGCGCCCCTCAGCGAGCCGCTGGTGATAGCCTTGGCCAGATTCTCTACCGTCACATCGGAAAGACCTCTTACCTCCTCCGCTGCCGTCTGGATGGTCAGCGTCATATTTGTACCGGTATCCCCGTCCGGAACCGGAAAAACATTCAGCTGATTGATATATTCCTTATGGTTACCGATATTATTTGCCGCAGAAAGAAAAGCTGTACGAAACAGTTCCGCGTTTATTGTCAATAATGCCATTTTTTCCTCCCGGTCAGTCGATGACGCGAACGCCCTCTACATAAACATTGATGGCGCGTACCTTCATGGATGTATACTCCTCCACCTTGTACTTCACCGTATAGATCAGGTTATTCACTGCAGTACGGATATTTACACCATAAGCTACGATCACATGGAAATCGATCACCAGCTGGTTATCCTCCTCAATTTTTACACTGACGCCCTTCGTGGCACTGCTCCCCTTCAGGAGCTTCGCCAGCCCGTCCCGCACACTGATCGTTGCCATGCCCACAATACCGAAGCAGTCCAGTGCCGCGTATCCTGCGCATTTGGCAATTACCTCCGGCTCAATGGTCACACTGCCGGTTTTCTGATTCAGAATTTCAGCCATTTTTTATCCTCCATAAAACCCAGATAGCCATACATAGCTAGTATATCATAGGGGCTGTTTATATGCAATTTCAACTTCTGTTCAAAAAACACTTGCATTTAATCGGGTTTTCTGATAGAATGACCGTTGTTGCGAGCCTATAGGCTCAATTTCGATCGATAGGAGGTGTCGACATGGCAAAGTGTTTTTATTGTGAGAAGTCAGTGCTCTTTGGAAATAATGTGAGCCATTCACATAGAAGATCCAATCACATTTACAAGGCCAACATCAAGCGTGTTAAGGCTACCGTAAACGGCACACCGAAGACTGTATATGCATGCACATCCTGCCTGAAATCCGGCAAGGTGGAAAGAGCGTAACCGGCACTTCATGACTGATAATCAGACACACAGAAAGACCGCAATTCATGCGGTTTTTTTGTGTAATCATTACGTGCACGGACGTCCCGGATGCTTTTGAAGCACCTGCTGAACAGTTACTGCATACAAGGAGAAACATGTCCAGACATTATCATCACCGGAGAGGGAGCTCTTCTTCTCCGGAGGAAACCAAAGAGCATATTCTTACCACGAAGGAGCTTCTGGATAAATACGGGGTCACACGGGCCGAGATAAAACGCTATTTTCCGCCCTCCCGCCCCTTTATGATCCGGAAGAAAAACGGGCAGCGGCTTCAGCTTCAGGGCTGGACCCGGGAGCAGGCCGAAAAGGCCATGTGCCATCCCGAGATCCAGCGTCATCTCCAGCAGAAAAGGGATCAGGAAAAAGACCTGGAGACCATCGCCGAGATTCAGCAGTATTATCAGAATTATTCCCCCGAAACCTATATTGAAAAAGCCCGCCACCTGCAGAGGAGCTTTGTTCTTCATGTGGGTCCGACCAACAGCGGAAAAACCTATGACGCCATTGAGGACATGAAGAAACACAGTCCGGGAACCTACCTCGGACCTCTCCGTCTTCTGGCGCTGGAAATGTATGATAAGATCAACGCCGCAGGTATTCCCTGCAGCATGATCACCGGCGAGGAATCCCTGCTTACGCCCAATGCGGAGATCATTTCCTCCACCATTGAGCTGGCTGACACCCGATCTCATTTTCGTACCGCTGTAATCGATGAGGCACAGATGATCGCGGACCCCTCAAGAGGAGCCGCATGGCTCCGGGCTATCTGCCTTGTGGATGCGGATGTGGTGCATATCTGCATGGCTCCCGAGGCGCTCAGCTATATTGAAAAACTGGTTCAATCCTTTGATAATCCCTATTCGGTCCAGTACCATGAACGGCTGGCTCCCCTTTCCTATTCCGGAGAGTTTAAGGATTATTCCGATCTTCGTCCCGGCGATGCGCTGATCTGCTTTTCCCGGAAAAGTGTGCTCTCCACTGCCGCTCTTCTGGAAAAGAACGGCTATAAGGCCAGTGTGATCTACGGTGCGCTTCCGCCTGAGGCAAGAAGGAACGAGGTAAGACGCTATACCAGCGGCGAGACGCAGTATGTGGTGGCCACCGATGCCATCGGCATGGGCATATCGCTTCCCATTAAGCGGATCATCTTTACCGAGACCGAAAAATATGACGGCCGGCATTTCCGGAACCTGACCACTGCGGAGATCAACCAGATTGGCGGCCGGGCAGGCCGGTATGGTCTGCATGAATACGGCGAGGTTCTCGTCCTCGGGGACAGCCCCATCATCGGCGAACGGCTTGGACAGCGCGTAAGGGACATCCGTTCCGGCTGCATTGCCTTCCCCAGAGATATGCTGGAATCCGACTATCCTCTCCGGCTTCTGATCGCCGCCTGGCAGAAAATGCCCTTTCAGCAGCAGTTTCTTCGGGAAAACATGTCGGAATCCCAGATTCTTCTGAAGCGGGTGGAAAAGCTTCGTCTCGCCGAGGGGCATGATCATCCGGACAAAAAGCTGCTCTACGACCTCATCACCTGTCCGGTGGATACCAAGTCAGAGGAGCTGATCCACTACTATCTCCGCTGCGTAAAGGCTATTCTGGAGGAAAAAGCGGTCCCGCTTCCGGATTTCGGTATAGAAACTCTGGCTGACTGCGAGCTGGAATATAAGGCTTACGACATCCGCCACCAGCTTCTCCGGCGCATAGGTCTTCCGGATGCCTTCTCTCATATGCGGGAACGGATCTGTGACCGCATCAGTGAGCTCATGCAGAAGGATAAGGGCGAATTTATCCGCCGCTGCTCTGTCTGCGGTAAGGAAATGCCCATCGGAAGCATCTTCTCCACCTGTGACGACTGCTATTTTAAAGAGATTGCCGAACAGGCTGAATCTTACTACTAATACATCGATTCCAAAAAACGGAACAAACGCCTTCCTGCTTAACCTGACAGCATAGTTCCAAAAGCAATCCAAAAAAACTGCGCCCTGGGGGGCGCAGTTTTTCTATAAAGAGAAGAACGCGCCCCCCGGGCGCGTTCGGAAAACGGTTTTTTTTCTGCATTTTCATCAGTAGATTCTCTTACCCACCACCACATAACGGCCTTCATCGCTATGATAAGAGCAGGTGGACAGCGTAACAAGCTTATCGCCGTAGACAGCTGTCGCCTCGATGGTATAGGGCGTCAGATTCTTACAGTTATCCACATAAGCATCAAATTCCTCAGGCGTTTCCGCCTTGAAGAATTCATAGTAACGGAATCCATCGGACTCCGTATCCTGCACTTCCGCCTTAAAAGCAGCGATCACCTCATAGGTTCCCTCGCCGAAGATAGTATCAAAATAAAAGGTCTTATGTTCCCTGTAGAAATCCTCGTCCCCGTAATCCAGCAGTTCATGGAACATTGTTCCGGCCCGCATATTGTGGCCATAAATGATATTGTTGTCTGTAGGCACGGCAATATTTCCGGACGTATCCATGAACAGCGTTCCTGCGGTGTTATAATTTCCATCGATATCCCTGCGGAGATAGTACTCCTCGTCTCCCATGGTCTGCATGACCGGATAATCGATATTGGTGCCGGGAATCTGGAGCCAGCCCAGAAAATCCGGATACTTTCTGTAGATATCCGCATACTTGGCCAGAACCATCTGACCGTTAATCCTGAGGAACTTCTGCTCTCTTCCGTCTGGAAGAACGGTGACCTCCACCTCCTCAGAGGGAATCTGGCGGACCTCTTCATCGCTCATCACCATCTTCTTGGTCTTTTCTGTTTTCTTTTCGTTTTTATGTATGCCGATATAATAGTAGGCCAGGCAGCCGCCGGACACCAGAAAGACAAGAATAAAAAATACCAGAAGAACGTTCAGGATCCGGTTCTGCCTTTTTTTCTTTGTTGCCTTTTTAATTTTTTCCAGCGGACTGGGAGCACCATCATCCGCTGCCTTTTTAAACCGTTCATAATCCATGATTCACACCAAAACTGCCCGGCCGTTCAGCCGGACAGCCCCATTTTTCTAATTTTACATCCTGTTCCACATATTGGCCCGCTTCAGCGTCAGGAACTCATCATACGCCCGCTCCAGGATCTGCTTTTCATTCGGAAATTTCAGCAGATGCCAGGCTTCATGATATTTATAATAACCGGAGTCTACAAAGTATTCCTCTCTTTGCGGCTTGGAATAAAAGCTGTCTGTTGTCATCAGGTACCAGTGCACATATTTATTCACCACACTGTTCATGATATTGAACGTATAATTACTCTTTCCGATGTACCTGACGATTCTGGCCTTTACGCCGGACTCCTCCCGCACCTCACGGAGTGCGGTCTGTTTATACTCTTCTCCCTCTTCGACGGTTCCTTTCGGCAGGACCCATCCCTCTGAACGGTCATGATAATTTTTATATAACAGAAGTATCTTGCCTCTGTAAATTACCACCCCGCCACAACTGGTTGCTTCGATCACTTGCAATCCCTCCTGTGTACTTTATCCGGTGGTGTAACTCTTTCCATTCAGTATAACAATTTCCTTTATTCCCCGCAAGTAGCCATTTCTCTAACTTCTGACAAATGCTGCTTCAAACTGTTCTTCTGCATTAGAGAAACCGCCCCGGTGCGCTTCACACAATCAGTGTCCGTTCTTCTCATACCATGCATCAAATACGCAGCCGGCCACATAAGTTCCGGAAACGCCCCAGGTATTGTAATCCTCCACGATCACGCTGATCACGATCTCCGGCGTTTCGTTTCCTGCATATCCCACAAACCAGGAGTTGCAATTGCCTTCGTTGTCATACTCAGCCGTTCCGGTCTTTCCGCCCACGAGGTAATCCTTCCAGGCAAGCTGTCCGGAGGCTGTTCCCTCCCGGCATACACTTTCCAGCATAGGAAGAAGCTTTTCACACTCCTCCTTCCCCAGCAGGCTTCCGCAGGACTCTTTTTTCGTCTCGCTGACCACAGTGCCATCCTCACTGACCACACGGTCCACCATATAGGGCTTCATAAGCTCCCCGCCGTTCGCCACAGTGCACATGATCAGTGCATTATGAAGCGGCGTAATAAGCGTCTCTCCCTGTCCGATCACCGTCTGCGGGATTTCGTTCCGGTCGGATCCCGCAGAGAGCTTGAAGGAGGAATCATAACTGCTTCCATCATAGGGAAGCTCCTTATTGAAAAAGAGCTTTTCCGTCAGTTCTCTGAACCGCGCAATATCCAGCCCCATCCCCATGTTGGCTGTACTGGTATTGCAGGAATAGGTAATGGTATCCTTTAGGCTCACATTCCCGTGAACCCTCTCGCCGGCGCATTGGATGGCAATATCCCCGTAAACACCGCTTCCCTCGCAGTCATAGCTGTAATCCTCCCACCGCGGATTCTCCCGCATAAACTCCAGCGCAGTCAGGATCTTAAATGTGGAGCCGGGTGCATAGAGCCCCTGGGTTGCCCGGTTGAGAAGAACCGCGTCTTTCTTTGCCTCATCCGTATAGATCTTTTCCATAACGGAATCCATATCGTTAGGATCAAAATCGGGTTTGGAGACCATCACCAGAATCTTTCCTGTTTTGGGATCGATGGCCACGACCGCTCCCCTGCAGTCCCCCAGCGCATCACTTGCCGCCTTCTGCAGGTCATAATCCATCGTCAGCACCACATGGTCTCCGGGATACTTTTCGCCCTTCAGATCGCACTTCAGCTTCTCCAGAAGGCTCACATGAGACCGGAGGAGCACAAAGCTCTGCTGCAGCTCCACACCGGACATGCTGTAATCACTGTAGCCCACAGAATGGGCAAACATACTTCCCTCGGGATAGACCCGCCTTTCCACTCCGTTTTCATCCTTCACCGTTTCCGCCACCGTAACGCCGTCGGCGGTAACCACCCTTCCCCTTGTCACGTACCGGGCGTAGGTAGTCTGCCTCTGGTTCATGGGATTGGCAATGGTCTTTTCCGAATCCCTTACCATAAACAGGATGATATAGGCAAACATGGAAATAAACATAGCCACAACAATGTAGGACACGAGAACGATGGGCCTGTTTTTGATCCGGTTATTCTTCTTTTTATCCTCTTCCCACTTCAGAAACTCCTGCAGCTCCTGATTCTCCGGTTCTTTCGAGGATCTCTTCTTTCTGCTTTTCAATATCTTCCGCCTCTTTTACTACAAAAATATACGTAAACTGCACCATGGAAAACATGATGAGCGTACTGAAAACACTACTGAAGCCATAGCTGACCAGCGGCAGCGTAACACCTGTGGAGGGAATAAATTTCACCGTCCCGCCGATGTTCAGGAATACCTGGAAAATATAGACCACAGCCATGCCGAAGGTCATGTATTTATAGAAGGGTTTTCTGCACTTCATGGCGATATTGGCCATAGCCAGGAAGGAGCTCACATATACGAGGATCAGCGCCAGGCCGAAGATCACGCCCATTTCCTCGCAGATGGCGGCAAAAATAAAATCGCTTTCCACCACCGGTACACTGGCAGGGTTTCCATTGCCCAGCCCGGTTCCTGCCATTCCGCCGGAGCCGATGGCAAAGAGGGACTGCATGATCTGATATCCGCCCGTTGTGGCGACGGACTCCGGATCCCGCCAGGCCGTCACACGGACCATGACATGGCTGAACAGCGTCTCCCGGAAAACCGTAAATCCGAGAACCCCCGCTCCCACCGCCAGAAGAAGGCCGCCGATCAGGAATATGGGTCTGGATGTTGCCAGATAGACCATCATGATGTAGCAAAGGTAAAACAGCACCACTGCACCGAAGTCGCTTTCCGCCACCAGGATCATCATGAACGCGGCCGCTTCAAGGGCATTCAGCACCAGACCGCCCAATGTTCTCAGCTTGACCAGTCCGGAGGCAATAAACAGAATGAACAGGATTTTCACGAATTCCATGGGCTGAAGGGATATTGGTCCCAGAGCAATCCAGTTTCTCGCTCCATACTTGGAAATACCGATTCCCGGGATAAACACCGTTGCCAGCGCAAGAAAGCCGGTTATGCCGTAAAAAGCCGTCCACCGGTCCATCCTCTTCATCCGGCCCATGAGCCAGGGAAGGAAGGATGTGAGAAACAGTGCGCCGCTGCAAAGCACCAGATGGCGGAGCACAGTCGACGGATTAAGCCGGAGGAGCATGGTGAAGCCGATCAGCATCAGAAAGATCACATTATTGGTGATGAGCCGCGACGCGTCGGGATAGGCCGCATGAAAAAGGATCAGATACAGTACGGCCACCGCCACCTCTATGATAAATATTCCCACTACGAGTCTGTCTCTGGTATTCAGGAATAAACAGACATGGCAGAGAAAATGGATCAGAAATATACAGACTACCTGTACATTCAGATTATCCTCTCTTCTGCCCTTCGTTCTCGCCGTAAAATACGAAAAACACTTTATGGTATAGAATGCCATAAAGAAGAGAATAAGATATTTCGATATTACGCCAATGATATGTACCACTACAATACTCCTTTGCTGAAGTGGCCCCGCGTATACGGATACCCTGCCTGTTCCGCTCTGCCGGAAAATGCCTCCAGCACCTTTTGTATTTCCCCTGCAGTTTCTGTCGTAAAATGCATAAAACCGCTCTCCGGTCTTTCCCTGTGCAAACTGAGGGGAATTCCATTCAGGAGGACATTATAGCACATCCCCTGAGGTGATGATATGAAAAATTCATGATTCTTTTCATCCCGGATCACTCTTCCCCCCGGACAGGGAGGCAGGGCAGCCGTGATCATCAGCGCCTCTCTGCCGTAGCATTTCGGCACGACCTCGCCAAAGCGGCAAAGCTCCTCCAATTCGCGGCCGGAAAGCTCGGTATTCCCCTCCAGGATAGTACGCATTCCCGGAAACAGTCCGCGATAAAATTGCACCGCCCTGCGGTTAAAGGCATAGAGAGAAGACGCCAGGAGCAGGGTTTTCCCTCCCGGGATCTTTCCCTCTTTTATTTCCGTCAGAACCTCTGAAAGATCCTCCAGGCAGCGGATATAGATTCCATCCGCCTGTTCTGCCGCCTGCAGAAGCCGGTCTCTTTCCGGATATACAGGAAGGCTGGTTACGTAAGGAAGGCCGACAGCTGTTTTCCAGCCTGCCCGTGCGGCCTCTTCAAGTATGCGGCGCAGCTGCCCGTCCGCCGGAAATCCGTCTGGGATGAGCCAGAATTCCTTTTCATCTGTTACCGCTTCAGCCCCCCCTTTCTTCTGCTCTTCTGTTCCAGCCTCTGTTCCGATTTCCTTCTGTGCTCTTTCTTCCCGGAAAAATGTCCTGCCCCTTTGCAGGATAAAGGCGGCCTGCTCCGGAGTGGAAACCACAAAGAAAAATGCCATTGCCGCATCTGCCGCTTCGGACGGCAGCTGTGTCTCCGGTGCATTCACCTCATCTGCCGCTGTGGCAGCCTCTGCATCTGCCGTCAGATCTGCCGCTTCACCTCTCGTCCAGGAATCCTCAACGGTCTTCTGCAAAAGCGCCAGCCCTTCCCTTCGCATTTTCTTTAAAAGGGAGGCAGGGATAAAGAGATCCTCGTCCATCTCGACCAGAAGCTCCTCGCAGGAAAACTCCGTTCCACCTGTAGCTAAAAGCTTCTCCCGGATATCCTTTTCCTCTGCCGCCCTTTTTTCAGCCGGCAGGGGAACGTCACCCTTCTGCACAGCCGTGACAGTCCCGTCTTTTCCTTCTGCCGAAAGGCAGAGTTCCATGGGCAGCCCCCTTTTCGCCCGGAATACGCCGTGGAATACCTTTACCGGTCCTTTTTCCCGTAATTCCTCCACATGCTTTTCCAGCGCAGCGGAACGGGTGCGGATCATGCCTGTACCCTTTTTTAATCCGGCGGTTCCCGCAGAGGCAAGCTCCCCGGTCATGCCGGCCGGAATATCCCGGTCGGAGGTCAGACGGATTTCCGGATGCCCCTCGGGGTGCAGCTCATCCCCGGGCAGGATGTGCCTCTCAGCCCTAAGCCTGATCCTGCCGGAGCCTGTTCCCGTAATTCTGCCGGCTGTAACGCCTGTGCGGCCCGAGGTTGTTCCGGTGAGAAGCTCTCTTCCGCCAAAAAGATAACCTCTGCCGAAATCGCCGCGGGAAAAGGCGTCCGAAAGACGCTCCTCCCACCTGGCCACCCGGGAATCGGAGAAGGAGCCGTCAATAGCCGCATCCACCGCTTCCCTGTAAACCTCCGTCACTGCCGCAGTATATGCCGGCTGCTTCATCCGCCCCTCGATCTTCAGGGAATCCACACCTGCCTCGATCAGAGCCGGAATATAGGGAAGCGCAGAAAGATCCTTCATCGAAAGCGGATATGCTCCGCCGTACATCTTTCTGCAGGGCTGGGCGCACCTTCCGCGGTTTCCGCTCCGCTCCCCTGCTGCAGAAGAAAGAAGGCATCTTCCGCTGTAGCTGACACACATGGCTCCGTGAACAAAAACCTCAACCTCAAGACCGGAGGCCTCCTTCATCGCCCGGATTTCCTCCAGGCTCATCTCCCGGGCAGCCACGATCCTTGCGGCTCCCATATCCCGGAGCAGCCGGGCTCCGGCAGGGCCTGTGATATTCATCTGTGTACTGGCATGAAGAGGAAGCCGGGGAAAATGCTCCTTCAGCCATACAAAAAGACCGGGATCCTGAACCAGACAGGCATCCAGCCCCGCCTCATCCAGAGGGCGGAGAATATCCTCCATTCCCCGGAACTCCTGATCCCGGATCAGGGTATTTAACGTCAGATAAACCTTTACTCCATGGAAGTGCGCTCTGCGGATGATCCGCGGCAGCCCCTGAAATTCAAAATTGCCGGCATATGCCCTTGCACCAAAGGCATTTCCGGCAAGATAGACGGCATCTGCGCCGGACGCAAGTGCCGCCTCAAAGCTCTCTTCAGTTCCGCAGGGAGAAAGGACTTCAGGTCGTTTAATCTTCATTCTTATCTCTGTCTGCCTCCAGCTGTACTACCTTCCTCTGCAGCGCGCCGATCTGCTCCTTATATTCCTCTACCAGCTTCATGGACGCCTCATGCTTGATCTGGGACTCGATCACCTCATGGCGGAGCTCATACAGCTGCTGCTCCTTCTCCGCATTATCGCGGCCGATCTCATCCGCCCTGGTCTTTGCCTTGAAATAATCATCGGCGATATTCAGCGCGAGAAGCACGCCCTGGTACTCCCCGTTCATGCGGCGGTAGTCCTCCGAGGCCTTGCACTCGGATATTTTCCCGTTCACGTAGGTCGCAATATTCTGCAGATACTCCTCACCCTCGTATCCGCTTAATGTATAAACCTTTCCGTTGATCACAACCGGGATATCAATTTTCTGTGCCATTTGGTTTCCCCCTTATCATTCATCTCCCGGCTTTTTTATGCCGAGATGACGGTATGTAAGCTCTGTGGCCATCCTCCCCTTGGGCGTACGGTTCAGCAGTCCGTTCTGGATCAGATACGGCTCGTACACATCCTCAATGGTTCCCGCATCTTCTCCGATGGAAGCTGCCAGCACCTCCAGTCCGACCGGTCCTCCGCCGAACTTATTGATGATGGTCTCGAGCAGATTCCGGTCTGTCCTGTCCAGGCCAAAGGAATCCACATCCAGACGGAACAGTGCCTCATGTGCTATATTATAATCAATTTTGCCCTGATGTTCAACCTCTGCAAAATCTCTTACCCGTTTTAAGAGACGATTGGCCAGTCTCGGCGTTCCGCGGGAGCGGCGGGCAATCTCCAATGCCCCTTCATCATCAATCTCCACAGAGAGTTTTCCGGCGGATTTCATCACGATCTGCATAAGCTCCGCCACATTATAATACTCCAGCCTGTTCACCACACCGAACCTGTCCCGCAGGGGAGCAGAAAGCATGCCGGCCCTTGTGGTGGCCCCGATCAGGGTAAAACGGGGAAGATCCAGGCGGATGGAGCGGGCTCCCTCGCCCTTTCCGATCACAATATCTATGGCAAAATCCTCCATTGCCGGATAAAGGACCTCCTCCACCTGCTTATTCAGTCTGTGGATCTCATCGATAAAGAGCACATCATTCGGTGAAAGATTATTGAGTATGGCTGCGATCTCTCCCGGCTTTTCAATAGCCGGTCCGGAGGTGATCTTGATGTTCACTCCCATCTCCTCCGCCACGATCCCGGCAAGAGTGGTCTTTCCGAGTCCCGGCGGGCCGTACAGGAGCACATGATCCAGCGGCTCCTTCCTTTTCTTCGCTGCCTCAATGAACACCTGAAGATTTTTCTTCACCTTTTCCTGCCCCACATACTCCCGGAGAGACCTGGGACGCAGACCGCTTTCAAGCTGCTGATCCTCAGGCGCTTCTTCTGTTGTAATGATCCTTCTTTCCATGTATCCTCCGATATATCATCCGGATGTTTAAAGTCTCTGCACTTACAGGTGTTTCAGTGCTTCCTTCAGTATCTGCTCTTCCGTCTTCTGGTCCTTATCCTTAACCTTTCTCACTGCCGCTCCTGCTTCGGTGGCTGAATAGCCCAGGGTTGTCAGCACCTCTACCACCGCAGCCGACGAACCGGAGGAGGCGGAGGCCTTTCCCCCCGCGCCCTCCATAAAAGAAGGAAGGGCAATCTTATCCTTCAGCTCCAGGATCACCTTTTCCGCGCCCTTCAGACCGACACCGTTCGCCTTGGCAATAGCCCTGGCATTTCCGGTCAGGACCGCCTCCGCCAGCTCATCCGGTGTCATCCTGTCCAATATGGCCATGGCAGATCTTGGCCCTATTCCGCTGACAGTGATCAGAGAGAGAAAGAGCGCTTTTTCCTCTTCTGTCAGAAATCCGTACAGCGTCTGGGAATCCTCACGGACCTGAAAGGAAGTGAAAAGCTTCACTCTGTCTCCCACGCTTCCTATTTGGCCAAGGTTTCTCCCGGACACACGGATCTCATAGCCGATACCGCTTACCTCCACGACCACATGATCGGTCCCCAGCTTTTCCAGCGAACCAGAAATATATGCGTACATATCTATCCTCACATATAAAGATAAAAAGTGCTGCAGAATACTCTGCAGCACTCCTTTTTCTTCTTCACAACAACAGTTTACAGGAACTCAAAGTCGTCTGCTGACTCTTCCTCGCCGTCTCCGATCATCACCTTGTTCTTTGTCTTGCGATTATCCTCGATCTCGCCAACAAAGACCTCATCATCATCACCGCCGAAAAGAGCTGCATCTTCTTCAGCCTGCTTGAAGAACTTGGAAGCATTGGTTTCTTCCTTTGCTTCCTTGACCGATTCCTCCACCTTTGCGGAAGCGCCGGACTTTTTCTCCTGCTTCGGAGCAGCTTCACTGATCTGCTTTTCCATTTCGAAGATCTTCATCCGATTCTCTTCTACGACCTTGTTCAGACGTTCATTCTCTTCACGAAGCTTGTTCACTTCCTTGAAGAGTTCATCGTATGCTCTGTATACGATGTCGATGTGTCCGTCTACATCAGCCTTCTTGTAACCGAAAAGGCCCTTGCCGAAGCTTGTTGTTTTGATATCAACCGGTTGCATCATATGTCCAGAATCCTCCAATACATAATCTCTGCATATATTATATCACATTTTTTTCATCTTTCAACAGAAAAATTGTGACATATCGTGCCAGCTCCCCAGATTTTTTCCTAAATCATTTTATCACAGAACCGGCACGATGTGTATAATCCAAATGTTAACAATCGGTAAACAAATTATGCCTTTTTCTTCTGTTTTCTGCCGGAAAGCAGGAATAGTGTCATTCCCGCCGAGATCAGCATCAGCATCAAAAGTGTCCGGACAGGCATATCATCTCCGGTCTTCGAAGTGGTGGTGGACTGCGTCTTTGTTTCTATACGCTTATCCTCCATGACGATCGACTCCGCCGCCTTTTTCTTTCCGTTCTCATCCAGGATGAACAGTCTGCCCTCCTTGTCAAGACAGAACCGGATATCTTCTGCCAGTTCAAAGCCCTCCGGCGCCGTAAGCTCGCGCAGGATATATACCTTCTCTCTGTCCAGGCCGTAAATGATCTCTGTATCCTCTCCTGTCGTAAAGGAATGAACGCCGCGGCCTTTTTCATCGAATATGGTCAGCTTTGCACCGGGAAGCGCCCTGCCGTCCGGATCCAGCTTATCGATCCTGGTCTCCGTCATCCGGTTCAGGAGCTTTGCCTCTGCCGCCTCTCCGGTTTCCCCGGCGGAAAGAACCGCCGGATCGCTCTCATGGGTATAAACGGTGTCTACAGCCAGCGTACCATCACCGTTATTGGCAACGGTAACCACCGCATACAGATTCTCTGCTTCATACAGGATGTTCCGGATCTGCTTTGTCTTATCCTCTTCAATCCGGTAAACATGGATTCCCACGTCTGCCATGGAATACCCGATGGGGCTGAAGCTTATGCCGCCTGCCTCGTCGTTCTGCACGCTCTCGATCTCCAGCCAGCCGCCCAGCTCCTCGTTATACTCGGACAGGATAAACCGGAACAGATTCTTCTTCATTCCGCCACCGGCCACACTTGCATCGATATTCGTCACCGACTTTGTCAGCAGGAATACCGCTTCTCCGGAGGCCGCATAGGTATTGGTCTCTTCTGTATCCACCAGTGCCCTTCCATCTGCGAAGAGCCGGATCTCGGTTTCTTCGCTGTCATCAGCCGGATCGGCGCCGGGGTTCAGATCGTCGTGAATCCCTTCCGCCAGCCTGAGGATAAGGATACCTTTCCGTCCGTCTGTCACTTCGACCGTGATCAGCTTTTCGTTTTCGCCATAGGTATAGCCCGGTGCATCGCCTGCCTTTTCCCTGATCCTGTAATGATGAATACCCAGATCCGCCAGGCTGTAGACGATATCCGGAAGCGCCAGTGTTTCATCCACTGCGACAGCAGCATCCGTGCGGTATTCCTCGGTGCCGTCTGCCATGATCTCAAATACCTCAAAGGTAAAGAGGCTGCCCACCTTTGTTCCATCGGTCTTTTCATCATGATACTCCGCGCCTTCGTCCGTGACCGCAAGTTTCTTCGCCGTTACCGTAAGCGTGCCGGAGGCCGCATAGGTATTGATGAAGTCCAGCGCATCCGTATCCTGCGCGGTATCTGTGTAAAGAACACCGTCGCCGTATGAATCGCTGACCAGAACCTCAAAGGTATAAACCGTATCATCATAGGTCACGCCTCCCAGAGGCTCTGCCGGAACATCCTCCGTCACCGTGTACCGGTACAGACCGGTATCATCATGATCCGCATTCTTCTCATAGAAAATGGTATCATAAACAATCTCACCGGTTTCCATACATGAGCCCCGGAAGTCCCTGCCGGTTTCCGCAAAATTGCCTGCTGCGGGATCCAGTTTTTCCTCCTTAATGGTGAAGGTAAACTCACCATCCTCCAGAGACCTTCCCTCCAGCGTCTTTGTGCCGCCGAAACTCAGATCACCGTAAGCTTCGTATTCATTGGTGAAGACTGCTCCGGCCCCCTCCGGCTTAGTGATCTCATAGCTGAGACCTGCAGCGGAAAGGTCAGCACCTGTCACGTCAATATCCAGCGTACCGTCTTCATTGTCTGTTGCCGTTACCTTAACCTCATACTCGGTATCATCATAGGTGTAGCCCGCCGGAACCGGATCCGGGATCACCTCCCGGATGGTGTAGGTATGTTCTCCCACATAGGAATCCACGCCGTCTCTATTTCCGTCAATGTAGAAGCGGATCGGTGTGAACACGATTTCTCCCGTGTCATCCGCACTGCCCGTAGCCATGACGTTCGCGCCCTCCAGGATCTCAAATCCGAATACCGGCGTATCCGCGTCCGCAATATCCCGGCCGCGAAGGAGCTTATCCGCCGTAAAGGTGACAGTTGCCTCCGCATCATACTCATTAATGAAATCCAGACTGGTCACGGGATTTCCGTCGGCATCCTGAATGACCTTCTGCACATCCAGCCTGCCGTTCGTCCCCTCGCCGATATTTACGGTCACGGTGTAAACGGCCTGGTCATAGGTGACTCCCGGCTTTCTTTCCGGCGTTCCCTCTGCAGGAATACTCTCATAAACCCTGTAAACATAGGTCTGATCAATATCTGCCTCGGTATAAGTCACCCTGTTAAAGCTGATGGTTTCGTCCGCCTTGTTATAGCCAAACGGCGCACCGGACACGCCTGCGTGATCCACCAGATAATAGAACTCGCCGGCCTTCAGCTCTCTTCCCTGAAGCTTCTTGCTGCCATCCAGCGTAAGCTCTCCGGTAGCTGTATAGGTATTGACAAAGTCATAATCCATGCTTCCGCCGGTTACGGATACGTTCAGTGTACCGTTCCGGTTATCGGTAACATTCACCGTTACCTGATATTCATTCGTATCGTAGGCGATACCATTCTTCTTCCCGTTTACCGCTCCCTCCGGAAGCTTTTCCTTGATCGTGTAGTAATGGTAGCCGACATCCTTGTAGCTGTAACGGATTTCCGGATAAGCGATCCTGCTCTCCGCCTTTCGCTTTCCGTTTATATCTGTCTGCGCTCCTGCTGCACCGTTTTCCGCCGTGTAAACAACCGGCGCGCCGCTCTCGTCCAGCTTTGCCTGCGTTCTTGCGGCTGTTGTAAACTCGGCGATCTCAAATGTAAAGTCGCCGTCCGCCATACTGTGATTTTCCAGCGTTTTCTTTCCGGTAAAGGTGATGCTTCCCTCAGCTGCATATTCATTGACAAAATCAGCCGAAGCCTCATCTCCCGTCCTGCCTTCATCATCTGTCACCTCTGCGGATAAGGTTCCATCCTCATTATCGATAACATCCACCACGATATGACGCTCGGTCACATCGTAATGCAGGCCGTCCGACACCGGGTTAGCCGCCGTCATTCCGGCGGGGAGTACCTCGAATATCCTGTAATAATGCTTTCCCACATCCTCCAGCTTATAATTTATCCTGTTGAAGTTTACGACCGATGGGGAACCTGCCTCAGTATTCTGCGGGAAATTCCGGATCTCCGTCTTCACGGGATTGCCGTACTGATTCGTCTTTCTCACTGTATACGTATCATCTGTGCACTCATCCAGCTGAACCTTGAACTGCAGATAACCAATGGGCTTATTAAAGGTCTTGGTCGCCTTCAGCACAGTACTGCCTGAAGCGGAGTAGCTGTTGGTAAAGAGCGCCTCATCCACAGCCGTGCCGGAACGGGTATATGCAATATCCGTCACGGAAAGGTCTCCCGAATCCACATTTCTCTCCACAGTAACCGTTACTTTGTACTGACTGGAATCATACCGGGTTCCTTTATAGACATAGGAGCTTCCCGGAATATCCTCCTGGATCATATAATAATACTTACCCGCTCCGGAATAACGCTGAACCGGGAAATCCACTTTTCCGTCCGCCGGCACATCCACAGCGGAGATCAGCGTCTTGTCATTACTGCTTTCATAGGCTTTGGAGAACAGCATGATCCTGAATTTTCCGTTCTTGATCGGAATATTGTATTCCTTTCTTGCCTGAAGCTGTGCCTCCGCATAATCATCGGTATATTGATTCACCAGACCGATCGTAACCGTATTGGAAATCCCCTTGCCGCCATAGCTGGGATAATTATCCGCCTTAAAGGTAAACCAGCTTCCCGCGGTAACCCTGGAGCCGATATCATTGGTCAGAAGCGAAGCCTTGCCTTCGATCTCCGCATTGGATTCCGCCAGCTTATATCCACTGCTGTAATAGGGGATGCCATCCAGCCGGAAGCCGCCGTCAATCGCTGTAAGCCGTATTTCCGCATCTGATGTATCTGCCAGCCGGAATGCGTCCTTTGCCTTATCGTAGACCACCTCCGCAAGTTCCGTGCTTCCCGTGGAAAGCAGAAGGGTAAGCCCGTCCGGAAGCGCCAGAGGCTCGCCGCCCAGGGTTTCCGCCTTCTTGGTAATGATCAGACTGACTCTTGCTTCATTGACAAACTGAACCGTGTCAATCTGGGACTCCTCGATCGTTCCGGAAGCAGCGTATCCCGGAGCCGCCCTTCGGGTATCCGTCCCGCTGGAATCGCTGACCGCTACAGTCGTCCGGTAATCGCCGTCCTTTACCTCTCTGACCGTATAGGAAGCCCCTTCGGGGATCCCGCGGATCTCGAAGGTTTCGTCTCCCTTCAGGTTAAAGACAGAACCGCTGGAATAGCTGCCTGTCGCAATATTTCCTGCCGCATCTGTCTTTGTATAGCTGAGCGGCTCCGTCAGGAGCTTATCATCTGCGTCTTTGATCAGGGCAGAGAAGGTAAAGTCCCTGCCGGAATGCTCTTCATCTGCATTGGTAACCTGCTTGGTGATCTGAAGCCGTCCGCTCTTATAATCATTGGGCACTTCCACAAAGCTTACTCTTCCACCGCCGACCCAGAGCTGTCCGGATACACTTCCTTCCGCTCCCACCACGCGGTTATTCTCCAGCGTCAGAGTGATCGTTTCGCCGCTCTCCTTATAGCCTCCCGGCGTCACCGTTTCCTTCAGATAAAGCTTATCCGTCGTGGCGGAGATTTCCAGATCGCGGAATACGATAACACCATCCTCTACGGTATCATAAACCGCATTGCCATCCCGGGAAACGGAATTGCCATCCGCTGCGGAGGCAAGAAGGTTTGTACACGCTTCATCCATGTAGAGGCTGAAGGCCGCTCCCTTCAGTCTGTCCCCGGTCGAGCTGTCAGTTTTCACAACATCCAGACCGAACTGCTGGTTGGTGATCTCGATCACCGGAATGGGAGATTCCGGATCCACACTGTTCTTCAGCTTTACAAGTTTCAGAGCATACTGCGGAACCTCTGCAGGAATCGTCTTTCTCTCCGGCTCCTCTCCGGTTTTGGAAACATAGTAATAAATGGGCGTAGGATCCAGCACATAGCCGGCCGGCGCTTCAACCTCTACCAGCTTATAGTAGGTCTCATCCTCGACCCAGAGAATGGGTTCAGTATTGACAACCTGGTTCCGGATGGAGGCATAGCCGGTTGCATCCGTACGGATCTTTTCATAATTTTCTTCGCCGGTGGAGATCAGTTTCCAGTTTCTTCCCTCCAGCTTATACAGATCAAAGGTTGCCTGAAGGTTTTTGGTCAGCGAATACTGATCATATTTATGAAAATCAATCCGGTTTACATAAGCCTCTGATCCATCGCTATACTCGTAGATCAGGACTCTGTCCGTCACCTTATCCAGTTTGGCTGTTGAATTATCCAGAATAGCCGTATTATCAAAAGGCACAAGCGTATTGGATGCACCGTCGATCCTCGTCTGATATACCACCCGGTAACGATAAGAGAGATCCTGAATGGTGATATCCGCATGCAGCATTCTCTCATCCGGATCGTAGCTCACATCACACCGGTCGGTGATCTCCGTTTCATTTTCAAAGCTGATGCCCTTATACTGATAAACCCTTACACTGGAATTGACCATGGTCTGGTTATTCGAAAGAACATCCCGGAGCTCCAGGACATCCCCCACCTGATATGGTCTCTCCGTTTCCGTGACCGAGCCGTTCGGATTGGTCGTCCGGACGATCTTGGATGCGTTTTCCGATGTAGGGTTCACATCGATGTAATACGTTGCCGTAAAGTTGTTGCTGCCGGCCGGATTTTCGGAAATATGCTTATCCACTGCCTTATCGATCGCATATTCCACGGAGGCCTCCCCCAGACTCTTGCGTTTCAGCTGCCCGTCGGATGCATCCACAGAAAGTTCAAAGAGACCTGCGGTATTCTGGATCGTCGTATCTGTCGGCCAGTCTCCCATCAGCACATCATATTCGATCGTGAGAAGCATAAACTTTCCGCTTCCGTCCGTGAATTTTCCTTCACTGTTATCAAAAGTAAAGACAAAGCCATTTGACTTTCTGTCGTAGCTATCCACGGAAAGCCCGATCAGACTGCTGTAATCCGCGTACTTCGCCGCTGCGGAAACACCTGCCTTATCGCTCCATACCACAGCACCTTCTCCGTCCCTTATGACAAAGGAATTTGGCCTATACTGCATACCGGCAACATTCAGAATGTCTGTCAGCTCATAGGTGCTGTTCATTGCATCGATATTCTTCCCCGGATCCGCCGTGATCCTGTAAGATACATATTCATTATCCTCTCCGGGGCCGATGACAGTCTTATCCACGCCGGGATGATCGTCTTTTATGCCCAGCCAGTAGGGAGAGTTCATCCTCTGCAGAACGGTATTGGTCCGGAAATTCATCTTCCGCACCCCGCTGGAGTCTCTGACAAAGGAGGTCCATACCTCTGCGATATTGTTGTTGGTCACATATTCCTTTCCCTCGGCCGCCAGTACCTCCGGAAGCTTATCCACAAGCTCAGGGTTGATCTGCATGGTGAATTTGATCACAAAATCATATCCCTCTTCCGTTCCCGGAAGGTTTCCAAGCCAGATGAGAAGCGCGCCCGGCGAGAAGGTTCCGCCCTTCCGGTTGCGGAGATGTGTCATATCGTAATTGTACATATCCTGCTTTACCACAAACTGTCCGGCAGGCGTTGCACTGCCATAGTAGCTGGCTCCCGTAGGCTTGCCGTTCCAGGCTGTGGATGGGTAGAAATCGGTATCATGCCAGGGATAGCTGGTGCGCGTATAAAAGGAGCTTGCATCAGTATCGCCGTTGACCTGATAAAAGTATGCCGCATATGCTGTATCCAGCACAGCTCTGACCTTCGGATCCGTACTGTCCGTGGAAATATCCACAACAGAGGATACAAGAGCAATATTCTCTTCTATGCTGATCGTGGAAATATCCACACTGTCCGCATCAAAGCCGGCCAGCCAGTCGAATACATTGTAGGTATTTCCGTCATCCAGGGTAACCGGATGATAGGGGAATATATCCCGGACGCCGATATCCTCGAAGCCGGCGCTTCCGGCCTCCACGCCAACCGTCAGCGTATAATCCACATAGTAATTACCATCCGGACCAATATATACGCCGCCATTGGATTTCGAGGCGTTCATCACCTTCTTTACCGGACGGCTCCAGCCGCCCGTCCCGCCGGGATGCCCCTCAAACTCCGTAAACCAGAGAGCCGCGCTGTTTTTAAAATCGCCTACGCCGGGATCCACGATCGTATCATAGTGGATCGTGTAGGATGTGGGGATCTCATCAAAGGGCATGAGCCAGATAAAGTTGTTGCTGTTACTGTCTGTAAAAACATAGGTCAGGGCGAGCTCATCGCTGAAATCCGTATAGGCTGTGCCGTAAGCCGCATTAACCGCATCCGCCAGTCTTCCGGAAAGGGAGGCATTGGCCCGGAGATTCGCCAGTGCCGTGTCCTGGGATCTTGCGCATATTCCCTTCAGCTCCTCCAGAAGAGCCGTATCCAGGATCACCCATTTCTGCTCCACGGTTCCCGTTCCTCTGTTGGTGATCCATTCCACATAGGTTTCCGCGGAGGATCGGGTATCATAAACAACGCTTCCGCCCACGAAATCCGTAATCTCATCCTGCACAACGCTTCCGCCCATGCTGTAGGGACGGCGCTTATTGATGGTGATGATATAGGGAACCACAAGCTTGTTTTCCCCGCCGATATATTTTGTCTTAGTATCATCGGAGGCCTCTTTAAAGATCCAGTCCGAGCCTCCGGTATAACTGTTTTTTACCTCGGAGGACGCGGAAAGGGTTACCTCTCTTCCGAGACTTGTATCAAAGTAATCATAGGAGGATGTAGCCGTATTTCTGAAGGAATCGTCCTGTCCGTTTCCATCCAGGGAAAGGCGGTCCTCCAAAGAAATGAGAGCTTCATATTCCACAACGAAGTAGCCCCCGTTTTCTACGGAAAGGCCGGGGATCTGGAATTTTGTCCCCATAGATGAAGCCGTCTTCACATCGGAAAGTTTATAATATCTGGTTTCCTTTAGGGTTCTGTCCGCATTATACATACTGAGTTTAATGGCCTTGTCTGCCCCGTATGTATCCTCGATCACCTTCATTTTAGAAGAATGGACAAAGTTATCGGTAAAAGTAATATCACTGATGGAAGCGCCCTCTGTTCTCGGGCGTGTAGTGATGGAGAAGGAGGACTTCAGACTGCCGTCCTTCTGGGACACATAGCTCTGCTGGGTCTTCTGAATGGAAAGGTCGCAAAGATCGATCTTGTAGGTATCGGTTCTGTCGCTCCAGGGAACATCAATGCCGGTCCTGTTTTCTGTATCGCTCCACGAGCCTTTCATGTCAAAATAGGCTATTACGGAATCGTAGTAGCCGGGGAAGGAAACATAGAGAACATCATCCTTGATGAAATAGTTACCGATGGCTACCCTGTTACTGTTGTACAGTGTAAGGGGTTCCCCGGCACTGCCCTTATCTCCGATGGAAATATGATCGGGAAGAGGGAAATAGTAATCCAGTCCCTCTGCCGCCATTTCCCGAAGGGTCAGCCGGAAATCCATTTCCAGACTGAAATCCACATCCGGCTTAATGGTGGCGCCGTTCAAAAGCTCATTACCATCGATCTTGATCTTATGGGAGGTCAAATGCGAAGTAAAATCACTGTAGCCGGGCAGGATATCTCCTGCGGCACCGGTCAGCTCTTCCTCCACAGGGACAGCCGTGATGAGCGCCGATATGTCATCATATTCATTACCGAAGGCCTCTGCCCCCGTACCGGAATAGACGGCCTCCGGATCCTCCTCAGGAAAAACGCGCACAATATGCCCGGGATCAAGGCCATCGATCACCGCCGCGGGTTCTTCCGCGGGTTCTTCCGCGGGTTCCTCTGCCGGTTCTTCCGCGGGTTCTTCCGCAGGTTCCTCTGCCGGTTCTTCAACGGTCATATCCGCAGTGCCCGCTTCACTGGAAGGCTCTCCGATGGAATTCCCCGGTTCAGCCTGATCCACACTATATGAACCTGCATCACTCTCCGGCCAGGCGTCCGTTGATGTTGCTGTGCCGAAGGATTCATCGGCACGCGCCGCCGGACAGTAAACGCCCAGTCCGGAAAGGATCATGGCAAACGCCAACAGTATGGCAATCCGTTTTTTCTTTTTTTTACCCATGCTCACCCCTCCCGATCAGACAATATTATTTATAATTTTACCAAAAAACTGTTATATCTTCAACCGTAAATCCTTGATTTATGAATTTTTTCACATTCTCTGACGCAATTCAATCTTTGTATAGTATTTGTAGAAAAAAGGATATAGTGATATAATGATAAGATATGATAACTGTATTACAGACATTGCATGGAAAAGAAAGGACAGCTCCGTGATCGACATTGCCGAGGAAATACAGGTGGAAAAACTGCCTTATATCGAGCTTCTAAGCAGGGAATACCCGGGTAAGCGTATTCTCTTTTTTGATATCGAAACCACCGGATTTACCCCCGACCGGTCAATTGTCTATCTGATCGGGCTGGCCTTCCGGCTGGAAAACGGCAACTGGCAGATCCATCAGCTGTTTAATGACGACGGCATGTCCGAGCCTGAAGTCCTGAGGACTTTTTACGATCTTCTGCCGGATTTTGATCTATTGATGCATTTCAACGGCGACCGGTTCGATACGCCCTTCCTGGAAGGCAGGCTCGTACGGCTGCAGGCGCAGGCCTCAGAGCCCTCCGCTCCTCCTCGCCATCTGACGGAAATGCCCTCTGCCGACCTGTTAAAAATGATCCGGCCGCTGAAAAAAGCGCTCGGCCTTCCCAACGTCAGGCAGAAAACCGTAGAGCGCTATCTGGGTGTGAACCGGGTCGACGAAATGGATGGCGGGCAGCTGATCTCCGTTTACTGGAGCTTTATCACCTCCGGAAGCGAACGGGAAAAGGCTCTTCTGCTTCAACATAACCGGGATGATATGGAGGGCATGCTCCTTCTTTCCGGCATATTCGGCATCCTGCAGCTTCTCCATCCGGCAAAGCTTGCCGGTCTTTCCGTGACCGAACACAGCAGCGGTCTCCGGTTTCATATTGAAACATCTCTTACGCTGCCCCTGCCCCACCCGGTAGAGGCAGTCGGACGAACAGGCTCGCTTTCCGGCGAGGACCGCTCTCTCCGGTTGAATGTTCCTGTTTTTGCCGGCGAACTCAGCTATTTTTTCGGCCTGAAGACCGATGGCTGTGAGCAGTGCAGCGGCTATTTTATTCCCCTCCCCTCCATAAAGGGCAGCCGGGACAACAAAAAACCAGCCGCCCTTACGCGACTGGCTGTTTATAAGAAAAGCTTTTCCGACAGGCAGGAATATATCGCCCTTTCCGACAGCTTTCTCCGGGATGAGGAGGCCGTCCTCAGCTACGCCGGCTGGCTGGCAGAGGAAACCCTGAAATAGAAACAGAGAATAGTCATTTTGCATACATGCCGCTTTTCTGTCCGAAATCATTTCCCTGCTGGCCGTAGCCTGCACTCTGACCATAACCTGCATTCTGTCCATAGCCTGCGCTCTGTCCATAGCCCTGCTGTCCATAGCCCGCATTCTGGCCATAGCCCTGCTGTCCATAGCCTGCATTCTGGCCATAGCCCTGCTGTCCATAGCCTGCGTTCTGACCATAACCCTGCTGTCCGTATGCTGCGTTCTGGCCGTAGCCCTGCTGTCCGTATGCTGCATTCTGGCCATAACCCTGCTGTCCGTATGCTGCGTTCTGGCCGTAGCCCTGCTGTCCGTATGCTGCGTTCTGACCATAACCCTGCTGTCCGTATGCTGCGTTCTGACCATAACCGGGAGTTCCGCCCTTATTCCAGGCAGGCTTTGCGGGAGCCACACCCAGTGTTCCGCTCTCTTCCATTGCTTTTTCAAGAAGTGCATTCGTCAGAACCATCACCAGACCGATCAGTCCGGGGATCAGCACTCTTAAGGGGAAGGAGAAACTAAGATCCAGTTCAACTCCTGCAAGCTTAAATGCTTCATCGCTAACATCATCCAGATCACTGTTGATACCGACTACGAAAATGATTCTGAAAAGTAAATGTGCACCAAAGGCTACAACAGGAACAAAGCACTTGTTTCCCTTGGGATTACCGTTTTTCATGCTCTTCATGTTGCTGAGCATTGCGTAATAGGCTACTGTCCAGCAGATAATGGCAAATACAAGAAGGAATAACTTCTTTTTGATGTAAGAGCCTACATCACTTTTGCCGACTGCATCGCTTGCTGCAAGCAGAAGGATAACAGCGATACTGAGGATAACAGTCATCACGATCGTATAAACCGTTGCCCAAACCTTTGATGTTCCGATGTTTCCAGTAACAAACCCATATGCCGTGCAGATAAGAAACAGGCCGAAAACCAATCCGATAAACACGCCAAGCGCCCCACCAAGGCGGATAAAGTGGATAATATTCCACAGTCCCCATGCAGCCCAGCCTGCGCCGGCGGCAAGTCTTAAGTTGTCAGTTTTTGAATTTGTTCCGTTCATAGAAAAGACCTCCTTTTTTTTGGCTTTGCAGCAGCCCCGTCATTGATACCCCTGTGTCTGTGTCATGAAAGAGTCTGTTGCTTTCTTTTGATGATTCCATTATACACTCTTTATGACATAAAATTCTGCACAAATTCTATTATCTTTCATTCCGGGAATCCGGCTCCGCTGCTACTCACATTTCATGACAGAAAAGAACAAAACCTTGCCAATAATACTATACAAGTTGTATACTGTGACGTAAAAGCAGGAAATCGAAAAGCTGCCCGGAAAGCCGGGCGGACTTTCCGGCAGACTGCCCCCATGAAACAATCCTATCATACGAGGTAATCGCTTTATGAGAGATTTCTGGAAGGACGAAAAGGTTCGGAAGCAGATCTTTATCGGCGCCGTACTGATCATATTATTTCTTATACTAAGCAATCTTTACGTGCTGGCAGATATTTTTACCGGAACGCTGAGCATCTTCTCCCCCTTTATCCTCGGAGCAGCTCTGGCCTTCATCCTGAACGTGCCGGTTACCAAGCTGGAACAGCATCTTTTCAGCAAGGAAAAGTATCAGACAGAAAAATGGCACGGCCGGCGCAGGGCGCTTTCCATGGTCATTGTCATCCTTCTCGCTGTCGTGATCGTGGTCTTTATCATTATCACCATTGTACCTGAAATATCCAAAACCATAGTTTCTCTGGCCCGGCAGATTCCCGAAGGCATTGATAAATTCTCCCATTGGTTACTGCAAAAAACAGAGAAATATCCGAAGGCCTCCGCAAAGATCACCGAATATACGCAAAACTGGGAAAAAGCTCTTGAACCCATGATGGATTATCTGGAGGAAAAGGGAATCTCGATCATCAGCAACGGCGTGGGCATCATATCCGGCGTGCTTTCCAGCGTGACTTCCTTCCTGATCAGCTTTGTTTTTTCCCTTTATATCATCGGAAGCAAGGAGCGTCTCAGCCGTCAGGGAAGACAGATCATCTACAGTGTTCTCTCTACTGAACGCGCAGATAAACTGCTCCATATCCTGCGGCTGGCCAACAAGACTTTCAGCAACTTTATTTCCGGCCAGTGTCTGGACGCCTTTATGCTTGGCTGTGAATTCATCATCGTCCTGAGTCTGACCAATATGCCCTATGTACTCCTGATCGGCGTCATGATCATGATCCTGGCTCTGATCCCTATGCTGGGCGCCTTCATCGGACTGGCTGTCGGTTTTCTGCTGATCCTGCTGGTTTCCCCGGTCAAGGCTGTGATCTTTGCTGTACTGTTCATCGTTCTGCAGCAGGTAGATGCGAACCTGATCTATCCTCACATCGTGGGAAGCTCCGTCGGACTCCCGGGCATGTGGGTCCTGATGTCCGTGACTGTAGGCGGAAGCCTCTTCGGCCTGGTCGGCATGCTGGTCTTGATCCCGATCGCATCGGTAATATATGCCATCTTCCGTGAGCATACCTACAACAGACTGAAGGAAAAAGCCATACCGGAAGATAAGTACATGACAGCGCCGCCGGTGGAACGCGGCGAGAGCGTTCTCAAAAAAGAAATCACCATCCGGAAGAACAACCGGAAGAAAAAAGGAGAAGAAAAATAAAATGACCGGCTGCTCTTCTCTTTGTGGAGCGAGCCGCAGATGGAACAGAATACATGAAACGAATCAGTTCACTTTTCATATTACTGGCAGGGATCCTCTGGGGCTGCATGGGACTTTTCGTCCGTCCGCTTAACCGCTATGGTCTCAGCTCATGGGACATCGTTTTCCTCAGAGCGATCCTTACCACTGTTTTTATGCTCATTATTCTTTTTCTTTATGATAGATCTCTCCTAAGAATAAAGATCAGGGATATCTGGTGCTTTCTGGGAACCGGCCTGTTCAGTATTGTATTTTTCAACCTCTGCTATTTCAAAGAGATTACCATGACCTCCCTTTCCGTAGCGGCCATACTGCTGTACACCGCCCCGGCCTTTGTTATGGTACTCTCGGCCTTCTGTTTCCGGGAAAAGCTGACCAGACGAAAGCTTTTTGCCCTGGCTTTATCCTTCACCGGCCTGATCTTTGTTACCGGTGTGATCGGGGATGCCGGAAAGCTGACTCTTCCCGCACTTCTCACCGGACTCGGTGCAGGGCTGGGCTATGCTCTCTATTCCATCTTTGGAAGATATGCGCTGGAAAGGGGCTATCACTCCTTCACCATCAGCTTTTACACCTTCCTCTTTGCCGCTTTCGGCACAGTAGGCTTCTCTCATCCGGCAAGGATATTCCGCGTAGCCGCCCAATCTCCGGGAAACCTGGTTCTGGTTCTGACCTTTGCTCTTGTATCCACGGTCATCCCCTACATTGTGTATACCATCGGGTTAAAAGCCGTGGAAAACGGAAAGGCGTCGATCATCGCCTCCATCGAACCGGTAGCAGCCACCTTAAACGGCATCCTCTTCTTTCATGAAAAGCTCTCTGCAGGCACCCTGATCGGCATTGTTCTGGTCCTGTCCGGAATCGTACTTACATCCCTTCCGATAAAAAAAGACTGACGCGATTCTACGATTTTCAGCTTTCCCTGTCCGGCACGCCCACGGGGATTCCGTTGACCGTAAGATCATCGGTCAGCTCGATCACCAGGCACTTTCTGCCATCGATCACTCTCGTTTCAAAAAGATCGGTGTGACTGCTTTTTACCCGGAGGACCATGTTCTTATTCCGCACCTCAATATTCCGGACCGGCGCAACGTTATCCGCAAAGAGCTTTGTTTCCACATGTCCGTTATCCTCGCTCTTCACCTCGAACTTCCGGTCAAACTTCCGGTCGAAGCTGCTAAGCTTTTCCTGCGAAACCCCGCTTTTTTCAAAAACATCCCTGACCTCCTCCTTATCCAGGAAGACAGTCTTTCCATCCGACATATTTTTCTTGTTTGTCACCGCCTCTTTCAGATTTTCCTGGATGGAAAGAATGGTTTCGAAGCCGGTCTCCTCTTCCAGTACATCCTGCACGAACTCGGTAAAGCCCTCCTTCTGCTGTCTGGCCGGAAGGGTGGGAGAAACGCCCAAAAGCTTTTCCATGAACTGGTCCTGCATAAAGTCCGCCGCCTTACAGGAATAAAGCATGGCCGATTCATCCGTGCTCCTTTCATTAAAGGCAGGGAAAAGAAATCCGGTTTCCGGAAGCTCTACCGCAAAGATCTGGCGAAGGGTATGGATCTCCCCTATCTCATCATCAAAGCCGAGTCCCGGCCTGGTCAGCTTCATGGGACAGATGCAGCAAAGAATATAGCTGAATACCTCATCCGAAGCATCCTCCATCTCCAGTCCGTCCTCTGTTATTCCGGGCACATCATAAGCCTGGCAGATCAGCAGGATCAGATAGTTTCCCACATGGCTGTAGGTTTCGATCACTCTGTCATAGAATCCCTCCAGCAGGGCGTCCTCCTGAAGCTCAGTCTTTCTCAGCCTGTTCAGAATCCCGCAGCCGGCCTCGGGATTCTTTCCCTCCGGATCGGTAAAATGCATATCCAGAAGATTTTTGCCCGGCGTACCGGAAAGGGTTTTCCGGAAAATCTCCAGATATTTATACTTTTCCTCCTCCGGCAGCTGATAAAAAGGGGCGCGGAAGGTTTTCACCTTCTGCCTGTCCCCGTTCACATAGCAGCCTGCCAGACTTTTGATATTACAGTCCTGAACCGTATCGAACAAAGCCTTGATCTCATGTATCTCTTTTTTATTCATTTTCTGCTTATCATCCCGTTATCCGCGGATAACCGGAACTATCCTTTCTGCCGATTTGCCGGGGAACCTTCCGGATCCCGCGGCAGAACATCATGGTATCACATTCCGCAAGCTTCTGCAAACGGATCCGCAACAGCAATTCTGCCCGGCAGGAAGATCTGCCCTCTTCGAGCAGTCCTTCGAAAGGATCAGGCCTGCTTAGAAGTTCCTTACTAAAAAAGACCGCCCCCTTCCATCTATGGCAGAGTGTCCGGTCTTTTCATTTTTATTTTTCAATATACCATCCACCGTCTTTCCGTCTCTGAAACGGAAGATAATCATTATCCGGAGACAGAAGGGGTTATTGATTTCTAATTAGCTCCCTACTATAATGAGTTTGTTAACAAAGCAATCAGAAAAGGTTATTTAGAAAAAATGCGATTATTCATATCCATCCCGCTTTCGCCGGAAATGCGTCGCGGGATTACAGAAACCATGAATCAACTGAAAAAAGCAGGTGTGCGAGGACGATATATTCCTGTGGAAAATCTGCACATCACACTTGCGTTTATAGGGGAAATGCCTGATGCAAGACCTATCCAAAAAGCACTTGCAAATGTAAAAATCGAACCATTTGAAATGCGGCTTTCCGGGCTGGGAACCTTCGGAAACCTTCTTTGGATTGGTCTGGAAAAAGAACCTAAGCTGGAGCAGCTTGTGAGCCAGGTACGCGAGGCACTGGATGAAGCCAAAATCCCCTTCGACCGGAAGAAATTCTCTGCGCACATTACGATTGTGCGAGAGATGTCCGGAAACTGGCGTCGCACGCAGGTGCCGGCTTCGTCCATGGCACCGGACCATATTTCGCTCATGCGCTCCGACCGCATTGACGGAAGGATGAAATATACCGAAATATATCGGTTTAATAATTACATTTAACACAAAGGAGGCACTTATATGATTTGCAAGTATTGTGGAGCAGAGAACCCAAATGATGTTCAATTCTGTTCAAATTGCGGATGCTCAATATCCGAACCAAATGTGGTCGGTGGAAACACAGGTAATCTTCCCAATGGAATAGCAGCAATGAGTTCTGTTGGAAATACGGGTAATCTTCCCAATGGGATGGCAACGATGGATTCCGTAGGAAATGTTGCTACGAATCAGAACTATCAGTTTTCAACCGGTGCAAATGGATTTGTAAACGAAAATGAAAAGTGGTCCTATTCTTTAAGAAACGGATGGATGCAGAATGTTGTATCCGGTGAAGGTTTTATAAAGGAGGATGCCGTACTCACCAACAAACGGCTCTATTACAGTGCAAAGGTTGGATTGATCAGCAAAAGCTCAAGGGAAGAAATTGTTGAGATTAAGGATATCACAGGAACCAAAATATTCAATTTCAAACCATACGGATTACTTTGCTTTGCAGCACTCCTGCTCGTAGCCAGCTTCATATTAATGGATAACGAAGTTTTATTCTGGTCACTCATGCCGTCGTCGGTCTTTTTTATAATTGCCTTTTTTATAGCAAAAAAATCGCATCTTCGAATCGAATATGCCGGGGGCTGTATCCATTTCAGCGTTAAGAAGTACGGACTCAAGAAGGTTCGCGAATTCCAACGTCAGATTTACGCGGAAAAAGAACGGCTTGACAATCCTACGGTTTAGTTTCAATTTAACCCGCAACAACGATATACCGATAATTGAAAGGTAACCTTTATGAACCTGCAGTACGAACAAGAGACGGAAGATTCTTTTAACCCGGATGCGTTTGGAAGCGCTGCTCCCGAACCGGAGCCGGAACAGCCCGGAAAAAAGAGCGGCAAAAAACGGCTGCTCCTTGCGGCATTTTTTTTAGCAGTCATAATCGGAACAGTCAGTGCAATATTCCTTTTGAAAGGGAAAAAGGAAAAAGACGCCTCCAAGTCAGATTCAGGCTTTTCCAATAAGGAAGGGTTCGATTCCCGCCACTCCACAAAAAAAGCACCTTCCGGTGCTTTTTTTCATGGAGTTGGCGGGAATCGAACCCGCGTCCAAAGATTCGTCCATAAAAGTGTCTCCCATCACAGTCCAGTATTTAGGATTCCCCCGCGCCTGCGTCAGTGGACAGACTCAGACGGTCGGTAGCTTCATGAATCTTTTTCCGCCGCAAAGCTTAGGCGAAAAAGGTCTCCCCAGGTCGATGCCGGGTTCCGATGCAGGGGATGACACCAGGCCGACAGCTGCCCTTAGGCAGCGAGTGCTAAATTATCTTCAGCGTTTATTTTTTTTGAGAGGTTTTACGGGGTCCCTCACCCCGAATGGCTGCTTTTATTTCAAAATCCCTGTCGAAACCTTTACAACCCCTGGTTTAAGGAGGGGCGCCCCCCCGGTTTAAGGAGGGGCCCGCGGCTATCACTCTACCACGCCCTCAGGAACTGCCTCAGGCGCCTCCTCAGATGAAGGCTCTGCATCGTTTCCGGATGCTTCCGAAGGCTCCTCCGTGTTGGAAACAAAATCCATTCCGACGAAAACATCCGAATGGTTTTCCACCCAGTTGTAATCGAACCAGCTGCTAAACTCTGCCGTAGAAATCACAGATTTTGCTTTTTCCTTTTTCTTTTGGTCCCTGTATATCTTTCTTCCCAGCGGGATACCGATGAGCGCACCAATGCCGGCTGCCAGAACAATGGTGATCAGCGATACAATGATCGTCTTGCGGATCCTGCGATGCTTCATCACCTTGCTTCGGTTCTTTTTTTCTTTTTTGTATCTGTCAACCTTTTCCTGACTCATCGTCTTTTCCTCACTGCGCTCCTTCTTTATCACAACTGTTCATCAGATGCTCCAAAAACAGGCGGAACCTCACTCATGTTTTTCGAAGCAACCAACGATTATTATAAACGATTGCCGGAAAATGTCAACAAATCACTTCATATTCCTGATCTTGAAGTCTCTTTCCGCCTCGCGTTTCATGTCCTTCTTTGCGATGGACTCCCTCTTATCATAGAGCTTCTTGCCCCGGGCAAGACCAATCTCCACCTTCACCAGACTGCCCTTAAAATAGACCTTCAGCGGCATGATGGTATAGCCGTCAACCTTGATCTTTCCCATAAGCTTTCTGAGCTCTGAGCCATGCAGAAGCAGCTTTCTTTTTCTGAGAGGATCTCTGTTGAAAATATTCCCCTTTTCATAGGGATTGACATGCATGCCGTAAACAAACAGCTCGCCGTCCTGGAAGCCGCAGTAGGCCTCCTTGATGCTGCACTGTCCCATCCGCATGCTCTTCACCTCCGTACCGAAAAGCTCGATACCGGCCTCGTAATTCTCCTCTATGAAATAATCATGATATGC
>DFHD01000038.1:1689-3451 GCA_002372545.1 Lachnospiraceae bacterium UBA3732 | reverse complement strand
ATGAGATTCTGAACTATGGATTTGGTGAATGAAACAGATTAGGTGGACTGCATCCGCTTGTTTGAAATACACGAAACGCAGGAGCGATATATCATGAAAACACTAATCGTTTATTATTCGATGGAAGGCAACACGGAGTATGCGACAGAGAGAATAGCCGCTGAGCTTGGTGCGGATACACTCCGCATCGCGCCGGTAAAGGCTTATCCGAGCAGTGGGTTCCGCAAGTTCCTCTGGGGAGGCAAGAGCGCGGTAATGGCTGAGAAGCCGAAGCTTCTTCCGTATGAGTTCAATGCGGATGCTTATGACCGGATCATCTTCGGATTCCCAGTCTGGGCGGGGAATATAACGCCGCCGATCCGCACATTTGTGATTGAGAATAATCTCAGGGGGAAGCACATCGCGGCATTCGCCTGCCAGAGTGGATCCGGAGGCGAGAAGGCTTTCAGGGTATTAAAGGCTGCCCTTGGCATAGAGAAGCTGGATGCGGAGCTGATTCTGGTCGATCCAAAGGCGAAGCCGGATAAAGAGAATGAGCGAAAGATCAAAGCATTTTGTGAGAGACTGGGAGGAGCGGCAGGACAATGAGCATTGATCGGAACGCTTTCCCATCGGAGTGGGAACTGGATGAGTGGGAGAAGAAGCAAAAGGAGTCAAGACGCAGAAACCGTAGCAACAAAGCCTCTTCCCAGACAGAAGACGAGCAGCGCCCGGATAATCGGGAGGCCTGGGCGCTGCAGGAAGATCGGCATTATCAGTGGCTGGAGGACGAGTATAACGGTGTGAAGCATCGTCGCCCTAAAAGACGAAAGAAAAAGATTATACCATTGGTTGTTGGTGTATAAAAACTCATTGTCCAAAAAGAAGGGCTTGTGTCAGTTGGGTAAATCTGGCTGCAGAGTGTCTAAAAGAAACAGGGGCACAGTGCGTTCGGTTGTGGGACGATGGAATGGAGGAAGATCCATGACTTATGAGGAAGCGGTTACAGAAATAGCGCCTGGCCTGTACCGGCATTTCAAAGGAAATTATTATCGGGTGCTTTCAATTGCCCGGCATAGTGAAACAACGGAGCCGATGGTAGTATATCAGGCTTTGTATGGAAATGGCGGAATATGGGTCCGGCCGGCTGATATGTGGAATGAAACCGTAAAGCGCGACGGAGAAGAGATCAGGCGCTTTCAGCCTTTAAGCAGGGTAGAACGAGTGTCCTTTTATGAGATGATTTTTGATGAAGTGAGGAGCATGCCTCGTGAAGCCGCAGCGATTGGGGAAGAGATACGGATGAAAGTCAGGTTACTGGATGAGTATTACACTTCCGGTGAATGGCAGGAGGATTATGAAGCTGATGAAGGAGGACTGCTTCCGGCGGATCTGAAACGAGGAGTTTTGTCACAGGATGGACTTTATGACTTCCTGATGGAATGGCAGGCTGAGGATGGCAAATAACAGTATTGTACGGAAGTACATCGTTTTTCACGGCTATGTACAAGGCGTCGGTTTCCGGTACCGGGCCCGACACGCTGCGGATCTTTATGGATGTACCGGTTGGGTGAGAAATGAATGGGATGGTTCAGTATCCATGGAGATCCAGGGAGAAGAATCACAGATCGACCAGGTCATCCTTGCCATCGAGCGCGGCACTTATGTCCGGATCGAGAATATGGAAGTAAAGACGATCCCAGTCGTGGAGCATGACTATGGCTTCTGGACAGGATAAAAGGGTGCTATGAAAAGTACGCCATATAAAGGACAGAAAGCCCCT
>DFHD01000038.1:0-1609 GCA_002372545.1 Lachnospiraceae bacterium UBA3732 | reverse complement strand
CCTTTGGTCAGGGGCTTTCTGCATGTATTTTTCAGATGCTGTAAATATAGTCTGCTTTCCTTGGAGCTGCTTCGCCAGCAGGTTTGGCAGCATAGCCAAGGATCAAATTGCCGATGCCTTCATAATCGCCCTCGATACCGAGTTTTTTCAGGATCGCTTTTCCTTCTTCGCTTTCGAACTCTTCTTTTGCACGATGGACCCAGCAGCTGGCGACGCCCAGGTCCGCAGCAGCATTCATCATGTTGCCCATTACGAGGCTTCCGTCATATACATAGGTCGGCATGGACTTGTCCGCAAGAACAACTACGACATCCGGTGCACCATAGAAAGGATCGATATCAGCGCCAAGAACGGCGGCGTTGATCTTTGCAAGCTGGTCGCGGATTTCTTTATCTTTGATAACGAGGATGATGGGAGATTGCTTACCCATTCCGGTCGGAGCGTATGTGCCGGCTTCGACGATGGCGTTCAGCTTTTCCTCTTCAATGTGGTCCGCCTTGTAGGCGCGGCAGCTTCTGCGGGTTTTCAGAGTGGTTAATGTTTCCATAAGTGTTTACCTCCGTAATAGAATTATCTGTTTATGAGTGAACCTTCTCCGCCGCGGACAGGATATTCATCCAGCCTGCCTTGAAGGTTTTTCTTGTTTCACGCACGGTAAACCATGCCGGTCATATTCATCACTTTCCTCCTCCGTTCATTTGAGCAATATACTCGTTTCCGAAAGTCTCCATTGCTGCGATCACGGGATGGAACTTCCTGCCGATATCTGTGAGAGAGTATTCCACTTTCGGAGGGATGGCCTCATATTGTTCGCGTTTAACCAGACCGTATTCTTCGAGTGATTTGAGCTGAACGGAAAGTGTAGCGTGTGTCATTTTCGGCATTTTCCTGAGAAGCTCATTGAAGCGCACCGGTCCGTCTTCCAGATAAAACAGGATGAGGACGGCCCATTTACCGGAGATCAGGCTCTGGGCGGTTGCATAGGGACACTGCCCAAAGCGTTCTTCAAGGGTTGTCTGTACTTCCATAGGGTTTCTCCTTAAAGGTCATAATTATGAACTGATTCGATTATATGACTGATGAACGGGTGAAAACAAGTACGATTTTAAAAGATACCTGGTATCTTCAACAATACCATCTCATTTTTTCTCATGTACAAAATCAATGGTAACGGAAAATGCAGGTTTTCGGATATTTGTTACGCACAATGTTTGATATGACTAACCAAATCTGGTACATTACAGACAGACACTCGTTCTGATTGATAGGTACACAGTATGAAACAGGATATTTATCTTGCGACCATGGAGGAATACATCTCAGAAAACCTTGAGAGGAAATGCTCACTGATGGAAGATAAAGAGATGCCTTTCGAGGAGCGCAGGCGCATCCTGTCTGAACTGATCGCGACAGATATCAAGGGGTATGCTGACCGGTTTTCTTCAACGGGGGAAGAGACAATTTCTGATATTTCCTACCGGATCTATGACCTGATCCAGATGCTTGGGAAGTTGATCCGTCCCTATATCTGTTTACAAAAAGGGGAAGCAGGAAATGAAGGTCATCGTATCTCTTATGGCGGCAAGTGCCAAAAAGAATTTTTCAAAAG
>DFHD01000099.1 GCA_002372545.1 Lachnospiraceae bacterium UBA3732 | reverse complement strand
ATCATGGACCGGCTGATCTGCGGGGATGTGGGTTTCGGTAAGACCGAGGTGGCTATCCGTGCGGCCTTCAAGGCAGTTCAGGATGGTAAGCAGGTGGCTTATCTTGTGCCTACCACCATTCTGGCGGAGCAGCATTACGACACCTTCAGCGAGAGAATGAAGGATTATCCTATCAATGTGGTGAAGCTTTCCCGTTTTTGCACGCCGAAGGAGATCAGAGAGAATCTGAAACATATCGCCTCCGGCGAGGCGGATATTATCATCGGTACACACCGGATGCTATCCAAGGATGTGACCTTCCGGAGTCTGGGGCTTCTCATTATCGATGAGGAGCAGCGCTTCGGCGTGAAGCATAAGGAGGCCATTAAGAAGCTGAAGGTTTCTGTGGATGTGCTGACCCTCACGGCGACGCCTATCCCCAGAACCCTGCACATGAGTCTGATCGGCGTCAGGGAAATGAGCCTTCTTACCGAGCCGCCCGTGGACCGCAGGCCGATTCAGACCTACGTCATGGAATATGACCGGGAGATCGTGAAGGAAGCGGTGAACCGGGAAATGGCCCGCGGCGGGCAGGTTTATTATGTATATAATCGTGTGGATGATATTGAACGTGTGGCGCTGGAGCTCCGAAGCATCCTGCCGGATGCGAGAATCGAAACTGCCCATGGCAGGATGAACGAGAGGGAGCTGGAGGAGATCATGCACCGGTTCATCATGAAGGAGATTGATGTTCTGGTGTCTACCACCATCATCGAGACCGGACTGGACATTCCCAATGTCAATACGATCATTATTCAGAATGCGGAGAATTTCGGCCTTGCCCAGCTGTATCAGCTGCGGGGAAGAGTCGGCAGGAGCGGGAGAAACGCTTACGCATTCCTGATGTATCAGCGTAACAAGGTGATCAAGGAAGTGGCCGAAAAGCGTCTTACCGCAATCCGGGAGTTTACAGAGCTGGGCTCCGGGTATAAAATATCCATGAAGGATCTGGAGCTCCGCGGCGCAGGAAATATTCTGGGCAGCAGCCAGTCCGGTCATATGGAGGAGGTAGGCTACGATCTTTACGTCAAACTGCTCTCCGCGGCTATCCGGAAAATGTCCGGGAAGGATAAGGAAACGGATGAAGAAGATTTCGACACAGAGATCGTTCTTCCTGTGGATGCTTATATTCCGGACCATTACATGAAGAGTGAGTTTTTGAAACTGGAAATGTATAAAAAGATCGCACGCATTCGTTCGGAGGAGGATGCGGACGAAGTCATAAATGAAGCAGTGGACCGCTTTGGCCAGCCGCCGAAGGAATTTCAGCGTCTCATCACTGTGGCGCTGCTTCGGGAAAAGGCACATAAAATGCGGCTCTCCACGGTTCGTTTCCGGGATGACAGGCTCCAGCTGGTGATCCGGCAGGATACGCCGCTCATGGTGGAGAAGATTCCGCCGTTTATTAAGAAGAGCAAGGGGAAGATCCGGATCATGGATGGCAAGGAGGCCGGCTTCAGTAAGGGGGCTTCGCGGCTGATTCCGGATGAGCTTCTGCAGCAGACATGGGATTTTCTGGAGGAAATCCGGGAGGCGGTGTATCCGCCTGAGGAGAAGGAAGAAAAAGCAGATTCTCCCGCCTGAGGAGAGGGATGATGGCCGATCGGGGACAGATGTGGCTGAGCCGGAACCCGGGAGTGGATAGAAATCAGCTGACTAGAGGCCTTGAACTGCGAAGTGCAGGTACTGCAGAGAAACAATTGCAGAGAAACAGATGCAGAGAAACAGATACAGGAAATAGGGTATGAAGGAAAAGGAAAGAAGGATGAACAGGATAGGGAGACGGGCCGGTGTGCTGGCGGTTCTTCTTTGCATGGCTCTTCTGACGGCCTGTGGAAAGACGAAAAAAGAAGAAAAAGCCTCCCCCGGGGATCTGGTATTTTCCCTGGGAAGCGAGAAGGTTTACCTTCCGGAGGTTTATATTTATGCGGAAATTGTCAGGGAGCATTACAGCAATGCTTACGGAGAAGGCGTCTGGTCTCTTTCTGTGGATAACGGAGAAAACGGGCAGGCTTCGCTGGAGGAGCTGACGCGTGAGGATATCATCGACAGCATTGTCAGGGTGAAGCTTCTGAATTTGGAGGCGGAGGAACGCGCGGTCGCGCTGACACAGGAGGAAGAGGCCGAGGTAAGCTCAGAGGCGGCCCGGTTCTGGAAATACATGACCGATGAGGAAATGGAAAAATCCGGTGTTACGGAGGATCTGGTAAACCGTGTGATGCGGGAGAACATCCTGGCCAAAAAGATGTACGATAAGATCCTGCAGGATGCTGCGCTGCAGGTTTCGGATGAAGAAGCCAGAGAAACAAAATTCTATGATCTTGTATTTCCGCTTGCCCATGTGGCCGAGGATGGCACAGTGACGCCTGTTTCGGATGAGGAGGCCGGCAAGATCCATGAAAGAGCCCTGGCGGCCTATGACAGTCTGCTGAACCCTACGAATGAAGCGAGCAGCGTATATGAAGCGGACATGGAAAGATTAAAGAAGGAATATCAGCTGACGCTTTCCGAAGAGGTAGTCATGACGCCGGAGGAGATTCAGAAAACCTACGGCAGTCAGATCTGCGATATGCTGTATTCGCTGGACGATGGTTCCTACAGCCTGGTGACGGAGTCCCAGTATGGTTATCATATTTTTTACATGATCGCACTGACGGACCGGGAGGCCACGGATGCCCGGAAGGAGGTCATTCTCCGGCAGAAGCGGCAGGAATACTTTGAACAGGAAAAGAACGCTCTTCTGGAGCGGTATGCGCCGGAATTCCGCTATGATAATTCAGTCAATATGGACGTATACAGCAAGATAAAGTTTGAATAAGATCGCGCGGAATATGGAGGGAGAGCAGTTGAGGAAGGACCTGCATCGCAGGAAATCTGATAATTGATGAAAATGAAAAACCGGCGGAGGAAGAACATGTTCCGCAGGAAACAGGGAAAGGAATCAGAGATGAATACAGTTGAAGTAAGATGGAAAAAAATCCGTGAGGAGGCGAAGCTTCCGCAATATGGTTCAGAGGATGCGGCGGGAGCCGATCTGTTTGCCTGCCTTGACGGATCGGTTTTGATCGAACCGGGAGAAACGGTGCTCATACCTACCGGTTTCCAGATGGCTGTTCCGAAGGGATACGCCGGCCTTATTTATGCCAGAAGCGGCCTGGCCTCCAAACAGGGGCTGGCGCCGGCAAACAAGGTGGGAGTTGTGGATGCGGATTACCGCGGCGAGGTCATGGTGGCTCTGCATAATCACTCCGATCAGGAACGGGTGGTGCAGAGCGGCGACAGGATCGCCCAGCTGGTGATCACCCCTTATCTTCGCGGCACGTTCACCGAAACCGATGAGCTGGATGATACAGCCCGCGGCGAGGGAGGCTTCGGTTCGACCGGGAAGTAAGGCTTAGGCGTATTCCGGAACGAGGATGGTGCTGCCCTCTGCCAGTGAGCGCTGCACATCGATGATCCTCTGGTTTGAGGAGCCTCGGAACTTAAGGCGGATGGAATAGAGATCTATATCGAATTTTCCATCCACAATCACATCCAGAAGGGACAGAAGG
>DFHD01000049.1 GCA_002372545.1 Lachnospiraceae bacterium UBA3732 | reverse complement strand
CAGCTTCTCCGGGAACTGATAGGGTCCATAGTTATTGGAGCAATTGGTGATATTGGCCGGGAAATGGTAGGTGTCGATATACGCCTTCACCAGCATATCCGAAGATGCCTTGGATGCGGAATAGGGGCTGTGGGGATCGATCGGGGTCGTCTCATAGAAATACGCCTCCGGATCCTCCGGCAGTGAACCGTAAACCTCATCGGTGGAAACATGAAGGAATTTCTTATCCTCTTTGAAGCTTCCGTCCGGATTTTCCCAGGCCGCCTTGGCCGCATTCAGCATGACTGCCGTGCCCAGCACGTTGGTTTCCACAAAGACCTCCGGATTCCGGATGGAACGGTCAACATGGCTCTCCGCTGCAAAGTGTACCACGCGGTCAATATCATTTTCCGCAAAGATCTTTTCGATGGCTTCCTTGTCGCAGATGTCTGCCTTAACAAAGGTATAATTGTCACGGTTCTCCACATCCGCCAGGTTTTCCAGATTTCCTGCGTAGGTCAGCTTATCTACATTGATGATGCGGATGGCATCGCCGTATTTCTCAAACATATAATGGATATAATTGGAACCGATGAAGCCGGCGCCGCCGGTTACTAAATATGTTCTCATTTTTTCCTCCTTTTTTACTACGCTCTCCATTTGTCACGGCTTCGCCGTTTTCCTCAGGTGGTTAGCGTTTGGCTAGTTCTTCTGAGATAAGGCGGTTTACTTCGGCGGGGTCGCATTTTCCTTTCATTTCCTTCATGACAAGGCCGACGATCGCGCCTGCCGCCTTGGTCTTTCCGGCCTTCCAGTCCTCTACCGCCTTGGGGCTCATGTCAACAGCCTTCTTTACTGCTTCCTCCAGCGCCCCTGCGCTGTCCTTCATGGAAAGGTTATTGGCCTTTACATACTCCACAGGATCCACATCCTCACGGAATACTGCCTCAAACACGGTCTTGGCTACAGAGCTGTTGATCTCCTTCTGATCGACAAGCCGGATCAGCTCTGCCAGATGCTTCGGACTGAACCCGAGCTTATCCGCATCGGTTCCGGTCTCCTTCATCAGACGCTGGGTCTCCACCATGAGCCAGTTGGCTGCCTTCTTGGGATCCGCTCCTTCCGCAACAGCCCCCTCGAAGATATCCGCCAGACGCTTTTCTCCGGTGATCTGGTCTATATCATAATCCGAAAGCTCATATTCCTCTTTATACCGGAGCTTCTTTGCATCCCGGAATTCGGGCGCTTCATCCGAAATCTCCTGTATCATTTCCTCGCTGACCAGGATGGGCACGAGGTCGGGATCCGGGAAGTAGCGGTAATCCTGCGCATCCTCCTTGGAGCGCATGGGATAGGAATAGCCCTTATCGTCATCCCAGCGGCGTGTCTCCTGGGTCACGCCCTCGCCGGAAAGAACCGCATCCGTCTGCCGGGCGGTCTCATGCTCAATGCACCGCCGGATGGCCCGGAAGGAGTTCAGGTTCTTGGACTCGGTACGGGTACCGAATTCCTCTGTTCCCTTTTCCCGGATGGAAAGGTTCACATCCGCCCGCATGGAGCCCTCATTCAGCTTGCAGTCGGAAGCTCCCAGATACTGGATGGTCTCGCGAAGCTTTTCCAGATAAGCCACCACCTCATCCGCGGAACGCATATCCGGCTCGGATACGATCTCGATCAGCGGAACGCCGGAACGGTTCAGATCCACATAGGTTTCTCCGGTGAAGGCGTCATGGATCAGCTTACCTGCATCCTCTTCCATATGGATCTCATGAATCCGCACCTTTTTCGGATTTCCGTCCTCTCCCGTGATCTCTACCCAGCCATTCCGGCAGATGGGATAATACAGCTGGGAAATCTGATAATTCTGCGGGTTATCCGGATAGAAATAATTCTTCCGGTCAAACTTGCTGTTCCGGGTAATATCGCAGTTCAGGGCAAGCCCCACGGCGATGGCCTTATGCAGCACTTCTTTATTCAGTACAGGCAGACTGCCGGGCATGCCGGAGCAGACCGGGCAAACGTGTGTATTGGGCGCTCCGCCGAATTCCGTGGAGCAGCCGCAGAAGATCTTTGTCTTCGTATTCAGTTCCACATGGACTTCCAGTCCGATGACTGTCTCAAATTCCTTGCTCACCTTGCCCCTCCTTCCTGCACCATGGGCGCTCTCCGAAGCTTATCCCGGAAGCAATCCTCAAAGGCATGGGCTGCCCGTAGGATCTTCTTTTCCTCAAAGGTCTGGCCCAGAAGCTGCAGGCCGATGGGCAGGCCCTTTCCGTCATAGCCGCAGGGAAGGGAAATGCCCGGCAGTCCTGCCAGGTTAACGGAGACGGTGTAAATATCTCCCAGATACATCTTGATGGGATCGCTGAGGCTTTCTCCCACCGGCAGTGCGGTGGTGGGCGCCACAGGTCCCAGGATCACATCATACTTTTCAAAGGCCTTGTCGAAGGCCTGCTTGATCAGCGCCTTCACCCGAAGCGCCTTTACATAGTACGCATCGTAATATCCGGAGGAAAGCACAAAGCTTCCCAGCATGATCCGGCGCTTTACCTCTGTGCCGAAGCCCTCGGAACGGGTCTTCTTGTACATATCATGCAGACCCTCAAAATCCTTTGCCCGGAAGCCGTACTTTACGCCGTCGAAACGCTCCAGATTGGAGGAAGCTTCCGCACAGGCAATCACATAATATGCCGGAATGGCATATTCCACCATGCCGAGGTCAAATTCCTCGACCTCCGCGCCCATGGCACGGAAACTATCCGCCGCTTCGAGCACCGCACGCTTTACCTCGGGATCCAGTCCTTCGATAAGGTAGTCAGCGGGAACGCCGATCTTCATGCCTTTCACGCCATCGGAAAGACCTGTAATGAAATCCGTATCCATTCTGTCTGCGGAGGTGGAATCCTTCTCATCATGCCCGGCGATCACAGAAAGCAGTGCCGCGCAGTCTCTGACATCCTTTCCCATGGGGCCGATCTGATCCAGAGATGAGCCGTAGGCGATCAGTCCATACCGGGAAACCCGGCCGTAGGTCGGCTTGATACCGGTAATACCGCAGAAGCCCGCAGGCTGACGGATGGAACCGCCGGTATCGCTTCCCAGAGCAGCCGCGCAGCTTTCCGCTGCCACCGCCGCTGCAGAACCGCCTGAGGAGCCGCCGGGTACCCGCGAAAGATCCCAGGGATTCCTTGTGGGACCGAAATAGGAGGTTTCCGTGGTGCTTCCCATGGCAAACTCATCCATATTGGTGCGGCCAAGGATCACCATGCCGCTGTCCAGTAGCTTCTGCACTGCCGTTGCTGTATATACAGGTTTAAAATTATCCAGAATATGGGATGCGCAGGTGGTCAGTGTGCCGGTAATGCACATATTGTCCTTTACCGCCACCGGTACGCCGGCGAGAGGCCCCGTGAGCTCTCCTGCGCGGATCTTCCGGTCCACCTCCTCTGCCCGGGCTAATGCTCCCTCCGTATCCACGGTAATATAGGCATGCACATCTTTATCTGTCTGGCCGATCCGGTCCAGATAGGCCTTCGTTGCCTCTACAGAGCTGATCTCTCCTGCCTCGATCTTTTCTCCCAGCTCTACCGCTGTGAGTCTGGTCAGTTCTTTCATCCTCACAGCCTCCTTTAATCAAATGTAGCCGGAACGACAAAGGCATCCTCTGTCCGTTCGGGTGCGTTCTGCAGCATCTCATCCTGTCTCGGCTCGCAGGTAACCTCATCCTCCCGCATCACGTTGGCAACGGGGAAAGTGTGGCTCATGGGCTCTACCTTACTGGTATCCAGCTCGTTCAGCCTGCCCACGTAGTCCAGCATATCCGACATATCCTTTTTCGCCTGCTCCTTTTCCTCATCGGAAAGAGCCAGCTTTGCCAGGATGGATACATAATCTATGGTCTCATCCTTGATCTGCATGGTATTCCTCCTAATCTCTGACCTTGATGTGCGCTTCTCTGAGCTGCATCTCCGTCACCTCGCCGGGTGCGCCGCAGAGCATATCCTGTCCGTTGCCGTTCATGGGGAAGGCAATAACCTCGCGGATATTCTCTTCGTTTCTGAGGAGCATGATCATCCGGTCGATTCCGGGAGCCATTCCCGCGTGCGGCGGTGCGCCGAACTGGAACGCCGTATAAAGGGCGCCAAACTTCTTCTCAAGCACATCCCTGGAATAGCCGGCGATTTCAAAGGCCTTTTCCATTATTTCCATATCATGATTCCGGACCGCACCGGAGGAAAGCTCAACGCCGTTTACCACAATATCGTACTGATATGCCAGGATATCCAGCGGATCCTTGGTATTCAGCGCCTCAAGTCCGCCCTGGGGCATGGAGAATGGATTATGGGTAAATCCGATCTTCTTGGTTTCCAGATCGATCTCAAACATCGGGAAATCATTGACGAAGCAGAAGCGGTAGCTGTTCTTCTCGATGAGATCCAGCCTTGCGCCCAGCTCGTTGCGGATCTGGCCGGCATAGTGGTTGGCCAAAGCCTCTACATCCGCGATAAAGAAGATGGTGTCGCCGACCGAAAGGTTTGCCAGGCTCCGCAGTTCCTCCTTCTTTTCCTCGGGGATAAACTTGTCGATGGGACCCTTATAGCTGCCGTCCTCCAGCACCTCAAGATAGCCCAGTCCGCCCATGCCGATGCTCTGGGCAAATTTCAGCATCTTTTCATGCTGACCCTTGGAGAGCTTCTTCGGTACATTGATACCGCGGACAGTCTTTCCATGGAAGGGCTTAAATGTGCAGGCCTGGAAGAATTCCGAGAGATCGATGATCCGCAGAGGATTTCTGAGATCCGGCTTATCTGTACCGAACTGCAGCATGGCATCCTTGTAACTGATGACGGGGTAGGGTGCCTCTGTAACAAAGCTTCCCTCAGGCGCAAACTTCCTGAAGACATCCGTCAGCACCTCTTCGCCCACCCGGAAAACATCCTCCTGAGTAGCAAAGCTCATCTCGAAATCCAGCTGATAGAACTCTCCCGGGGAACGATCCGCCCTGGCGTCCTCATCACGAAAGCAGGGAGCAATCTGGAAATACTTATCAAAGCCGGAAACCATCAGCAGCTGCTTATACTGCTGGGGTGCCTGGGGCAGTGCATAAAACTTGCCCTTATACCGGCGCGATGGCACAATATAGTCTCTTGCGCCCTCCGGCGACGACGCGCAGAGAATGGGCGTCTGAATCTCCACAAAGCCCATATCCTCCATCTTTCTGCGGATATAAGAAATCACCTTGGAACGGAACAGGATGTTATCCTTTACCTTTTCATTCCGAAGGTCCAGGAAGCGGTACTTCAGCCGGACATCCTCCCTGACCTCGCGGGAGGTCATGATCTCGAATGGAAGCTGACTGTACATCCTGCCCAGGATATCGATGGAATGAGCCTCCAGCTCAATGGTTCCCGTGGGGATCCTGGGGTTGTAGGTTTCTTCGTCCCTGTGCTCCACCACGCCCTCTACGGAAATGGCCTGTTCCTTTACGATGCCGTCCAGCAGTGTTGTATCCCGGAGGACAACCTGCATAACGCCGTACATATCCCGGAGATCCACAAAGGATACGCCTCCGTGATCCCGGATATTCTCTACCCAGCCCGCCAGACGGACATGCTGTCCTACGTCCGCCTCACTCATCTTGTCCATTGTCTTGTCACGATAGATGTTCTTCGTTTCCACTTCTCTTTCCTCGTCTTTCTTTTCTTTCTTTTCTTACTATTCTTAATTGTTTATCATCTGATCTGTTTTTCCTGCCTGCTATCTTCTTTTCTATTATCTTCTTTCCTGTTATCCACTTTTTCCATTATCCTGTCTGTTCTCTTTTTTACATTCTGTCTGTTTTCTTCTTGCGCTCTGTTTATTTTTCTCTTTCTGTTTATTCCCTTCTGCACGTTCCATTCTTCGGCATGATTCCGGTCTTCGACATGATTCCGGTCCTCGGCATACCGCCGGAGCCAGAGGAATAAAGCACAAAATCCCGGGCAAAAGACAGAATTACCCTGTCTTTTGTCCGGGACGAATGTTTCTCATTCGCGGTGCCACCCGACTTCAAACCTTCCGGTTCGCTCTCATTCCTGTACATAACGCGTACCCGCGGATCGCTCTGCCCCGGCTTCCCGGATGGAACGACCGGCTCCGGAGTGTTCCCCTTGCGAAAGTATCATACGCGGTTTCTCAGTCGCGCCCCGCGCTCCCTGTCATGCCTTTCTCGCCGGAGTCTCCTTCACAGCCTTTTTCAGTTTTTCTGCCGTACTGCAACGAATTATAGCCGATAATACCGCAATTGTAAAGAACTTCCGCTACCTGGCGAAATATGCGGAGGCAGTAGACGAATAAACGCCTTCATAATTCCGGGAGGGTTTTCCGCTTCCCTTGGGGAGAAGGATGATCTGAATCGCCTCCAGACGCTTTGCCATGCCGCTGGTACCGGAAAGCTCGCCGTTTCTGGCCCATCCCATCCATCCGTAGGTCTGGGAGTGAACTCTGTAGTACACATCATAATGGTTTGCTATCTCACCGGTCAGCTTAATTTGGATAGCCTCCAGACGTTTCGCTTTGCCTGAGGTTCCGGCCATCTGTCCGTTCCCCCGCCATGTCTGCCAGCCGTAGGTCTGCACATGAGTCCGGTAGGAAATCCCGCCGCTGTAATCCTGGTTGGTCAGCTTGATCTCGATGCCTTCCAGACGCTTAGCCTGTCCGCTGGTACCGGCGATCGCGCCATTAAATACAAAATTCTGCCATGCATAGGTCTGTACATGCACGCGATAGGTTACATTCGGCTTATTGGTATAGCGTGTTCCTTCATATACCTTTCCCTTGCCGTAAACCACATTGGAATTGGATCCCGGACGATTTGCCGGCGTACCCTCACTGTAGCTGAATTCCTGTACCCAGTAATAGCGGTAACCGGAAGCTGATGTAAAGCAGCCGATGCCGATGCTCTTAAAGCCGTTATTCAGAATACTGGACCGGTGCGGAGCCGAACTCATCCATGCTGTAACAGCCGCCTGCGGTGAGGTCTGGCCGGCCGCAATATTTTCGCCGTAGGTCTTGGTCGATCTGGTACTGGTAATGGTAGTCCAGCTGGATCCATCCGGACGGGAATGGGAAAAGCTGCTGCTGATTTCCGCAGCCCTTTCCATAGCCGCTTCCAGAAGATCCTTATCCATGGTCAGAACGCTGCATCCATTAGCGCTTCTCTGCTGGTTGATCAGATCCAGAACCTGCCATGCAGCAGAATAATCATAGTTTCCTTCATAGGTTCTTCCGGCCACCGTAATGGTTGCCGCACTTGCTTCCTTCTTCGGTACAAATACGCCCGTGATCAGGGTGATCACCATCATTACCGCAAGAAGCAGGCTGAGTTTTCTGCGTTTTTTCATTGTCCACCTCCTACATGTTCCCTGAGGTTTTCGTCAATCCTCTGCCGGTCCTACAGTCCTTCTGCCACTTCCACAAGATACTTGCCGTAGGCCGTTTTCATCAGCGGTTCCGCCAGGCGGAGAAGCTGGTCTTTGTTGATGAAGCCTCTTTTATATGCAATTTCCTCTATGCAGGAAATATATAGTCCCTGCCGCTTCTGGAAGGCGGCTACAAAATCCGCGGCATCCAGCAGCATATCATGGTTTCCTGTATCCAGCCAGGCAAATCCGCGGCCCAGCGTCTCCACAAACAGGTCTCCTCTGTCCAGATAAGCGTTATTCACCGATGTGATCTCGATCTCCCCTCTGGCCGAAGGCTTTACATTCTTTGCGATTTCGATGACATCGTTGTCATAGAAATACAGTCCGGGCACAGCATAGTTGGACTTCGGCTTCTCCGGCTTTTCCTCAATGGAAACAGCCTTTCCGCTCTCATCAAATTCAACAACTCCGTACTCCCGGGGATCGCGAACATAATATCCGAAGATCGTTGCTCCCTTTTCTCTGGCAGCCGCCCTGCGAAGCACCGCGGAAAAGCTCTGTCCATAGAAGATATTATCGCCAAGGACAAGGGCAACTCTGTCGCTGCCGACAAACTCCGCACCGATGATAAATGCATCCGCCAGTCCCCTGGGTTCTGTCTGCACCGCATAGCTGAAGGACATACCCAGCTGCTCTCCCGTTCCAAAAAGCTCTTCAAATACCGGAAGATCCCTGGGTGTGGATATGATCAGCACCTCACGGATACCGGCCAGCATCAGTGTGGAAAGCGGATAATAGATCATGGGCTTATCGTACACCGGCATGATCTGCTTGGAGACGGCCTTTGTCAGCGGATAAAGTCTTGTGCCGCTGCCTCCGGCAAGGATGATTCCCTTCATATTCTGTACCTCCCGCGCAACAAATAGTTGCATTTTCCCTGTTTAAGTCAGGAATCCCGTTTCCTGCTCAAACTTCATTTTAACATGAACACGGTTTTTTATACAAGGTTTTTTCTGTTATTTTTTGTGATGCCAAGGTCAAAAGGCTTAAATACCTTTTACAGATACCTCTTCAGATACTGCCCGGTATAAGACTGCTCCATTCCGGCGACCTCCTCCGGCGTACCCGAAGCGATCACGGTACCGCCGCCGTTTCCGCCCTCCGGTCCCATATCGATGATATAATCCGCCTGCTTGATCACATCCATATTGTGTTCGATCACCACCACAGTATTGCCCGCATCTGCGAATTTCTGCAGAATCTGCAGAAGCTTCTTTACATCTGCAAAATGAAGTCCCGTGGTGGGCTCATCCAGAATATAGATCGTACTGCCGGTGCTCCGCTTTGAGAGCTCGGTTGCCAGCTTGATCCGCTGTGCCTCTCCTCCGGAAAGCGTGGTGGAGGGCTGTCCCAGCTTAATATAGCCAAGTCCCACATCCTGCAGGGTTTTGATTTTCCGGTAGATTGGCGGAACAGCCTCAAAGAATTCGCAGGCCTCATCCACAGTCATATCCAGAACCTCAAAAATATTCTTTCCCTTATAACGTACCTCCAGGGTCTCCCGGTTGTAGCGTTTTCCGCCGCAGACCTCACAAGGCACATAGATATCCGGAAGAAAGTGCATTTCGATCTTACTTACGCCGTCCCCCTTGCAGGCCTCACACCGTCCGCCGGACACATTGAAGGAAAATCTGCCCTTTGTATATCCCATGGTCTTGGCGTCCTTCGTCTCCGCAAAAATTCCCCGGATAGCGTCAAACACACCGGTATAGGTGGCCGGATTGGACCTGGGTGTCCGCCCGATGGGAGACTGGTCGATATCGATCACCTTATCCAGAGCCTCCTGCCCCAGAACATCCGTATGTTTTCCCGGCTTCAGACGCGCACGGTTCAGATCCCGCAGCAGCCTCTTCTTCAGGATCTCATTCACGAGAGAGCTCTTTCCGGAGCCGGATACCCCGGTAACCACGGTAAATATGCCCAGAGGAAACTTTACATCGATATTTTTGAGATTATTTTCTCTCGCCCCCTTTACGGTGAGCCAGCCCTTAGGCTCTCTTCTTTTCTCCGGAACCGGAATGCTCTTCGCCCCGCTGAGATACTGGCCGGTAATGGAAGCCTTTTCCCGGATCAGATCCTCTGCCGTCCCCTGGGCCACAACCTCGCCGCCGTTCCTCCCGGCACCGGGACCGATATCAACAATGAAATCCGCCGCCCGCATGGTATCCTCATCATGTTCCACCACGATCAGCGTATTCCCCAGCCCCTGCAGACGCTTCAGCGAAGCAATAAGCTTGTCATTATCCCTCTGGTGAAGGCCGATGGAGGGTTCATCCAGGATATACGTAACTCCCACAAGCCCCGAGCCGATCTGGGTTGCCAGCCGGATCCGCTGGGCCTCTCCGCCGGAAAGCGTGGCCGTTGCCCGGCTGAGGCTGAGGTAATTCAGTCCAACATCCACCATAAACTGCAGCCTTGCCCGGATTTCGCGCAGAATATCCCTGCCGATCATGCTCTGCCGCTCAGTCAGCGGAAGTTCCTTCACATAGGCAAGAAGCTCATCCACCGGCATTTCCGTCAGATCAAAAATGTTCTTTTCCCCCACGGTTACCGCAAGTGACGCCGGTTTCAGCCGTTTTCCGCCGCAGACTGCACAGGGCGTATATGTCATAAAGCTTTCATAATCCGCCCTTGCCTCCTCAGAACCGGTGAAACGGTAACGTTCCTCCACATTGGCAATAAGCCCCTCAAAGGGATGGGTGAAGGTACTGCGTCTTGTTCTCTGGCTTTGATAATGCATCGTGATCCTTTTTCCATGCGTACCATGCAGGATCACATCCTTCGCCTTTTCCGGCAGTTCCCGGTAGGGCACATCAAGAGAAAACCCGTATTCCTCCGCCAGCGCCTCCAGCACCGCATGGGAAAAAGATTTGGCATCCCCGCTGGACGCCCAGCCCGGCACGGAGATTGCCCCTTCATTCAGGCTTCTGGATTTATCCGGGATCATCAGGTCCTCATCCAGCTTCCTCTCCCAGCCGATACCGGTACAGGCCGGACAGGCGCCGAAGGGATTATTAAAGGAAAAGGATCTGGGCTCGATCTCTTCGATGGAAATCCCGCAATATGGGCAGGAAAAGCTGTCGGAAAAGGTCATTCCCTCCCCGCCGATCACATCGATCCGTACCGTTCCTTCCGCCTGATGCAGCGCCGTCTCAAGAGACTCTGCCAAACGTTTTTCTATTCCTTCCCGGATCACCAGACGGTCAACGACAATCTCAATCTCATGCTTGATATTCTTTTCCAGCTTGATTTCTTCATCCAGAGTATAGGCTATCCCATCCACCAAAACCCGGACAAACCCGCTCTTTTTAGCCCGCTCCAGCAGCTTTTCATGGGTTCCCTTCCGGCCCCGGACTACCGGTGCCATCACCTGGAATTTCGTGCCCTCCGGCAGCTCCATGATCCGGTCCACCATCTGGTCCACCGTCTGCCGCTCGATCACTCTTCCGCAGTTCGGGCAGTGCGGCGTTCCGATCCGAGCATACAGAAGACGGAGATAATCATAGATTTCCGTCACCGTCCCTACCGTGGAACGGGGATTTTTATTCGTGGACTTCTGGTCAATGGAGATTGCAGGGGAAAGCCCCTCGATCTTATCCACATCCGGTTTATCCGCCTGTCCGAGAAACATTCTGGCATAGGAGGAAAGCGATTCCATATACCGTCTCTGCCCCTCTGCGTAAATGGTATCGAAGGCCAGGGAGGATTTTCCCGACCCGGAAAGCCCCGTAAACACAATAAACTTATTTCTGGGAAGCCGGATATTCACATTCTTCAGATTGTGCTCCCGCGCTCCCTGCACCGTAATATATTTCAGCTCACTCATGCTTCCTTTTTCCTGTTTTCTTATCTATTCTCTCTCACGGCCTTTTCCTGCAGCCGTTTCGCAACCTTTTCTTGCGGCCTTTTCGCAGCCTTTTCATATAGTCCTTTCACGGTCTGTTTCCGGCCGCCCCTTTTTCGCGGCCTTTTCACAAAGTCCATCACAGACGTCTTCCGCCTCACCGGTCATAATCCCGGAGCCGGACCTTCAACTCGATGATCTCGTCCCGGAGGACCGCAGCAAGCTCAAAGTTCAGATCCGCAGCCGCCTTGCTCATCTTCTTTGTCAGGCGTTCAATCTCCTTACCGAGCTCCTTCTTATTCATCAGCTCGGGATCCTTACCGATCTTCTCCTTCGCCGATTTTTCTTCCCTCGCCTCTTCAATTCCCGTGGAGATCAGCTCACGGACCGCCTTCCGGATTGTCTGGGGCGTAATGCCGTTTGCCTCATTATAAGCCTGCTGCAGTTCTCTTCTCCGGTTAGTCTCCCGGATAGACCTGTCCATGCTCTCGGTGATGGAATCCGCATACATAATGACATGGCCGTCCACATTTCTTGCCGCCCGCCCGATGGTCTGGATCAGCGAGGTTTCCGACCGGAGAAAGCCCTCCTTATCCGCATCCAGAATAGCCACCAGCGTGATTTCCGGAATATCCAGACCCTCCCGGAGGAGGTTTATACCGACCAATACATCAAAAACGCCCAGCCGGAGGTCACGGACAATTTCCATCCGCTCCAGGGTATCAATGTCTGAATGCAGATACTTCACCTTTACATCCAGCCCGCGAAGATAATCCGTCAATTCCTCAGCCATCCGCTTGGTCAGGGTGGTCACCAGTACCTTTCCGCCCTTCTCCGTTTCCTTCCGGATCTCGCCGTAAAGATCATCCACCTGTCCCGCAACAGGACGGACAATGATCTCCGGATCCAGAAGACCCGTGGGGCGGATGATCTGCTCCGCCCGCATTTCTTCATGCTCCGCCTCGTAGTCTCCCGGGGTTGCGGACACATACAGAACCTTATCAACTCTGGATTCAAACTCTCCGAAATTCAGTGGCCGGTTATCCATGGCGGAGGGAAGCCGGAAGCCGAAGTCGATCAGCGTTTCCTTCCGTTTCCTGTTTCCGCCGTACATAGCCCGTACCTGAGGCAGTGTCTGGTGGGACTCATCGATGATCAGAAGATAATCATCCCCGAAGAAATCCATCAGCGTATCCGGCGGATCTCCCGGCTTTCCGCCCGCCAGGATCCGGGTATAATTCTCGATTCCCGAGCAGAAGCCTGCCTCCCGGAGCATTTCGATATCGAACTGGGTACGCTCCCTGATCCGCTGCGCCTCCAGAAGCTTATCATGGGCCTTAAACCAGGCCTCCCGTTCCTTCATCTCCGCTTCGATCTCCGCCAGCGCCTTTTCCATCTTATCCGGCGCAAGCACGTAGAAAGAGGCGGGGAAGATCCCTGCGTAATTCACACTTCGCAGGATCTCTCCGGTCAGCGGGTCGAATTCCGCCACCCGGTCGATCTCATCACCGAAAAACTCGATCCGCACCGCTTCGTCATCCCGGTTGGCCGGAATGATATCCACCGTATCTCCCTTCACCCGGAAGGAGCTTCGCTTGAAATCCATTTCGTTCCGGGTATACTGCATATCTACCAGGCGGCGGATGAGGTCGTCCCTGTCCATCTGCATGCCGGGGCGGAGAGAAAGCATCATGGAACGGTAATCCTCCGGATTGCCGATACCGTAGATGCAGGAAACCGAGGAGACCACGATCACGTCCTTTCTTTCGATCAGGGACGCTGTAGCGCTGTGCCTCAGCTTATCGATCTCATCATTAATGGAGGAATCCTTGGCGATGTAGGTATCCGTCGAGGGCACATAAGCCTCCGGCTGATAATAATCATAATAGCTGACAAAGTATTCCACGGCATTTTCCGGAAAAAATGCCTTCATTTCCCCATAAAGCTGGGCTGCCAGGGTCTTGTTGTGGGAAATGATCAGCGTGGGCTTCTGCAGCTTCTGGATGATATTGGCCATGGTAAAGGTCTTGCCGGAGCCGGTAACGCCCAAAAGAGTCTCCTGCTTCTTTCCCTGCAAAAATCCCGCCGCCAGCTGTTCGATCGCCTGGGGCTGGTCGCCCGTGGGCTGATATTCCGAATGTAATTTAAATTCCATGGCACTCATTCTCCTTCCGGCCGGATTTTTGATCCATTTCTGTACAGCTCCCGCTTTTTACGCTTTCTTCTTTGAAGCGGTAATCTGATTATATCACCACCGCGCTGTTTTGTCCATCGAAAAAAGAACATTTGTTCTTTTTTCGAACTGTATCTGACCATATTCTTGAAGCCGACTTCCCAAATACTGTCGTCTTAAAACCACCTTCTTATAGACCGTCTTGTTTGAAAAGAACCGGAACGCCCTTCGATCGGCATTCCGGTTCATCAGCTCATTCTATTTTATTTGCCTTTTATCTTGCCTTTTTCGCTACTTTTTTCGCTACCTTTTCCGCTGCCGTTTACCGGCAAGGCCAACTCTTATTCAGCGATCACCTTGATCCAGCCCTCAGGCGCCTCGATGCGGCCCATCTGAATACCTGTCAGCGTCTCATACAGCTTCTTTGTGGTCGGTCCCATTTCCTCCATGCCACTGGGGAACGCAATCTCCCTTCCATGATCCACGATCTTTCCTACAGGAGAAATAACCGCAGCCGTACCGCAGAGACCGCACTCATCGAAGGAGGGAACCTCATCCAGGAAGACTTCTCTTTCTTCCACTTCCATGCCAAGATATTCCTTAGCTACCACTTCCAGAGAACGGCGGGTAACAGAGGGCAGGATACTGTTCGACCTCGGCGTAACAAACTTATTGCCCTTGATGAAGATCACATTGGCACCGCCTGTCTCTTCAATCTTTGTCCTGCTCGCAGGATCCAGATAAACATTCTCATCAAAGCCGTTTTTATGTGCATCCACGATAGCATGAAGGCTCATGGCATAGTTAAGACCTGCCTTGATATGACCGGTTCCGTGAGGTGCTGCACGGTCAAAATCGCTAACCCGGATGGTAATGGGCTTTGCGCCGCCCTTGAAATAGGGGCCAACGGGAGTGGTGAATACCCGGAACTGATACTCCTCAGCCGGCTTAACACCGATTACGGGATTAATGCCGAACATAAAAGGACGAATATAAAGCGTTGCGCCGGAGCCGTAAGGCGGTACCCATGCTTCGTTTGCCTGCACAGTCTTCACCACAGCATCCACAAAGCGCTCCTCCGGAAATACAGGCATCTCCAGACGCTGTGCCGTATCAGCCATACGCTTTGCATTGAGGTCCGGCCGGAAGGTTACGATCTTTCCATCCTCCGTTGTGTAGGCCTTCAGTCCCTCAAAGCAGGTCTGGGCATACTGCAGCACGCAGGCACATTCGCTCATGGTAATGTTATGATCGGCAGTCAGCACGCCGTCATCCCATGCACCGTTCTTAAAATTGGACACATAACTCTGATCTGTCTGTATGTATCCGAACCCAAGTGAGCCCCAGTCAATGTCCTTTTTTTCCATAGTCATCACCTTTCCTTCGTCCGCTCGCCGTCTCTTACTTTTTAACGGGAACGTGTATTTTCGAACATTGTCAATCTATTCTGTCCGTTACCCTTCTTTTGCCTCTCTGTTGCCAGATCCGGTATGTAACAGTATAGACAGGTACAATTATAATTCCGCTCTATCCATAAGGCAAGCGATTTTTTTTCATCCCGGCAAAATTTTCAATACACACGATTCAGCACCGAAGGAGCAATAGAACATTGCCTTTAAGCTGATTTAAGTGTTCTTAAGAGTAAGCGTTACGCGGTGTGAACTTAAGACGCATAGTAGAAAGTCCAAATGGATTGTGCTATAATGCATATCGGATCTTCACATTTATGATTGGATCTTTACATTTGTTATGGAAATATTATGGAAAGAAGGGAAACACATGTATCGAGTTGATTTCAAAACACCCTGCAGGGTACACTTTATCGGCATCGGCGGCATCAGCATGAGCGGACTGGCAGAAATGCTTCATCTGAAGGGATTTACCGTAACCGGCTCCGACCGGGACAAAACAAAGAATACGGAAAAGCTGGAGGGCATGGGCATCCATGTAGCCATCGGCCAGGCAGCAAAAAACATCACGGACGATATCGATTTTATCGTGGTGACGGCAGCCATCGCCAAAGATAACGAGGAATATATCGCTGCCGTGGAGAGCGGAAAGCCGATGCTGACCAGAGCTGAGCTTCTCGGCCAGATCATGGAGAACTTCCCGAATTCCGTCGGTGTCAGCGGAACTCACGGAAAGACTACTACCACAGCCCTTCTCTCCCATGTTCTTCTGCAGGCAGGAAAGGACCCCTCCATTCATATCGGCGGTATTCTGGACGCCATCGGCGGCACGAGCCGCATCGGCCACAGCGATTACTTTGTGGCAGAGGCCTGCGAATATACCAACAGCTATCATCAGCTTTATCCGATGATTTCCATCATTCTGAATATCGATTATGATCATCTGGATTTCTTCGGCTCCATCGACGCGATCGCAGATTCCTTCGCCACCTATGCGCAGCATACCAAGGATGGCGGCGCTGTGATCATGCTTGGCGATTCTCCCTACTGCGGCCGGATCAGGGACGCCGTAAAGGACCGGAGCGTAAGCTTTATCACCTTCGGTGAGCAGGACGGAAACGACTATCAGGCAAAGGATATCGAGCTCGACGCAGCAGGACATCCCTCCTTTACACTGATCGTTAAGGGTGAGGAACGCGGCCGGATTTCTCTTGCGGTAACCGGCGCACATAACGCCATCAACTCGCTTTCCGTCATTGCCGCGGCAGACTTTATGGAGATTCCCTTTGACATAACGGCAAACGCCCTTCTCTCTTCTCCGAGCGCACACCGCCGGTTTGAGATCAAGGGAAAGATTTCCAACGGCGCTACGATCGTAGATGACTTCGGCCACCATCCGGCGGAAATGAAGTGCGCCCTGGAGATTGCCCGCCGCATAACAAAGGGTGAGCTCTGGTGTGCATTCCAGCCCTACACCTATACCCGTACCCTTGGTCTTCTGGATGATTTTGCCGATGTTCTTTCCGCCTGCGACCATGTTCTCCTGACCGAGATCTACGGTGCAAGAGAAAAAGATGACGGCTCCGTCACCTCCGACGATCTGGTTCGCGAAGTAAGAAAAAGAGGCACAGACTGTCATAATCTTTCCACCTTCGACGGAATCGAAAGATATTTTTTGGAACATGGCAAAAACAACGATTTGTTAATAACTATGGGCTGCGGAAATATCGGAATTCTCGCAGATCAGTTCATCGAGCATGACTTATCCACAAAATCAACAAAATAAGCCGGACTGAAACTGTCCACAATCCACAGGAGTTTTCCCGTCCCGGAAAGCTCCTGTTTCTCTATATTTGCCGGGGTGCGAGCCGGTTTATCCACACGATCAACAGTTTCCACAAACTGATCTAAGCGTTTGCAATTCCCCGTTTGGCTTGTTATAATCTTTCCACAGATGCAAACGATCCGCAACAGACTGTTGATCCTTATCCGGCAGAAACAATGCGGAAAACACGCATAACAATCAGAATACAAATGTAGATCAGAATAGAAGTTATATTAGAAAACACACAGAGAACATACACAGAGCAGGGGACAGACATGCAGGAACTGAAGATCACGGGGGAGCTGGAAACCTTTTCCGGCATTTCCAATATATTCATCGATCATTATATGGCAGAAAGCAGTGGGGAATTTGTAAAGCTCTACCTTTATCTGGTGCGGCTTTCCTCAGCCGGGCGACCGGTTTCTGTAAGTATCCTGGCCGATCTTCTGCACTGCACGGAGCAGGATGTCTGCAGAGGGATCAAATACTGGGTTTCCAAAGGCGTACTGAGCCTTACCTATTCCGAGGGAAAGAAGAAGGTTGCGGACGGCATCATCCTCCGGCAGCTCCGCGTGCCTGAGGCGTCTCCGGCCGAGATGATCCTGCTGGCCGGCGAGGATGACCTCACCTCCGAACCGGAGGACCCGGATGCAGAATCGCCTGCAGAAAGCACAGCAGACAGTACTTCCCATGAAGATACCGGTGACGGCCAGGCGTATTTCCCCATTCCGGAAAAAACAAGGCTGACGCCCAAGATGATCAACGAAGCTACCAGAGATGAAAACCTCTCCAACCTGATCCATGAGGCGGAGGCTTACTTCAACCATATGCTGGCGCAGGGCGAGATCAATTCCCTGCATTATATCTACAGGGAGCTGGGCTTCTCCTTTGATCTTTGCGAATTTCTGCTGGAATATACCGCCTCTATCGGAAAGAAAAGCTTCCGGTACATGGAGACCGTGGCCAGAAACTGGTTTGAAAACCGGATCTCCACCAGAGAAGAGGCGGAGATCTACACCTTGAATTATAATTCTCTATACTACGCCATCCAGCGGGAGCTGGGCATGAGCGGCAGCGTGACCGGTGCCACCAAAAACTATGCGGACAAATGGTCCAATGAGTTTGGCTTTACAAAGGAGATCATCCTGGAAGCCTGCCGGCGGTCTGTGATCAAAAAGTCCAGCCAGCCCCTTCCCTATACAGATGGTATTCTGAAGGACTGGCACGACCGGAACGTTCGCAGCTTTTCCGATATTGCCCGACTGGATGATGAGAAAAAGGCAAGCCGGATCAACAGGAAGAGCAAAAATCCTTCGGATACCGAATCCCGGGATACATCCTCTCCCTTCCCCCAGACAGACATGAGCGCCGACATGAAGATGATCGAGGAGCTCTATCTGCATATGGCAAACTAAAAGGAGCGTCATGTCAGAATTTAACGCATATCAGGAGCTTGACCGGCGCCGCATGCTGAATCAGCGTGCACTCGCCGCACGTGAAGCGGAAATCTATGAAAAGCTGCCGGAGATCTGGCAGTGCACGGAAAAAATCCGCCTTCTTGCCCTTCGGGACGCCAGAGAACGGCTGTCGGGCAGATCTGCCGATTCCTCTCAGGAAAGAGAGGAGCTGCGGAAAAGGATCGATCTTCTTCTGAAGGAAAACGGTTATCCGGCGGATTATCTCTCGCTGCAATATACCTGCCCCCTCTGCCGGGATGAGGGCAGCGTGGACGGAAGGGTCTGCAGCTGTGTCAGACAGATGAAGATCGAGTATCTGACAAAAGCGTCAAGGCTTGTACTGAAGCCCGGTGACAGCTTTGCGGATTTTGACCTTTCCCTTTACCGGAATATGCCGCATCCCGAGGGTCAGGCATCTGCAGAGGAAAATATGGCCAGGCATCTGAAGACCGCAAAGGAATTCGTCAGTCATTTCGGGGAGGAATACGATAATCTGATGATCTACGGCGAGACCGGCCTCGGCAAAACCTTTCTCTGCAACTGCATTGCCAGAGAGATCCTGGCCGCCGGCCATTCCGTGCTGTATCTGACAGCCAATTCCCTGTTCCGGGAGGTCTTCCGTCCCAGAAGGGATTCGGACGAAGACGAAACAAACGAACTGAGAGAGCTGGTTTACAGCGCCGATCTTCTGATCCTGGACGATCTAGGAACAGAGTCCCTCAGCGAATTCGTCAGATCCGTTCTTTTTGAAGTCATCAACCAGCGGATCCTGGACCGGAAGCCTGTGATCATCTCCACCAATCTGGATCTGAAGGGAATTGCAGACCGGTACACCGAACGGCTGAATTCGCGTATCGTGGAAAATTACCGGCTCATGCTCTTATACGGCTATAACATCCGGTACGCCAAGAAATTCAAGCACCTGGGAAAAGATGTCCCGCATCATTAAAGATATCTTTCGCCAGACCCCCCTGTCTGACGTCAGTTTATATGTAACCCCAATACCGAATCCGTCTCTTTAAGGCGTATCAGCACCGCGCCGGCGGATTCACGCTATCCAAATCATGGAGGAAAATTTCATGCCAGATCAAAGCAAACTCATCACAGTCCCCTTCGGAAGCCTGGGCATCATTGCCATGAACAGCTGCCGGAAAATGGGCGCCGACATCGACAATTACATTGTCCGCTGGCGCAAGGAACGGGATATGCTCCGTTCGGACATCCCCATTGTAACCGGTTATGAAAAGGAAACCTATCTTCTGGATGCGGAATGCCCCCGTTTTGCCTCAGGCGAAGCAAAGGGAATGCTTATGAGTTCCGTCCGCGGCACCGACCTGTATATCCTGGTGGATGTCATGAATTCCAGCATTGAGTACAATCTGGGCGGCCGTATGGTTCCCATGTCCCCGGACGATTACTACGCAGATGTAAAGCGTATCATCGCTGCATCCGCCGGAAAAGCCCGCCGGATCAACGTGATCATGCCCTTCCTGTATGAATCCCGTCAGCATAAGCGCTCCAAGCGGGAATCCCTGGACTGCGCCATTGCTTTGCAGGAGCTGGTTTCCATGGGCGTGACCAACATCATCACCTTTGATGCTCACGATCCCCGTGTACAGAACGCAATCCCCCAGAGCGGCTTTGAAAGCCTGATGCCCACCTACCAGTTCATCAAGTGCCTGCTCCGGTCCGTACCGGATCTCACCCTGGACAATGAGCATATGATGGTCATCAGCCCGGATGAAGGCGCAATGCACAGAGCCATCTACTTCGCCAACCACTTCGGCGTGGATGTAGGTATGTTCTACAAGCGCAGGGATTATTCCCGGATCGTAAACGGAAAAAACCCCATCGTTGCCCATGAATTCCTGGGCGATTCCGTTGAGGGCAAGGATGTGATCATCATCGATGACATGATCGCCTCCGGCGAAAGCATGCTGGATGTTGCCAGAGAGCTGAAGCGCCGCAAGGCCCGCCGCGTATTCTGCTGCGCAACCTTCGGCCTCTTTACCGCAGGCCTGGGCGTATTTGATGAGGCCTATAAGAACGGCGACTTCGATATGGTGATCTCCACCAATGTCACCTACCAGAATCCTGCTCTGATGGAGAGAGACTGGTATAAGTCAGCCGATATGACCAAGTATATCGCCATCCTGATCGATCACCTGAACCATGATGCCTCCATCAGCGATCTGCTGGATCCCACAGAGCGTATTCAGGCCAGGATCAATGAATACAAGGCTACCCACACGATCTCCGACAATTACCGGAGCCGTGAGGACTGATATCGTCGCCTTGAATAAACCTCCGATTGCGTGTTCTATCTCAGATCGCGGGCTTAGGCTCGGATCGCATGATCAAGCT
>DFHD01000009.1 GCA_002372545.1 Lachnospiraceae bacterium UBA3732 | reverse complement strand
CTTCTCAAAATCCCAGTTTTCATCGTCCGGATAGATTGCGGAGGATACAAGTCCCGCTCTCCATTCGGGCCGGATCACCTGGCGGAAGCCCAGCTCATCAAGCCCGCGGTTGATGGCATTAAACACCCGGGTATGCCGTGCCCACTTCTTTTCCTCTCCCTCTTCCCAGTATTCTTTGAGCGCCTGAAGAGCAGCATATATGGTCTGTACGGGCGGCGTAAAGTGCATCTCGCCGGTTCGTTTAAAGAAATCATACTGCTGGTACAGGTTGCAGTAATAGCTCCTTTTCGGATAATCCTTCGACGCCTCGATGATGGATGTCCTTCCCACGATAAAGCTGAGCCCGGTAAAGGCCATAAGACCCTTCTGGGCAGAGGCCATGAGGAAATCTACATTCTCCTCTTCGATCCGGATGGGACGCATGGCATAGGTTGAAGTCGTATCCACAACAAATGTTGCACCATACCGGTGAGCCAGCTCGCCGATTTCCCGGATGGGGTTCAGAATACCTGTTCCGGTCTCATTATGCGTCGTATAAACCAGCGCGATATCCGGATTCTTCTGCAGCGTTTCCTCGATCACGGGGAGCTCGGGCAGCTGATCCACAGGGAACTGCAGATTGATATGCGGCATGCCGTAATACTCACAGACCTCCACAGCCCTCGAGCTGTAGGCCCCGTTATTCACCACCAGGATCCTTTTCCCCTCCGGCAGAAGGCTGCTGAGGCAGACATCAATATTGATGGTACCCGACCCGCAGAAAAGAACGGATGTATATTTGTCCGGGTCTCCGTGCACGATTCTTACCAGGTCATCACGAAGACCCTGCATCAGCCCGCCGAAATCCTTTTCCCTCGGGCAGATGTCCGGCACGATCTGTGCATATTTCACCGAATCCGTCGTTGTGGACGGTCCCGGGTTGAGCAGTATATTTCTTTTTACCGGTTCCCATTTCATCTTAATTCTTGGCAGGATACCCCGACCTCTTTAAGTCGGGGAGGAATGCGGTTAAGCAATCCCCTGCACCCTCCTTTCTGTTAGATATGCATTGGATATATCTACTAATTTTAGCTTTATCATCTATTTCGGCGCATAAGCCGCATCTATGGCGCACAGCTCCTTATAGGTATCGATCTCCACAATATCCGATCCGGCGCATTCCAGCACAGCCACGGCATAATTCTCTTTCTTATAAACCAGCGGAACCTGCTCCCAGTAGCTCTGGCGGCCGTTCCCTTCACTGTAAACCGCCGGGATATCCTCCCGAAGCCGCCTTCCATCCTCCGCATTCCAATAGGAAATGCCCACCATCTGCCAGATATCCGGCCCCTCTCCGCTGGTCATTTCCTCCCTTATGATCCCGTCCTTCACCCTGAAGCACCAGTCATCCGTCCTGTCCTTTTTAATAGCCAGAAAATCCGACTGGTAATGATATTTCCGGATGATCCCCGGGTTACTGATCAAAAGATCCGCTTCAAAAACATAAGCATTTTCCAGAAGCTCCCTGGCGATCATGGCAGAGCTGATATTATTGGCCGAATCGTAAACCGGATTCTCCAGAAAATGGATATCCGGATACTTATATTTCAGCTGGTCAAAAAGCTCCGCGAGATATCCCCGGACCACATAGATTTCCGTGATCCCCGCACCGAGACAGGCGTCGATGAGCCGGTCGATGATCCGTTCGCCATTCACCCGCACCAGAGGCTTCGGCGTATTCAGCGTTATGGGCGCGAGCCTGAGGCCGAAGCCCGCAGCAATAAAGATTGCCCTCTTCGCTCTGTAGGGCTCCAGCTCCTCAAGCTCCTCCGGCGAGGCGCTTTGCGATTCCGCCTTTTCCACCAGACGGTCAAATTCTTCCCTTGTTAATTTCCTCTCCATTCATCCAGTCTCCCTGTCAGCTTTTCCGTTTCTTTGCGAACATCCCATGAGAAAAGTCACGGGTATCAGCCTGCGAAGTCTAAAATCCGAATAATTTCTTCCCCTACCACCTGAAGGTTCTGTCCAGAACTTCGAGAATGTGCTCAACTCCGTGCTTTTTCCGAAGAAGCAACCTTTCGACCACTTCATTCCGGGTTTTCTCCAGCGGATCCTCCCGCCGGGTCATCTGTTCCAGCGCCCGCTCCAGCATTTCTCCATTTTCCGTAACATACATTCCCTTCTTCAGGGTTTCAAACTCCTGTGTGACGGGCACCTCATCCGGACAGAAGATCACAGGCTTTCCGGTCACCAGATACAGACTGATCACCGAAGAATAATCCGAGATCAGCACATCGGTTTCCCTGAAGGTATCCCTGATCATCCGGTTATCATCAAATCTGATGCCAGCCGCAGCGAATCTGTCTTTCAGAGCCTGCACCTCCTCCGCCGACATGATCCCCTTGGAGATAAAATTATCAAACATCAAGGGATGCGGCCGGACGGTCAGACTCATTTCCGGATGCGCCGTGAACCATTCGATCAGAAGCTCCATATAGTCAAAAAAGTGCGTCGATCCAACTCCGTCCTCCGCCGTGCTCCATCGCGGCGTCCAGAGGAAGCGTCTGAATTCATTCTCCGACGCCGCCTCCCTGTAGTACGTAAAGGCAGGGTATCCGATATCATATGCCTTCCGCCAGGATTTCTGCAGATGCCCCTTGCGGAAATTCGCCGCCTCCACCGCATTGGAAGCAAACCAGATTGTCACATGCCGTCCAAAACCGTAATATTCAAAATCATCCATTTCCCAGTCGGTGGTGCAGTAATTGATCATGCAGATCGAAGCCGCCTGCATCACCGCATCCGTCCTAAGTCCGTCCGGAAGGTAATTATCATAAGGCCTGTCATAGAAAACGCAGGTAAAATCCGCCTCTTCATTATACTCCGGAAAAAAAGCATCCGCCGGATAATCCAGAACACTCCCCCCGTAACGTTCCCGGTACCACTCTCCATCCGGATTCTTTCCCGGAAGAAGCGCTTTTTTCGCAAAATCATAGGCCGGCGCCACCAGGATATACGGGTCGAAACGGTCATCCTTCAGCATCCGTTCAAAAACAGCCGCCTGCTTATCCCAGATTTCCGGCATCTGTACCACAAACGCCACACGAATGGGGCGGTCCAGACCGTGCTGGATCCTCAGATTACGTTTGATATACCACTCGCTCCTGAGCCCGTCCGGATTAACTCTCCGGTAAATGCGGCGTAATTTATCCTGCATTCCCGGCGGCATCGAAGCCGCCATTTTCTCCAGATCCATCTTCTGTTCCCCTCTTCCGCTTATTGTTTTCTTTATAACAGCATTTCCTGCTCGAACATCTCAAATATTCTTTAAGGTACCTGCATCACGCCCGGGAAGCCGTCAGCGCCGTATGATCACCTGCAGGAACTCCATCACCTTCTGCCGCTTTATGATAACCACGATCAAGGCCGCAGCCACAACGCCGAGCCGGGCCGGGAGAACCGGATAAAGGGCAGCTCCCACCGCAGAAAGGACAGTAAATACAATAAATAGCCAGATCAGTCCTTTATAATCATAAGCCCGGTCCTGCATCCCGCGTTTTGCCAGTACCTTTTTCATGGCCAGATAGTTGGCAAAAGCAAAAACCAGATAGCTTGCCAGGGTGGTATAGGCCGCCGCCACATAGCCGAACATCCGGATAAAGATCCAGTTTGTTGCCAGATTCAGAACGGCCGCCCCGATAGAAGCCCATACCAAACTCTTACGCTCCTCATAATAGAACTCAACATTGATGAAGAACTGCGAATACAGCAGCAGGATCAGGGAGATGGAAACAGGAGGCACAACGTAAACCGCTTCCATGTACTTGGAGCCGGCCATGATGAGAATGATCTCCGGCGCAAACCAGATCACACCGGAAACCAGAACCGCCATAAGCGCGGCGATCCCCAGGGAAACAGGCCGGTCATCCTCTTCCCTGCCTTCCTTAAGCTTTTCGTAAAACCAGGGCACATAGGAATTATTAATGGCGTTCAGCACGAAAGTGAGCAACATGGCAAAGCTGTAAGCCACGCCGTAAACTGCAGCCTTTTCCTCTCCCTGCATATGGCTGATCATGATCCTGTCGCTCTGATTAAACACGACCTGGGAAAGATAATACGCCAGCAGGGGCACATTAAAGACCAGAGCGTAGCGCCAGTACGGCTTATGAAACAGCTTCTTTCTTCCCCGGATAATATTCAGGATGAAAACAAAGCCTCCCACCAGGATATTCATGACGGAAGCGCCGATGATCCTGGCATATCCCTTTTCCTCCGAATTGATGACCATGAAATACTGGATCACAGGGGAAACAAAGGCAATGAGCAAGGTGACGATCACCACGCTCACAAACTTATACTCAAAGCGGAGCTTTCCGCTCCAAAGGAGGATGGCTGTCATGGACAGCATTTCCACCAGCATGAGGCACATGATCCCTGTGGGCAGCTTAAACAGCTCATTCCAGAGGGAATGGAAGGGCAGGTAGATCGCCAGAAAGAAGACCGACAGCGCCATGCATATTCCCTCGACCGATGCAATGTAGCCCTTACGGTCATCTTCAAATTTCATCATGGCCGTGGAAAAGGAACCATAGGCCAGATTCAGAGTCAGCAGGATCTGAATGATGCCCTGCCAGGAAAGATATACGGTTACCTGGCCGTATTCCGCCTTGGTCATCAGCCGGGTAAAGAGCGGAAGGGTAATAAAAGAAACACCCTGCTGCAGAAAGCTGCATATGGTGTAGGCTGTCGCCGCCTTGACCGCGCGGGGCATGTTATTCCATTTTTCCTTTATTCTGCTCATTTTCGGAGAGTATTCCCTCTGTCTTTCACTGTTTATTCTTCTCTGCCGCAAACCAGAGGAAGGCCTCGGGGGCAGGATACCGGCTTTGGATTCCCTCAGGAACATCATCCGGAAGAAGCTCACCGAAGTCATGTTTCCGGTAAAAGCGGACCGCCCGCTCATTTTCCGGAGAAACGCACCAGTACACTCTTTGAAGGCCATACTCTGCGAATCCCTTTTTCAGGATCTCCGACATGCCAAACCAGCCTGCGCCGGTTCCCATGGCAGACTTCCGGATCGTTATGGCAAATTCGGCTGTACCTTCCCCGATCCTGCGAAGACTTACGGTGCCAAGATACTCATCCCCGTCATCTGCAATAGCCAGATGGAGGTCCCCCCTGCCCGTTTCCGGTTCCGGAAAGTTTGCTCTGCTCCACGCAATAAAATCCCGGGCGTCCGCCAGGGTTTTTGATGCAAAATCCGTATATAGTTTTTCCACGACAGAAGGGTCATGCATCCACTCCAGCATGAGCGGTGCATCCCCCTCCTCCAGCTTTCTGAGGTGCATCTCTTCTTCTGTCCCCCGGTAAAATTCAGCCTTATCCGTGTCAGAATGCGTTGATCATATCGATCACGTAGTCAATTTCCTCATCTGTCATTCCATAATACATGGGAAGAGAAAGCTCTGTCCGGCTGATCTTTTCCGCCAGCGGAAGCGCTCCCTCCGGAATCTCCAGATCCCGGTAGCATTCCTGCAGATGCATGGGAATGGGGTAATGCTTATTGGTTCCGATTCCCTTTTCCGCCAGGTATTCAGCCATTTCGTCCCGCAGCATTCCGGCAGCTTCGGCCTCACCGGAGCCATTTTCCGGCTCCTCCACGCGAATAGCGTAAATATGCCAGACAGGCAAGGCGTCGGGACTGACATAGGGCAGGATCACTTGGGGATTCCGGATACCGGCGGAATAGCGTTCCGCGATCCGGCGGCGCTCTTCATTCATCCGGTCCAGTTCCGGAAGCTTTACCGAAAGGAAAGCCGCCTGAAGTTCATCCAGCCTGCTGTTATTTCCCTTGTAAATATGATGATATTTATAATCCGAGCCATAGTTCCCCAGCGCCCTGATCTTATCCGCCAGGTCTTTATTATTTGTGACCGCTGCACCGGCGTCCCCCAGTGCGCCCAGATTTTTCCCCGGATAGAAGCTGAAGCCCGCAGCATCTCCGAAGGTTCCGGCCTTTTTTCCCTTATACTCTGCGCCATGTGCCTGTGCGCAGTCTTCCACCACAAAAAGCCCGTGCTTCCGGGCAAATTCCATGATCGGATCCATATCGCATACCTGGCCGTAAAGATGTACCGGCATAACCGCCTTTGTCCGTTCCGTAACGGCCGATTCCAGCCTTGCCGGATCCAGCAGGTAAGTCCGGATATCCGGCTCCACAAATACAGGCCTTGCCCCGGTATAGGTAACCGCCAGAGCCGTGGCAATATAAGTGTTGGATGGCACGATCACCTCGTCTCCGTGGCCGATCCCAAGAGCCTTAAGTGCCAGATAGAGCGCATCCAGACCGTTTCCCACGCCTACAGCGTAATCTGTGCCGCAGTATTCGGCGAAGGCCTGTTCAAAGGCCTTATCCTCCTCGCCCTCAATATACCAGGACCGGCCGAGCACCCGGTCAAAGGCCGCCCTAAGACCGTCTCCCAGCTCTCTTTCCATAGGAAGAAAAGACACAAAGGGTATTTTCATGCGTTTTCTCCCTCCTTTTCAGCATTTTTCTCCGCACTATTCTCCGAACCATTCTCCGCATTATCTTCTGCACTATTCTCTGCATTATTCCCTGAATTATTCTCCACATATTTCAGGAATGCATCATAATCCCGGATATAATCGGACTCATCATACAGCTCGGAGGCCAGCACCATCAGCACAGCATCCGGCGAAAAATCGAACATCTCCCTCCACATCACATTGGAGACATAGAGACCCTCGTAGGGTTTTTCCAAAGGAATCACCTTTTTCTCTTTTCCGTTATCCAGGCGGACCTTGCAGCTGCCGTGGATGCAGATCAGAATCTGTTCCAGCGACTTATGGGCATGCCTTCCCCGCACAACGCCTTCCCCGGTATCGTACATATAATAGACCCGTTTCACCCGGAAGGGGATATCCTTGAATTCCTCCAGCGCCACCAGCTGTCCTCTGTCATCCCCGTGGGGCTGGAACATATATTTTACAACCTGCACTAATCCTATCCTCCCATCCTCAGGGATGCCATATTCCTTTCCTCATCCCGAAATGATCCTGTCTCTTATCCGCCTCAGAACCTCTCCCCCGGCATACATGGCAAATCCTGCCGGATGGCGCACACACGCAGCAAGCTTCCCTTTCATGGTATCTGCTGCGGTTCTTTCATACTCATTCTGCACCCATGCTCCGGTCAGAGGGTCCAGAAGCTCCTTTCCCTTCTGCTTTTCCACCAGAATGACACGGATATCATCCTCCACCAGCAGTGGATTTTTCACCTTTCCCGAAACCCCTGTCAGCGGATAGCCGATGCCGGTAATATCCATGGCACAGTGAACAGGCTCCTCCCGGAGGAACTTCAGAAAGAAGGGGGAATCCTCCAGCAGACGGTAGCTTTCATCAAACCAGCCCATTTCCTCAAGCCTGCTCCGCCGGATAGACAGAACCGACCCGGAAGCCGCATCATACAGCCGGTTCGTAATATAGCTCCGGTACTGTTTTACATGATCGGATTCCATGCGGATCAGCTTTTCCGCGCTGCGGGTGTCCGGGATATAATACGTCTTTCCCGCCGACTGGTCTATGGCCACCCGGCGCGTGACAAGGGCATTGATCTCCATCCCGGAGAACCGCCGCATGATCCGGCTCACCACATCCTTTTCCAAGAAAAAGTCACCGCAGGAAAGCGGCATGACCACACTTCCGGAAGCCATTTGATAAGCACGGTTCAGATTCTTCACCGTTCCCACATTTTCCTCATTCCGGAAGACGATCACATTCTCTACATTTTCCCCTTTATGCTTAAGGATATAATCCTGCACCTTCCGGGCATCAAAATCAGGGGAGCCGTCATCTGCAATGATGTACTCCACCCGTGGATAATCCTGGCTCAGAACAGAATCCATGGTCTTTCTAAGCCCTTTAAAGCTTTTATATGTCATTGTCACAATGCTGACAAGTTCCATTTCCTGCTCCGTTTTCTTTCCACCCATTAATCTTTCTCATAGCAGTAAACCCTCACCTTACATAATAGCAGAAAAAGGTGCCAAAGGGAACTGTTTCGTAAAACTGTTCCTTCTGACACCCAAACCCATATGGAATATGGTTTATTCACCCTTAAGAATGCCGGTTACGACCTGGCGGATGATCTCCAGACCCTCCTCCAGTACATCATCGGTAATGGTCAGCGGCGGCATCAGCTTCAGCACGCCGTCACGTGAGCCGGCCACTTCCAGGATGAGTCCGCGCTCGAAGCAGCGGTGAACCGCCTCCAGCGCCATCTTCGGATCAATATCGTTAAAGGCAATGCCCCAGATAAAGCCCATTCCTCTGTAAACAAGCCTTTCATCGATGGGGGCAATCTTCTCTTTCATGAAATTCTCGATAATAGCGCCCTTACGGCGAACCTCTTCATCAATCTTATGATCGACAAAATAATTGATTCCCGCCGTACCGCCGACAAAGGAAAGCTGGTTTCCACGGAATGTCCCGTTATGCTCGGCAGGACGGAAAATGTCCAGATCAGGGCGGATCAGAAGCAGTGCCATGGGCATGCCGAAGCCGCTGATAGACTTGGAAAGGACAACCATATCCGGTACGATACCGGCACGTTCAAAGGAGAAGAAGCTTCCCGTACGGCCGTTTCCAACCTGAATATCATCCACGATCATAATGATCCCGTACTTCGTACAGATTCTGCGCACCTCCTGCAGCCACTCTACTGTCGCCACATTGATGCCGCCTTCCGCCTGAATGGTCTCCAGAATGATCGCGGCCGGTCTTTCATGGCCGGAGTGATCATCCGTCAGCACCCACTTCAGGTAACCGAGGGAATCCACACCAATGGCGCCCTCGTAGGGAATATGATCTACGAATGTAAGGGGAACACCCGCCCCTTCACGGCTGATCTTATCTGTCGTGCAGGCCAGCGCGCCAAGCGTCATTCCATGAAAAGCGCCGCTGAAAGCGAAAACGCCATCCCGGCCGGTATTTTTCCGCGCCAGCTTCAGTGCCGCTTCCACAGCATTTGTTCCTGTGGGGCCGCAGCACATCACCTTGTAGTCCAGATTTCTGGGCTTCAGGATTTTATCATTAAAGGTCTGCAGAAATTCTGCTTTTGCCTCAGTATACATGTCCAGCATGTTGATCGGTCTGTCCTCACTGAGATAATCGAGGATCTTGCTCTTGATCTCCGGATTATTGTGTCCGTAATTCATGGACCCGGCAACCGCAAGGAAATCAATATATCTATTTCCGTCAACATCGAATAGCTCGGCATTTTTCGCCCTGGCAAAGACCACGGGATATTTGCGGCAATAGGACCGCACCGCAGATTCATGCTCCTCAAAAACCTCTGTGCCAGCGTTCACCGAGAGCTGTGTATTTTTCATACTTTTATATCGCCTCCATTCCGGGATGCTCCTTCGGGATGCATCCAAATAAAAAGTTATTCCGTATCAGCTTGTCATTATATCACCAGTCTCCGGATTTGTAAAGAATTGAAAGCATAACCGGCCCTGTGCCGTTCCTTTGCCTTTGCTATTTTTCCCGGAATTTAGTATAATGACGGGTATGAAAGAACGAATCATGCAGCTGGTAAAAAAAGATACGATCCTTGTGGTTTCGGGACTTCTGATGCTGCTGTCCCTCTTTTTTGTTGTGCCCGATAAAGAATATGTGCATTATGTAAACTACCGGGTACTGGCCATTCTCTTTTCTCTCATGCTTGTGGTGGGCGCCCTGGACCGGATCGGCACCTTTCGATATCTGACCAGCCGTCTGCTGGGCCGCATCCACTCCGAACGCAGCATTTCCCTTTTTCTTACTCTGCTTGCTTTTTTCCTCAGTATGCTCCTGACGAACGATGTGGCACTGGTCACCCTTGTCCCCTTCGCCCTGCTTCTTCTTTCGGCCTTTGGCGACAGAAGGCGGACCGTATATACTCTGATCCTGATGACTGTCGGTGCAAATCTGGGAAGTATGCTTACCCCGATAGGGAATCCGCAGAATCTGTATCTTTACACCGAGTATCATTTTTCTCTTTCGGGCTTTTTCCGGCTCATGCTGCCCTACAGTCTGACGGCTCTGATCCTCCTGATCCTTGCTGTCTTTCTGCTGAACCGGACAGATCAGCACGAGGATACCGCAGTAGTCAGTAAGCACCCCCGCCCAGAGCCGGGCAGACTTACTGCGTATCTCTTTCTGTTCACCCTTTGTCTTTTCACCGTTGCCGGCGCACTCCCCTATTGGATCATGCTGGCAGCTGTCTCCCTTTTTGTTTTCCTTCTGGACCGGGGTGCCTTCCGCAAGGTAGACTACTCCCTTCTTCTAACCTTTGTCTTTTTCTTTATTCTCATTGGCAATCTGGGCAGGATTCCGGCAATACGGGATACACTGACCGGCATTGTGGACCGGCATACCGTTCCTACCGCTGTACTTTCCTCGCAGGTGATCAGCAATGTACCTGCCGCCATGCTCCTCTCCGCCTTTACCGGCAGAGGCAGCGATCTGGTGATCGGCGCTAATCTGGGCGGTCTCGGCACACTGATTGCCAGTATGGCGAGTCTGATCACCTACAAATTCCATGCCAGGGAAAAGCAGCCCGGAGACCGGTATCTGCTTCGTTTTACCATCATCAATCTGCTCTTTCTGGCTGTCCTTTTCGGTCTCTTTCTTTTGATCGGATAAACAATCCCTTCCCGGAAAGCCTACCGGTTAGAAAGGATTTCCTCATAAAGCGCCCTCGTTTCTTCTGCTGTAGACGCATTGATATAGTAGGTGCAGGAGTCCGTTTTGATCCGGATATACTCCTTCTGCCCGGGATCCATAAATACCCTGCATCCCTTCTCTCCATTCACAAGGAAGGTTCCCTTAAGCACCGATTGGGTATTGTAACCAGCCACCTTGCTCTTTTTCAGGTCACTCATATCGTCACCGTATTCCATCTCCCTGATGTCATCCAGATCGATCTTATACTCATCCTTCAGCTGATGGCAGATCACAGTCCCCTCTGAAAGCCTTACCTGAAGCGGCGAATCCATAGTCTTTATTCCAATAGTCATCGCCGTGATCACAGCTGCGAGCATGATCGCAATGATTGCCGTGATCACTTTTCCCGCCGGATGCGCCAGATTAATGGTGAAACCGGTATCTGTCCTTCTGCTGACATTCAGTCTCCGGTCGGAGGGATTATAATAAAACATTCCCAGAAGCCAGTTATCATCTTCATCCATGTCATAGGGCGTTTCGTCCGCATACCTGCTGCTCAGTACACTCAGCTTCCTCATCAGAACAAAGAGCATTGCAAAGATCAATACAAGAAAAACGCCAAGCATGATCATACCCGGAATTTCACTGCCCAGAACCCATACGCCGGCCGCTCCCAGGATGGCTGCAGCCAGAGTACTCCAGGATACGAAAACTGAAAAATCCGCCCAGACTTTTTTTACCGCCCTGTTATAATTCACATTTTCGCCGCTGTTTTCCGATACGATCTGGCTTCTCGCATTGTCGATCATGATCGCAAGCGGAACCAGAATAACGGCAATTAAGGTCAGTGCGCCCACCATCTCAAATACAATATAGCTTCCGGCATACCGGCGGCCTGCTTCGCTTCCAAAATGAAGGATTCCCTTTTCAAACAGAAGCGTCAGTCCAAGGAAAAGGACGGCCAGCACCGCAGGAATGACCATTTGGGCTTTATTTAACGCATGCGAAGCCGTAATGCTTTTTACATCAACAACCTTTACGCCGGTCTTTTTCTCGATCCCCAGTCTTTTTTTCAACGCCTTCAGTTCCCCATTCCCGCGCCAATAGGGCACATTGACCAGGATCAGCGCTGCCAGTGTCAAATAATACCAGATGATGAACTGTTTTGCTTCATTGCGCAGTAGAAACAGCAGCAGATTAATGGCAGAATAGGAAACGATCAGAATGACTGCAAACCTTCTCGCCCTCGCGAGCAGCCCGCTTACCTCGGCCTCCGCCTCGCCCTGCCGGAACTCGGACCTGTTCTTTACTCCCAGAACAAATCTTTTTTTCTTCCAGTTTTTCGGATAAATAACACATACCATGATTGCAAGCGCCGGAATCATGATCCCGGCCAGAATCGGCAAAAATCCCATTTTCATCTTCACTCACTCCTTAATAGTACTGATCGATCAGAGCGATCAGTTCCGCCTTCGGTACACCGGACAACCTCGCCTCGGATACGATCCGCCGCAGCTCGGTTTTATTTGCCTCACTGATCTGTCCGGACTGTTCGATCTCCGTTCTCACTCTTGCACCATTCTTCCGGTCAGTCAGGATATATCCCTCTGCCTTCAGCATCTGGTAGGTCTTACTCACTGTCATGGTGTTTACCCCGATCTCCATGGCCAGAGCCCGTACCGTGGGAAGCTGTTCCCCCGGCCGAAGCTCTCCCCCGGATATTCCCATCACGATCTGATTCCTGATCTGCATATAAATGGGGACATCCGAATATTCGTCAATTTGAATTAACATCTGTCTCATTCCCTTCCACGTCTGTTTGCGTTCGTCAATTATATACATGCCGGTTATGCACATTTTTGTTTTATGCATATCCGCTTTTCACTCGTGCTGATGTTTTAAATTAATGCGACTATTGCGCAGAATGCTTATTCGAGAGTGCAGTTCAAAAATCCTCAGCGTAGCCAGGTCTATACCATCAGATCTTTATTTCTGTACTTCAGGTAAGCCGCGACGATTCCGGCCGCCAGAAAAGCCATTCCGGTTGCCAGATACTCCCCGAGGATCTGAAGGCTTGTCATGATCTCCGCGCTATCCGTAAATCCGAAGGGGGTAAAGTATTTCAGCGCCTTAGCCTCCTCCGTGATATTCGCAAGGATATTCAGCATATACAAGAGACCGGCCAGCCCGATGCCGATGCCCAGACCTGCCTTCCGGATAAATGCGGAAATGCCGAAGGTTATTCCGGAAATCTCCAGCTCCATCAGAAAATACGCCAGCTGGATCAGAAGGATTTCCTTCAGAAAAGGCTCTTCTCCAATGGCCATAATGGCGCCCACACCGAAGATGAGGATCACAAGATTCATGGCAAGGAGCATCACGAAAATACTGAGCAGCTTTTCCGTGATCACTCTTGTGCGGGATACCGGATGAGTAAAAAGAAACTCAGCCGTCCGCCCCTGCTCCTCCTTCATCAGCATGCCGATGCCCAGAATAGCCGCAAAGAATGCCCCGCCGATTCCCATCACATTTCCGGCTTCCACGCCGTAATAGCCTTTTATTGTACCGAAATCCAGCTTATCCATGCCAAAGGCTGTGGTGAATTTCCCCATGGATGAGAAGGCCTCACTGATATCCGTCATCTGTGACTGCATTTCCGGATACATCATAACAGCAACTGCCATCATAAAGCCGATTGCCAGGGTCCAGATGATCCAGGTCAGACGGTGAAGTTTGATCTCCTGAATAAAAATGCTCATGACCGTTCTCCTTTTTCCTCACTTTGATAATAATGCATAAATATTTCTTCCATACTCGGTTCGGTAATGCTGACATCCGTAATTTGCCCATCGGCCAGCTGCCGTAGAAGAATCCGGATATCTCCCGCATACATAAACCGCAGCACGCCCTCAGCTTCCTCTGTTACGCTGACTCCCGGAAGACTCCTGATCCCGGCAAGACCCGGGCCGGCCTGCTCCGCATTGCTCCTCACTTCCACCTTCTTCGTTCCGGAGTGTCCCAGTTTTTCCACCCGGTCGGAGAGGATGATCCTGCCGTCCCGGATAAAGGCTGCTGTACGGCAATGCTCCTGCACCTCCGAAAGAATATGAGAGGAGAAAAATATGGTTGCCCCTCTGCTGTTTTCTTCCTGCAGGATCCGGAAAAACTCCCTCTGCATCAGCGGATCCAGTCCCGATGTTGGCTCGTCCAGGATGATCAGCTTCGGATGATGCTGAATGGCGGTGATGATCCCGACCTTCTTCCGGTTCCCCAGAGAAAGCTCATCTACCTTTTTTGTAAGGTCAAGCTGCAGTCTGTCTGCCATTTCCTCCGCATCCTTCCAGGTGTCCTTTTTCCGAAGCTTTGCGGAATAGAGAAGAACATCCCTCACCCGCATCCCTCTGTAATAATCGGTTTCGGAAGGCAGATACCCTGTTTCCGCCAGTATTTTGGTTTTATCCTTTTCCGTATCCATGCCGAAAATCCTTGCGCTTCCGCCTGTAGGCCGGATCAGTCCAAGCAGTGTCCGGATGGTAGTGGATTTTCCTGCGCCGTTCGGTCCGATAAATCCAAAGAAATCCCCTTCCCGGATGGTCAGATCAAGGTCCTTGATCCCTCTGCTCTTCCCATACATTTTGGTCAGTTTTACGGTTTCGATGGCATTCATTTCACTCATCTCCTTAATCAACAAAAGATCGAAAGCAACAGTTCAGTTACGGTAGAAATATAAAAAGAAATAAAAGAGTATTATTTGTATTACTCATTGTAATACAAATAATACTCTTAATACAATCGTTTGTCAAGTAAAATCGACACTGCTACTCGAGCACATTTTCTGGCGACTTTTTAACTGGTAAAGTATATTATCAAAGTTATCCTTGATGGCCTGCTCAGCTGTTGAAAAATCAATCAAAATGTAATCATCATATTCAGTTTTTGCAAACGCTTCAGCTGTGGTGTTTTTTCCAACACACCTGGCTCCTTCAATCAGAACAGCAGATGACCCATCTGTCCAAAGCAATCAACCGAATTTACGATTTGTTATTCAGATTGTCTGCACGATATTACAATATGTTTTATGCTGTTTTTGCACCGGATTTACATTTTTTAATTTGCGCACTTGCCTGTATGGCAAACATATCATTTATCAACTCTTCTTTCATGTCTATTCTCCTTCCTTTTCCAGAGAACGACATCAAGCAACGGCAGATCCGTTGGTGATCCCCCCTGCCGTTGGTAGGAGTTATTTTATACCTATTATTTTTTTTCAATCAGTGGCGTTTTATCCTCAATATCTTCAAGTATTTTCATTTGCTGAATAGCAATTTTATTCAGTTTTTCAATTCTTGCACTTTGAGGCATATTGTCGTTAATAAACACAGAATTTAGATTCTCCATATTTGACAGACATATCAATTGATTTATAGTTGCATAGTCTCTTATATTCCCCTTTTTATCGGGGTTTTGGCTTCTCCACTGTTTTGCAGTCATACCAAACAATGCAACATTAAGCATATCTGCCTCATCAGCATAAATGAACGACTTTTGTTCAGAGGTAAGTTCTACCGGGATAAGGTTATTCTTTATAGCATCAGTGTGTATGCGATAATTGATTTTTGTCAATTCTCTTTTTGCTGACCACCCCAACAGTTTCTGTTCTTCTGTTTTCAGCCTTTGGAATTCTTTAACAATATATATCTTAAACTCCGGGCTAATCCACATTGCAAACTCAAAAGCAATATCTTTATGTGCATATGTTCCACCATATCGCCCAGCTTTAGCTTGAATACATATAGCATTAGTCTTGGCAACAAATTCTTTAACACTTATCTTAAAACTGTTAAGACCGGATTGATTTCTAATTGTGGCGAATTCG